>DAOUCM010000150.1:0-2250 GCA_034431895.1 Anaerolineales bacterium
CCATCCCACAGCAGGCTGTCGTCCACTCGCTGGCCGCTGAGGGCTTCCGTCCAGACGACTTTCGGGTAGCGCTCGTCTTCGTCTTCGATGACGGCGCGATAGACGGCCAGTCCGCTGCCGGCATCTTGCAAACTGTAGTCCAGCCGCTCACCCAGGGAGATCTCTGCGGGCATCTCGATGGAGGGGGCAATCGTGTCCACGTTCAGCGTCTGCACGGGCGTTTGGGTCAAATTGCCGGCTGCGTCCCTGGCCCGCATCTGCCAGGTGTGGTGTCCGTCAGAGATGGTGAGGGGAGACAGGTAAGGCACGAAGGGGCCGCCATCCAGGGCAATCTCCAGCGCGGCGAGACCCGAACCATCGTCCGAGGCCGAAGCGGAGAGTTGTACCGAGGAGATATACCAGCCGTTCAGGCCGGGCGTGCCGTTGATCGCCGCGTTCAAGAGCGGCGTCAGGCTGTCCACGTTCACGTTTTGGGTCGTCTCGGTCTGGTTGCCGGCCTGGTCGCTGGCGCGCACTTGCAGGGTGTGCCGCCCATCCGTCAGGTCGAGCGGAGCGGTGTAGGACGTCCATGCGCCGCCGTCCAGCATGTATTCCAGGGTGGAGAGACCCGAGCCGGCGTCGCTGGCGGATGCGGTGACTTCGAGCGGACTGAGATACCAGCCGTTTGCGCCGGGCGCGCCGTTGACTGACAGGGTGAGCTCGGGCGTGAGGGTGTCCACGTTCACGGCCAGGTTGGTTTGGCTTGGGTTGCCGGCGTTGTCGGCGGCTTGTAGCGTGAGGCTGTGCAGGCCGTCGGCGAGGGTGAGCACGCCGGGCCAGGGCGCCGCAGGGCCGCCGTCCAGGATGTAGGTGAAGGCTGCTAGAGCGGAGCCAGGTTCGGGGTCGGAGGCCGAGGCGGTGACGGTCACGGAAGAGAGGTACCAGCCGTTCTGCCCGGGAAGGCCGTCCAGCGCGCCGAGAACTTCGGGCGGCAGGCTGTCGCGCTGGTAGGGAGTCGAGCCGGAGGCTGTCAGCCCGGTGGAGGCGGCGACGGCGGTGTAGTCCACCACACCTGCGCCTTCGGGCAGGGGGACAAGACAGGTGGTTTCGCCCACCGAGGCGGGACAGGCGAAGGGCGCGCCGCCTGTCCCCGAAAGGGGATTCACGCTGCCGGAGATCATCACTTCGCCGCCGTGCGGGTCGGCAGCGGTCAACTCAAGTGTGAGCGCGCCAGCGCACCAGCCGCCGCTGCCCCAGGCGGTGCAGGTGAGTTCGGCGTCCAGCAGGGGCGGCTGGACCTGGCCGAGGCAGACGTAGTCCCATTCGGTGCATTTGCATTTGCGCGTGCCATAGAAGTCCCAATAATATTCGACGGCGCGGCAGCAAGGATGATGGCAGCCGGCCGCCAGCGGGCAGGCCTGCGCCGGGCGTGTCAGCCAGGTGACGGCTGCCAGGAGCAGGAGGGCGATTACAAGTAAGGTGATTTTTTGGGAAGTCGCGCGCATGGGAGTCCTCCCTGCAGGGTGTTTATATTATTATGCAGAATGGTGGACGCGAATGCAAGAGGCCGAAGTTTACAATTTTGTAAGGTGGGGACTATGGTGTGCAGCACGAAGAGGTCCGCTTTGGCTGCTGCATACATCTCAAGGTATCTTAACAGTCAAAATCAATGTTGTGCCAGCCACATACAAGGCCGACAGCGGCCCATTGGCTTGGGTGTAGGTGTTGTCGCCGCTGTTCGCATCTACATTAAGTCTCCAGCCTTCTCGCCAAACCGTTACGCTCCCTGACCGCTCATAGGCTGCGTCGAATTCTTCTTGAACGCTGGTCAGGCAACTTACTTCATAAGCGCCCCACATGGCCCCTGCCACTGCACCAACAATTCCCAGCCAGGGATTTTTCGTAGCAATAAAAACCGAAAGCGCCCCTACCAATGTAGTAAAACCATAAGTTACAACTTGTGCAGCGGTATTCCAATTCTTCAACGCTGCATGTTGCTCTGCTGTCAAAGGCGGGATAGTCACCGCATCTGGTGGCGGTTGGTCATCGGAAGGTCGCCGATAGCGAGCCTTGATTTGCTCTTCCAATCGGACAATATATTCCTCCTCCGCTTCCATGCGCTCGATTTTGGCCTCCATGGCGCGGTGTTGGGCTTGACGTGCCGCGGCTTCCTGCGCCTTTTTCATCTGCTGGCTCAAAAGATAGTTTTGTATCCGCTCCAGCAATCGCTGGCGTTCTTTTTGCCCGCGCAGCGCTTCGGTTTTGGCTTCG
>DAOUCM010000151.1:0-1628 GCA_034431895.1 Anaerolineales bacterium
ATCCTGCTCATCCTGACCACGATCAGCGGCATCCTGGTGCATACCTTCCGCTATCTCGACCTGCCCCTGCCGACCTATTACATGTACGCGGCACATCTGGTTGTGCTGACACCCATGCTGGTGCTGGAAGTGCCGTTTGGCAAGTGGTCGCACCTCGCGTACCGTCCGCTGGCGATGTACTTCCAGGCGGTGAAGGAAAAGGCGGCGCAGGTTCAGGAATCCCTGTCAACCGCGCCTGCGGCGGCTGATTGACAAGGAACGTCCCGAAGGTTTTCCAGATAGCCATCTGCTTTCACAACAACCTTCGGGATGGTCTCAAAAAAAATTTTTCAAGGAGAAAATATCATGAGCGATGAAATGCCCAAGACTGTCATCATGTGCAATCACAGCGACGCCGACAGCGTGATGGCCGCCCTGGTCATGGGCGCGGCCGCGGCTGCCACCGGCGATCAGGTGTTGATGTTCTTCCAGCCCGGCGCAGCGAAAATGCTGGTGAAAGGCGAACTGGAAAAACTCAACGGCATGCCTGGCCTTCCCGATCCGATGTACCTGTACGACTCCATCGTGACCCTGGATGGCAAGTTCATTTTGTGCGAACTTGGCCTGCCCAATAAAGGCATCAAGAAGGAAGACCTGCGCGAGGAAGTCGAAGTCCGCATGGCGGCTGACTTCCTGCTGATGGCGGAAGGCGCAACCAAATTCTTCTCGTACTAAAGCATCGTCCCGAAGGTTTACTGCGCAAACCAGGATGATTGACGAGAGCCTTCGGGACGTTTCCAGTCCAAGATTTTCAGCAAACAAGGAGTAAAAAATGGCAGACGTTACCCCCACCAAAACGATTGACGAACGCGGCAAGATTTGTCCCTACCCCGATGTGGATACCATGACCACGCTCAAGAAAATGAAGAAGGGTGAAATTCTTGAAGTGCTGATTGACTACCCACTCTCGGTGGAGCGCATTCCGCGCAGCGCTGAGAAGAACGGCCACAAAATCCTCAGCGTCAAGCAGGTGGACGGCCCCAATCACAGCATCCTGATCGAAGTGCTGGGAAATAAATAGTAACAACGTACCGCGAGATTCTCGCCCTGAGCCATGTCGAAGGGTATCTCGCCTTGTGAGCAGAATAAATTTTGCGGTACCAAATTCACTACAAGGAGAATGTTATGACCCCCATCGTTTCTGGCTTAATTGTCGGCGTCCTGTTTGGATTTGCCCTCCAACGCGGCCGTTTCTGCATGAACTCCGCCTTCCGTGACATCATCCTGGGCAAAGATTTCACGCTGTTCAAGGCGCTGTCCGTTGCCATCCTGGTCGAGATGATCGGTTTCTCGATCCTGGCATTTACGGGCACTGTAACCCTCGCTCCCAAGCCGCTCATGTGGGGCGCGAATATCGTCGGTGGCCTGATCTTCGGCTTTGGCATGGTGCTGGCCGGCGGCTGCGCCAGCGGGATCACCTACCGCACTGGCGAAGGCATGATGGGCGCGCTGATGGCGGTGCTGGGGTTTGGGCTTTCCGCCATGATGGGAGCCACAGGCGTGTTGAATCCCATCCTTAAATCCCTGCAAAACACCAAGATCATGACCGCGGACGACAAGCCGCTGACGCTCGCCAACATGGTCGGCGT
>DAOUCM010000152.1:0-24386 GCA_034431895.1 Anaerolineales bacterium
CTGAACACCGCCAATGTCGGTCAGTTCGAGCGCACGCTGATTATCCTTGATGAGGGCGCGGAAGCGCATTACGTAGAGGGGTGCACCGCACCTCAATACACCACCGATTCCTTCCACTCCGGCGTCATCGAAATCATCGTCAAGCGCGGCGCCCGCTCGCGCTACTCGACCATCCAGAACTGGAGCCACAACGTCTATAACCTGGTCACCCAGCGCGCTAAAGTCTATGGCGATGCCAGTCACGAATGGGTAGATGCGAACATGGGATCCAAGCTGACCATGAAATACCCTTCCTGCTACCTGATGGAACCCGGCGCGCACGGCGAAATGCTCTCGATGGCGTTCGCCGGTCCCGGTCAGATTCAGGATGCCGGCTCGAAGATGATTCACTTCGCCCCGAACACCTCCAGCAAAATCACCTCCAAGTCCATCAGCAAGGCGGGCGGACGGGCTTCCTATCGCGGCCTGCTCAAGGTCTATAAAGGCGCAAAAGGCGTCAAATCCAACGTCGTCTGCGACGCGCTCCTGCTCGACCCACAATCCCGCTCCGACACGTATCCTTACATCGAAATTGACGAGGATGATGTCACCATCGGTCACGAAGCCTCAGTATCCAAAGTCGGCGAAGAGCAGTTGTTCTACCTGATGAGCCGCGGCCTGAGCGAAGAAGAAGCAACCACCATGGTCGTCTCCGGCTTCATCGAGCCGCTGGTCAAAGAACTGCCGATGGAATACGCCGTCGAAATGAACCGCCTCATCCAACTCCAAATGGAAGGGAGTATTGGGTAGATCTATTGGTCGAGTAGTCCCGCATGCTTTTTACGGGACGTATCGAGACCAATGGCCAACATTGCCACCTATACCAAACTGATTACCTGGTCTCGATACGGCCTTCGTTTCACATAGCCCTATTCGACCACCGGAATAGAGAAAAACATGGAAGAAAAACCCAAAGTTATCGTTTCCTCCCGCTCCCAACGCGCTCTGGCGAAAACGTTTTCCTTTTCTGAATCGGATGTCCGCGCAGTTGGCGCGCTGCAAGAATACCGCTTACGAGCCTGGAATCAATTCCAGAAACTGAGCCTGCCCGATACCTCGCTGGAAGCCTGGCGGCGAACCGACATCCGCCAACTCCCGGCAGATAAATTTACCCTTCCCAAAGCGGGCGCACATGAAGACCTGCCGCCCGTCCGTCAAGATTTGATGAGGCCCCTGGCCGATGGAGAGCATGGCGGTCAGATTCTCCTGCTTCCCGGCGGCGCGACCGTTGACCTGGATGAAAAACTTGCCGCTCAGGGCGTCATTTTTACCGACCTGCTAACCGCCGAACGCAAACATGCCGACCTGGTTGCTAAAATGATTGGCCGCACCGTCTCTCCCGAAGAGGGCAAATTTGCGGCTCTAGCAGGCGCGTTGGCTCAAAACGGCGTCGCGCTGTACGTCCCCAAGGGCGTGCAGGTCGAGGCCCCGCTGCACAGCATTCTGTGGGGGCCGGGCGCATTTGCGCACGTTTCGCACCTGCTCGTGCTGGTAGATGAAGGCGCCTCAGTGACATATATTCACGAAGCCGCCTCGCCCGACGAACCCGGCACCGACGCCATGCACGCCGGGCTGGTCGAAATTCAGGTCTTGCAAGGTGCTTCTCTGCGCTTCGTGGAACTGCAATCGTGGGGCAGGCACGTCTGGAACTTCAGCCACGAGCGTGTGCGCGTCGAACGCGACGCCCAACTGGATTGGATCTTCGGCGCCATTGGCTCCCGCCTGACCAAGAATTTCTCCGAACTCGACCTGGCCGGCCAGGGCGCGCAGGGACGCATGTCGGGCTTCTACTTCACGGATGGCAACCAGCATCTCGACCACGACACCCAGCAAAATCACCTGGCCCCCAACACCACCAGCGACTTGCTCTTCAAAGGCGCGCTCAAAGGCAAGAGCCGCTCGGTCTGGCAGGGGATGATTTACGTCGCCCCCGGCGCCCAGAAAACGGATGGCTACCAGGCCAATCGCAACCTGGTACTCAGTGACCAGGCTCGCGCCGACAGCATCCCCGGCCTGGAAATTCTGGCCGACGACGTGCGCTGCACACACGGCGCCACCGTCGGCAAACTGGAACAAGAACCGCTCTTTTACCTGCAATCACGCGGCATTCCCATCGAAGAGGCAAAAGTTCTCTTGGTGCAGGGTTTCTTCGACCCCATTATGCAGCGCATTCCCTTCGAAGGCGTGCGAGAACGATTCCAAAGCGCTACTTTGCACAAAATGCTTGGCGAATGAACAAAAGTGTGATAATAATTTTGTTTTCACTGCAAAAACCTTGAATTTTCACCACGAAGTACCCGCAGGGTAAAGGGGGCAGCGGTTCGATTTTTTATCTTTTTGCAGTGGACTCAATCTTTTACAATCCTTGAGGCTTGGAATGACTATCATAAAGACAAAACGGACCACCAGCAGCGCAGAAACACGAAAAATCGAGCGATTGAACCGCCCGCAGTATTCCTACATGCGCGCGCCAGGCGCTGAACATTCCTTCGAGGTGGGCGACAGCGTAGAAGTTTTTTGCGATCATGAAATTGCCAAGGAACGCACCCGCGGCTGGCTGAAAGGCATCGTTGTACAAGTAGATCATAAAATGGTAGCAGTACAATTCCGCTCCAACGTCTTCCTGACAGACGGTTGGATGGTGCCAGACCGTATCCTGTGGTATCCGCTTACCTCTGAGCATATTCGTCCTGCCAAGAAGCCCTTGAAGAAGGAAAAAGTTCTTCCCGATTATTAGGTGCCTGTGTACGACTCTACATTCCCATGCTCAACACCGACCTCCTCCGCAAAGACTTTCCCATCCTCGATCGCCAGACCGCCGGCGGCGCGCGCGTGATTTATCTCGATTCCACAGCGACATCACAAAAGCCTCTCGCGGTCATCGAGGCGATGAACGAGTTTTATCGGCGCTCGAATGCCAACATTCACCGCGGCGTGCATACGCTGGCAGAAGAAGCCACTGCTTTGTACGAGGGCGCGCGTGAGAAGATCGCGCGTTTCATCCATGCAGATTCGGCAAAAGAAATCATCTATACCCGCAATACGACCGAGTCCATCAATCTGGTAGCCTACACCTGGGGACGCGCCAACTTGGAAAAAGGCGACCTGGTGATTTTGACCGAAATGGAGCATCACTCCAACCTGGTGCCCTGGCACATGTTAGAACGGGAACGGGGGATTCGCCTCGAATTCATCCCTGTCACCGACGACGGCTTGCTCGATTTGGACGCTTACCGCGCGCTTCTAGACCAAAGCCCGAAGTTGGTCTCGTTTACACACATGTCCAACGTCCTCGGCACCGTCAACCCGGCGGCGGAGATCATCTCGCTGGCTCATGCGGCCGGCGCCGTGACCTTGCTGGACGGAGCGCAATCGGTGCCGCACTTTTCAGTAGATGTGCGCGCGCTGGATGTAGATTTCCTGGCTTTTTCTGGACACAAGATGTGCGGTCCCACCGGCATCGGTATCCTGTACGGCAAAGCGGCCTTGCTGGAGGCCATGCCGCCCTTCCTGGGCGGGGGCGATATGATCAAGACTGTTCACCTGCGTTCCTTCGTACCCAATTCTCTGCCGCACAAGTACGAGGCCGGCACACCGGCCATCGCCGAAGCGATTGGCTTGGGCGCAGCCGTGGATTACCTGACTTCGATTGGGATGGACGCTATCGCGGCGCACGAGCATGAGATAACGGAATACGCTCTCGAGCGGTTGGAAGAAATTCCAGGCGTGACCGTGTTTGGGCCCAGCGCGCAGCACAAGGGTGGCGTGACCGCGTTCACGCTCGAGGGGGTGCATCCCCACGATGTGGCGCAAATCCTGGACGGGAAAGGAATCGCCGTCCGCGCCGGTCATCATTGCGCTCAACCGCTGCACGAGAAGTTTGGCATCACAGCCACCACCCGCGCCAGTTTCTATTTGTACAACGTAAAGGAAGAAGTAGACCTGCTGGTCGAAGGCCTCTATCACGTCAAAAAGGTGTTTGGGTAAACATTCTCATGGATGATCTCTATCGCGAACAAATCATCGAACGATACAAAACCCCGCTCTATCGTGGTCATCTCGACCCGCATGATATTTATTTCGAAGATGATAACCCGCTATGCGGAGATCATATTGAGATTACCATTCGTGTAGGGGAAGATGGCGTCATAAAAGAAGCGGCCTTCGATGGAAAGGGTTGCGCTATCTCGCAAGCCTCCGCAGATTTATTGATCGAGTCTATCATCGGCAAACCTCTCGAAGAGGTGAAACGCCTCAACAAGCAAGATGTTTTGGATATGCTTGGCATCGACCTTGGCCCCGTGCGCCTGAAATGCGCCTTGCTCTCGCTAAAAGTGTTGAAGGCAGGCGTATATGGCCTCGGCGAAGCGAGCGATGCTCTGGTAGAGTAGGCACGTACATGTTCAACTATACAACCCTTGACGAGTCAAACATCGAATACGTCGAAATCGCCCCGGTCTCGGAATTGCCCAACGGAGAACGCCTTTTCGTAGATGTGGGCGACCGTCCCATTGTGGTCTTCAACATCGCAGGACAATACTTTGCCATTGGCGATGTCTGTACGCACGATGACGGCCCGCTCGGCGACGGTGACCTGGAAGGCTTCAACATCGTCTGCCCCCGTCACGGCGCAGAATTCGATATACGCTCAGGCAAGGTCATGCAAATGCCTGCCGTTGTGGATATCCCCGCCTATCCAGTGCGCGTGGTAGAGGGGATGCTCCAGGTGGGTGTTCCCAAGGAATAACGTCTCACATGTTGCGGCCCTACCGGGCGACGTTCATGCTGCCGCGGGTAATTTGCCCCCTCGTTCCTCCAAGGGATGTTGCAACCAGGCGACGAGATTCGACATGCAAAAATTCAGTCGTTGGCTGAAAATCGCCTTTGTCTACCTGGCGGCGACAGCATCGAGCGGCCTGTTGGTCGTTGCTTCTCTGCTGGCAGAACCCTCCGAGAGTGGCGGATTCTTGGGCTTTTCAGCGGGACGTTGGGGGATGCTGATTATACAGGGGGCAGCACTGGCAGGCCTTTCGCTGGGCTTGTTTTGGCTGTGGACGAAGCCAACGGACAGACTCGAAGCCTGGCTTTCCAAGCGGCAACATTTGTTCGAACTGTTTTTCCTCGCCGTTGGGGTTTTCGCTCTTGCGCTCCCCGCCGGGCTGGGCTGGATTCCGTTGATTCGGCGTTTTGCCTACTTTGGGCGTCTCCAGCCATCGCTGCTCTGGCTGGCCTTTGCCAGCGGCCTGGCCGCTGTGATTCTGCTGGCGGTTCTGCGCCGGCCCATCCTGGATTGGTTCGGACAATTTCTCCCCTTGCCTGTGTCTCTCCCGCCGCCCGGCTCGACCCATCGGCAGCGTCTGGCCATGGGCGAGCTGACATTAGGCTACCTGGTGTTGCAACTTGGCAGCCATTTGCAAGTACAACAGGCGCAATGGCTACCCGACAGCATTGACTACATTTTCCCCGCCACCCACTACGCCTGGAACGAAAGCGGCTTATGGACGCACACCAAGCCTTGGGGCGCAGCGGCGCTCTACAAATTGACAGGCAGTACTCCACTAGCAATTGACGCGGCGCAAACGGCGCTCTCGGCTTTGGCCTGGCTGGCGCTGGCATGGAGTGTGAGTCGTTGCCTGCATTCGGGCTGGCTGAGAGTGGCTGCCTTTGGCCTGCTGTTGGGTTTCAGCCTGGCGCCTTCCGTGCAAATGTGGAATCACATCATCCAAAGCGAAGCGCTTTCGATTTCGCTAATGGCGGCCATCCTGGCAGTTTGGTTGGCGCTGCTGCCGAAGTGGCGCTGGCAGATGCTGCCGGTCCTCCTCTTCCTGCTTGCCTGGTGGATTGGCGCGCGCGAGACCAACGTGTATCTTGGATTGTCGTTGGCGGCGCTCTTGATTCTGGTTGGCCTGTTGACTGCGCGTCAGCGTGTCTACTGGGCAGTCAGCGCCCTGCTCATTTGGTTTTGTTTGTTCAACCTGCACATCTCCGAAACGCCCACCCTTCCACGCTGGCTCTATCCGTTGACCAACACCATCTTGCACCGTATTCTGCCAAACGAAACGTTCGTAGCGTACTTCGAGGCGCGCGGCATGCCGGTGACGCCCGACCTGTTGGCGTTGAGCGGTGGCTATGCAGACAGCGGCGGCTTTGCGATCTTCAACGCCAGCGCTTTGGACGAAATGGAACGCTGGTTGTACAAGCGCGGCAAGGAGGTCTACATTCACTTCTTGCTGGATCATCCAGCCTATACGCTGCTCTCTCCCTGGCAAAATCTCGGCGACTTGCTTGCGCCAGACGACCTGCGCGGTTATGCGCCCCCTCAATATGACCCACCCCTGGCGTGGTTGTTTGGCGGCTTACTGTTCCCAGATTCGCTCTGGCTGGCAGGCGCGCTGACGTTGGCGGCGCTTGCGGCTGCCCTGTACGGCAAGGTTTGGCGCGCTGGCTCGCCTGCCTGGCTGGCGCTGGGCTTTTTTGTGTTGTTCTTTCCGCATCTCTATCTGGTTTGGCACGGAGATGCCGCCGAAGTTGGGCGACATGCCATCCAAGCCAGCGTTCAAGGGCGGCTAGGATTGTGGCTGCTGCTCTTGCTCGGATTGGACCGTGCAAGGTTGGCTGCGACCTGGCCCGAGCATGGTCTTACTCCACGAAAATCTCCACGTGTTCGCCGTCTTCCTCGTCCACCACGTCAATGATTTTGCCGGTCACGCCAGAACGCAGTGCCTCTATGACGTTGGACATATCCACCCCTTCCACTTCGGGCGCAAAATGGGCGCCAATCTTCATGCCGGCATCTACCAGCGCCAACGGAATCTGCACCGAGGCTTTCGAGCGTCCGCTGGCGACATCCGTCACGCGGATGCGCAACATGCGCCCGGCATGGGCGCCGCGCGGCGCAGCCGCTCCTCCCGCCGTGCGTCCCTCGCTCAACGCGCTCAACAGTTTAGCGCCTTCTTCGGCACTGATTTTACCTTCCTCGATCATCTTCAAGATTTTCATGCGCTCTTCGACGCTTGCCATATCGAACCTCCGTTAGCCAATATAAACTTGCACCCGCTCTCCACGTTCCCCTTCGTCAACGTTCACGATGAGCGGCTCGCGGACATTAGCGGTAGCCAACAGGGATAACATCTCCTCCACCCGCCGGCGTTCCATACCGCGCAGATAGTGACCGAAATTCTGCAACAACCAAGATGCCAGTCCCAACGGCAAGGGAAAGCCCAAAGTGATATGCCGCGGCCATTCGCCTGAACGCTGGTCAACATTGACGTACAGCCAGCGTGTGTTTGGGCCGCTAACCGAAAGCGCCGCCAGCAGCACCCCGAAGAACAGGGGCAACCAGGCGCAGAAAAACCAAAAGCCGTAATTCGACCTCTGCACCAGCGCAAACAACCAGTAAGCAGACAACAGCGTGATCGAGATGCCCAGCCACAACGGGATAGACGCAAACCGCTGTGCCCGCGCTCTGACCTGTTCGAACTCATCCCCGTCTCGCGCGGACCTCAAAGCGGGCTGCTCTTCCACGGGCATCTCCATATCGAGAGCATTGATTTCACCGGCGGTCAATTGCTCGTCCAGCGCCTTCAGCAATTGCGCGGCTTGCTGGGCTGTGATTTTGCTCTCTTCCACCATCTTCAAAATGACCTTCCGTTCCTCAGAAGACATCAGCGGCCTCCCTCTATCGCGGCCAACAATCTTTCGGCTTCCTCGGCGGTAATCTTCTTCTCTTCCAACATCTTCAAAATCATCATACGCTCTTCCTCGGAAACGGGCGCGGCAGGTTTAGGGGGCTTGCCGGCCGGAAAATCCCACTTCCAGCGGGCAGAGTGCATGTGTCGTCCCTGCCTCTCCTTTTGCCTGGCCATGGCTTCTACCTTACGTTCCACACGGCGCGCCGCCTCCTGAGCGCGCTGCGAAATGCGTTCCCCCACACTGCGCCCCAAGCCACCCCAGTGCTCACCGATTTCTCGGCCCCAGGCGTCCCAATCGAACATCATGCCCGCAAAATTGCCATACTCATCGGCCGATTCGGCTGCATCTGGCCGGTTGGTCACTACCACGTCGCCGCCGGCGTCCAATTCCACGCGCGCGGCGCCATTTCCCAGGGTCACTACGCGCGAACCACCCTCCTCGTGCGTTGCAATGCCGGGCCAATCTATGTTGATGTCATCGGCTCGGATGGCAAGAGTGACATTAGCCTCCGCCGGCAGAACCAGCAAGATATCATCGCCCGCGGTGATGGTGTATTCCTGCCCAGGGCGCGGATTCAAGTGGATGATCACATCCTCGTCTACGTCTACTTTCACGCCTCCGCCCACCTCGCGCACCGATAAATCGTCTGAGACCGAGTCAAGGCGCAGGCTGCCCCCTACATCGCGCAGAGAGGCGTCGCCTCCCACACTGCGGACAAAGACATCTCCTTTGGCGCCTCGCAGGCTGAAGTCCGAATCGATCGCGCCCAGGGTCACGCTGCCCATGTCGCGCAGAGACGCATCCCCGTTGACCGACTCCACTTCCAGAGATCCGGTCAGTCCACGCACCGACATATCGCCATCCACAGTTTGGACTTGCACGCTGGCATTCTTGGGGACATTCAACGAGAGGTCTGTCGAAGCAGAGACGGCGATGAGCTGCTCGTCTTGCTGCAAAGACAAAGCGTCGGCGTCCACTTTGAGCAAGATTTCCTCCGCTTCCCACCCGACCAGGCGCAGGTCGCCTTCCACAGTTTGAATCTGGATGCGCGGAGAAGCCCCAACTGGTATACGGATAGACATGTCATTCCTCCTCGCCGCGCAACAAGCGCATGGCCGTTGCAGCGTCAATCTTGCCTGCGTCCAGGTCTTCCAGAATGCGGCTGCGCTCTTGCGGGCTGATGGCTGGCGTTTCTTCTTTGCCAGGCTCGAAGCCCAGCGCACGGATGACCTCATACAAACGATTGCGAATGGTGGGATACGATAGCCCCAGTTCGTCCTCCATGCGGTTCAGTTTGCCCTCATTACGGACAAACGTCACGATGAAGTCTAACTGTTCTGCCGTCAAATTGGCGAAATGGCTGGCTGCAAAGCGTCCTTCTATCGTGGTATCGCACGACGGGCAATGCAAACGACTGACCACCAATTCGCTTTTGCAAATCGGGCAATGACTGAGCGCAGGATACACAACAGACCTCCAACAAACTTGAAGAATATTTCACACAAATTCAAAATGTCAATTTCATTATAACAAAATAATAAATTATGTCAAGTTGAAATGAATATTATCAAGCCCCTCACCCGCCTTTTTGCAACTTGCCCTGGACAGGCAACTGCGGCACGAACGAAAAGGAAAACCTTCGACAGCCAGGAGACTTTCATCGGGATAACCATCCCGAAGGCTTTTTAGAGTAATTGTATGGGCGAGTCCACTGCAAAAACGTTTCACTTGCCCATTCCAGCAATTCCCCTTACAATCACAGAGAAATTCATCGGAAAGGATGATGGCATGGCTGATATCCAAGCGTTTGGCGAACGGGTCATCGAGAACCTCGAAAAAGTAGTGGTAGGGAAACGCCAGTCTATCGAATGGATTGTCATTGGCTTGTTGTGCCAGGGGCATATCTTGATTGAAGATGTTCCAGGCGTGGGAAAAACCATCCTGGCGCGCAGTTTGGCCCGCTCGTTGGACTGTTCTTTCAATCGAATCCAATTTACGCCAGACATGCTCCCCAGCGATGTGACTGGCATGTCCATCTTCAATCAAAAAAAGCGCGCCTTCGAGTTCCGCGCCGGACCTATCATGGGCCAAATCGTTCTAGCCGATGAAATCAACCGCGCTACCCCCAAAACGCAAGCCGCCCTTTTGGAGGCCATGGAAGAACATCAGGTGACCGTAGACGGCGTGACACATGTCCTGCCCAAGCCGTTCATGGTGCTGGCAACGCAAAACCCCATCGAATACGAAGGAACGTTCCCCTTGCCCGAAGCGCAATTGGATCGCTTCTTGATGCGCATCCGCCTGGGCTATCCAGGTCACAAGGAAGAGATGCGCATCCTGGAAGATCAGCAACTTCGGCATCCCATCGAAGATTTACAGGCGGTTGCCAGTTCTCAAGAGGTATTGGAGGCAGTCGAGGGCGTCAGGCAGGTCTTCGTGTCGCCCATCTTGAAACGTTATATCGTTGACCTGGTCAGCCGTACCCGTCAAAGCAATGATGTATACCTGGGCGCCAGCCCGCGCGGTAGTTTGGCGTTGTTTCGCACGGCGCAGGCGCGCGCCGCCTTGCTTGGGCGCGACTACGTCTTGCCGGACGATGTGCAGGCCCTGGCCGTGCCTGTGCTGGCGCATCGCATCATCGTGGGGACGGCAGCGCGTCTGCGCGAGGTCAGCGCCGAGCGTATTGTGCGAGAAATCATCGAAGACGTGCCCGCTCCCGGCGGCGATTACCGCGCCTCTATGGGTCAAAAAGGATGAAAAGCGGCCGCCTTCTGGCAATTCTCCTGCTGTTGTGTGGTGCGGTGGGAGTCATCGTTGGCGCGGGCGAAATCTATGCCCGGCTATTCTATTTGGGATTGTTCCTGTTGGGCGGCTCCTGGCTGTGGGCAAAACTGTCCTTGCGCGGCTTGAGCGTGGAGAGGCGCGCCCGTTCTCTGCGCGCCAGCGTGGGCGACGTGTTCGAGGAGCATTTCGAACTGGCCAACCACGCCAAACTAGGCAAGTTATGGATCGAACTGTTCAACGAAACCAATTTACCCGCGGCTGCCGGTTCCCGTTTGTTGACCTGGGTGGGAGGGCGGCAAAAGCGTACCTATATCGCCCGCACCTGGCTGACTCAGCGCGGCGGCTTCAGGCTGGGACCTACTCGTTTGATTTCCGGCGACCCCTTCGGTCTGTTCCGCGTCGAAAAGGTCATCCCAGCCCAAGACGTGCTGGTCGTTTTGCCGATGATATACAAAATTGATTCGTTCATCTCTCCGCCAGGCTTGTTGCCAGGCGGACAGGTCATTCGCCGCAAGGCGCAAGATGTCACGCCTCACGCGGCGGGCGTGCGCGAGTATGCGCCAGGCGACCCCATGAAACGCATTCACTGGCCCAGCAGCGTGCGGCGCGGCCGGCTCATCGTCAAAGAATTCGAGCAAGACCCGCAAGCCGAAGTCTGGCTTTTTCTAGACGCCCAGTCGAGCATCCACGCCCAGAAGCCTTACGAGCCTCCTCTGCCTAACAGCGCATGGATGTTTGGAAAACGTCCACGCTTCGAGTTGCCGCCTTCCACGCTGGAATACGCCGTGAGTATTTCGGCTTCTTTGGCGCATTATTTCCTGGCTCAGCGGCGCGCTGTGGGCCTGGTGACGGCCGGGCACACCTTCACGGTCATCCCGGCCGAGCGCAGCGTGCGTCAAGAGGGAAAACTCCTCGAGACGCTGGCCTTTCTCGAAGCCGAAAGCGACCTTTCCATTGCCGACCTGCTGGCAGCGCAGGCCGGGCAATTGCCCCAGGGCAGCAGCGCCATCCTGATCACACCAACGGCCTTCCCCACGCTTCTGGCGGCAGTAGATGACCTGCAAAGGCGCAAATTGCAGCCGGTCGTCATTTTGCTTATGGCCGAGTCGTTTGGCGGACACCGGGGAAGCGAAACCTTGTATACTTCGTTGTTGGAACGCAACACGCCAGTGTGCCGAATCTATTGCGGCGCCAATCTTTCGGCAGAACTTTCTACCGTATCTGCGCACCTCTTCACACAGGAGAACGTATGGCAAAGGCCTCTGTTATCCCACTTGACTTGAATTTTCAAGGACACAAGCAAGCGATTGCCGCCTATGGAATTCCGCACGCCGATGGCATCGCGCTGGTCGAATGCGGACCCGCCTCGACTCTTCCCGGACTTCGATCTGCTCTGGCCGCCCTGGGCTATTCTCTGCGCGACGTGACGCACGTCCTGGTCACGCACATTCACCTGGATCATGCCGGGGCGTCTGGTCATCTGGCGCGGGAGGGCGCGCAAGTCATCGTCCATCCCGCCGGGGCGCCGCACCTGGAAAACCCGGAGAAATTACTGGCCAGCGCGGCGCGCATTTACGGCGAGGCGATGGATACGTTGTGGGGAGAATTCCTCCCCCTCCCGCCAAGCAACTTGAGAATCGCGCAAGACGAGGAAGAAATCGAAGTCGGCAATCTGCGCTTCATCTGTCTCCACACGCCGGGTCACGCCGAGCATCACATGGCTTATCTCTTCGAGGATGTATGTTTTTCGGGCGATGTTGGCGGAGTGCGCATGCCCAATTACCCCTACCTGCGCGTCCCCATGCCACCGCCAGAATTGCACCTGGAGCGCTGGCATGAGACCATCACACGTCTGCAAAGATTACATTTCAAGCGCATCGCCCCCACACATTTCGGCCTCTTCGAAGACGTGGAATGGCACCTGGCTGAAGTAGACAAAAACCTGAGCGAAGCGGCCGGTTGGCTGGAAAGGGTGATGCCCGGCGGGTACGCCATCGAAGACCTGCGCCGTATGTTCACCGAGTGGATGAACGAACAAGCGCAGGCTATGGGATTGAGCGAGGAAAGCATCGCAACCTTCGACCTGGCGAATCCGTTGGGGATGTCGGCAGACGGGCTGTACCGCTATTGGAACAAGGTTCGCATGGCGGCTTCTTGAGGCGCTCGTGCGCTCCCGCGACCCCATTTCAACTTAACTGCCCCAAGCCGCCGCACAAACCTATCGAGCCTGTCGAAGGGCGTTCTCGATGAGAACGCCCGTTTTGCGTTTAATCGTCTGCTTGAATTCTGATGAATTTTTGCTTCGCGCCCAAAATCCAGCCCCCATTTGCTGAATAGCATCTCCTTTTGGAACTACTGGAAAAACAATCACGAATCTGCGCTCGTCCAAGCAATCCATGTCCAAAAAAAACGCACCCTCACGGGCGCGTTTTCCCTGGCGGAGAGGGAGGGATTCGAACCCTCGGTGGCCACGAGGACCACAGCGGTTTTCGAGACCGCCCCGTTCAACCACTCCGGCACCTCTCCAGTGGCGCGATTTGAAAAATCGCGCTGCGTGCGGGCGGGATTATACCTTAAATTTCCACGCTCGACCTGAACTCCGGGTAATACACCCGCGAAAAACCCTGCTCGGTCAGTTTCTCCTTCAAAGCCATCGCAGATTTCTGCTCGCCATGCACCAGGAAGATACCCCTGGCCTGGCCTTTGAGCCGCAGGGCATACTCGGTCAACAAGTCTTGCCCGGCGTGCGCCGAAAGTCCGCCGATGGTGGCAATCTCCGCGCGCACATCGAATGGCTCGCCAAAGATCTTCACCCGTTTCTCGCGGTCGGCCAGGCGGCGGCCCAGCGTATCGGGCGCCTGCCAGGAGACGATGCAAATCGTGTTGCGCGGATTCTCGATGTTGTTGCGTAAATGGTGCAGGATTCGCCCGGTCTCTGCCATGCCCGAAGCCGAGATGATAATCATCGGCTCCTTGCGCTCGTTGAGGGCCTTGGATTCTTCCACCGAACGGATGTAGGTCAACTGCTCAAAGGTCAGCGCCGGATGCCTGCCATCTTTCGTAAAAACGCGCGTCTCTTCATCGAAACATTCGGGATGCCTGCGAAAAATATCCGAAGCGTTGACCGCCAGCGGGCTGTCCACATAGACCGGCGCTCTGGGCAGGCCGTTTGAGTGCATCATCAGATGCAAGTCATACACCAGTTCCTGGGTGCGCCCCACCGCAAAGGCCGGGATGATGACCTTGCCCTGCCGCTCTAGCGTGCGTTTCACGACCTCGCGGAACTCCAGGTAGGCCGCTTGCGGGTCGCGGTGTGGCTTGTCGCCATAAGTGGATTCCATCAGCAAGTAATCGGCGTTCTCCGGCAGAACGGGGTCGCGCAGCAGGGGCAACTTGCGCCGCCCAATATCGCCCGAAAACCACAGCCGCACTTTGCGCCCTTTTTCCTCTAGCACGAGGACAATGGCCGCAGAGCCGAGGATATGGCCGGCCTCCACCATGCGCACCGTTACGCCGGGAACCGGCTCGAAGGGCTGTTCATACTCCACAGGTTGGAACAATTCGGCCACCCGCTCGGCGTCTTCCTGCGTGTACAGCGGTTCGACCGGCGGCTCTCCCAGGCGAGCGCGGCGCTTATTGACGAACAGCGCGTCTGCCTCCTGGATGTGACCCGAATCGGCCAACATCACCGCCGCCAGGTCCACCGTTGCGCGGGTGGCATAAATTGGGCCGCGGAAGCCCTGCTTCACCAGGTTGGGCAGGTTGCCGCTGTGATCAATGTGCGCATGAGAAAGCAGCACCGCATCCACTTTGGCGGGCTGAAACGGGAACGACCGATTGCGTTCATAGGTCTCGGCACGCCGCCCCTGGAACAAGCCGCATTCCAGCAGCAAGCGGCGACCGTTGATTTCCAACAGATGCTGTGAACCGGTCACAGTTTGTGCTGCGCCGTAGAAATGGACTTTCATGCCTCATCCCTTCATAGCCTTCAAAATTTGCGGACCAAAATGCGCCATCCGCCAGGGCGATTCTGCCATCGCCGCCGCCAGTTTTTCCATGTCCTGCGGACCGCGCTCTGCCAGCGTCTCCATCAACCAGCGCGGCAAGACGACATCTGACTCGACGCCCATCTTGCGGGCGGCGGACTTGCGCCAGCCTTTCAACGCCTCCAAACGAGCCAAATACGCCTCGCTCGGACGTTGGGCCTGCTGAGGCCGCACGAGGGGCGCTTCCTGTCCCTTTCGAACGGCCTGCAAAATGTCCTTGCCCCAGCGCGCCACCTGACGGTAACTCAGGCCCAAGCCCAACAATTCGTCGGGATGCTGTGGCGGCAGGCGGGCAATGTCGAACAATTGCTGGTCGCCCAACACTTTGAAAGGCGGGCGATCGAGTTGTTGGGCGATCTTTTCGCGGCATTCGTAGAGTTCCTTCAGGAGAGTCAGTTCGCGTGCTGTAAAGGCATGGTTGTTGCCCATCCGCTCCCACAGGGCGGCTCGTGCGGTGGGAATCTCCACCCGGCAGGCGCGCCGGAAGTCCTCACGCGCCAGGCCCTCCAGGTTGCGGGCTTGCAATTCAGCCTGGAGCATGTCCTTTAACGGAAGCAGGTAGCGGGTGTCGAGACGCGCGTAGTTGATTTGATCGGCAGATAGCGGCCGCTGCGCCCAGTTCGCTTTTTGATATTTCTTGTCCACCTGAAGGCCAAACTTCAAAGAAAGCAAATACTCCAGTCCATCGCCAGCATATCCCAACAGCCGCGAGGCCCAGCGTGTGTCAAAGAGATTGACCACCTCGAAACCAAAATCGCGCTTGAGGCAGATGAGGTCGTACTCGGCAGCATGAAAGACCTTTTCGATGGCGGGGTTGGCCAGCACTTCACCCAAAGGCGAGAGGTCGTCCAGTGCCAGCGGGTCCAGCAGGTAATCGGTTTGCAGCGTGGAAAACTGAAGCAAGCAGACCTGTTCGCGGTATGCGTACAGGCTGTTGGACTCGGTGTCTACAGCGACGCTGGCCTGGTCGGCAAGGGCCGCGATACAGGCTTTCAGTTCTTGCGGGGTGGCCACCCAGACCGGCGGCGGGAGGGGCATGGACATGCGGTCTACTTTCGATAAGACTGGTTCACTTCGTCCAGTTTGGCTTTCAATTCGGCAAGTAAGTCTGCTGCAATCTCTGTTTCGACGAGGAACAGGTCGTGCAACTCTTCCGGGTCATTTTCCAGGTCATACAATTCTACCCGTTCCTGGCCAGCCGCCAGTTCTTTGTAGCCAAAGAAGGCCGTCAACTTATAACGTCCCTTGACGAGGGCGTAGGTGCCAACGGTAAGCGGCTGGAATTGTTCGTTCTTTTCGGCGTGGACGACGTAGAGGCTGCGCGCGGGGTCTGGCTGGGAGTTGCTAAAAGGCGGCAGGATTTGGCCCTCCGCCCAAGGCGCTGGCGGTTGGCCGGTGACTTGCAGCAGAGTGGGGAGCACGTCAATGGCGCTGGTGTTGGCGTAGACATCCATCCTGGAGGCGCGCCGCGGTTCGAAAATGAGCAAGGGGATGTGAATCAATGGCTGGTACAAAACGGGCGTGCGGTGGCCCTCGATGCCGCGCTCGAACAATTCGCCATGATCGGACGTGAACACCAGCCAGGTGTTTTCCAGCAAGCCTGCGCTCTCCAGCGCATCGTAGAAGCGGCCAAACTCGCGGTCTACGTAGAGGATGAATTCGTCATATTCGGCGCGGTTGGCCTGCGTGCGCTGGCCGGCATCTTTGCCAAAGAGGTCAATCGGCTTGGGAGCCGGCTTCCAGCCATCCTGGTAGAAACGCTTGTAGAAATCCTGATGCGTATGGTAAGGAGCGTGAGGCGGGTAGAAGTGAAAATAGCCTATGAACGGCTGCGGCGCGGCAGGCAGCAGGCTGGCAAGCGCGTCTATGGCGTCTTCGAGGAGGAACTCATAGTAATTGTCGCTGGGTAGTCCGCGCGGGAAGAGCGCCGCGTACTTGTCGAGGGCCGCCAGTTCCCTGGCTTTGAGGGATTCGTATACATGGGAGAGAAACAGGGAGTACGAGTAGCCATCTTGTTTGCGCTTGATGGTGCGAATCCAGGAAACGGAGGCGATATCCTCGTCGTTGCCAAAGAGGGCGGGGAGAAAAGCGTCGCTGGTCAACCAGGAACTCGTCCCCTGCCCGGCAGAGTCGCTGGACAAAAAATATTTTTTTCTAGGGATGTAATGCTCTATATCGCTTTGGAATTGTCGCGTAATCGTAGTCACCCAGGGATTGTGGGAGTAGGTGAGACGATAATAATTCCCAAAAGCCGAAAAGAGGCTCTTATCGGTAAAAGAGGGTTGCACCGTTCCGTTGGCCTGGAATGCGCGATGCGACCAGGGCTGCGTACCGGTGAGCAGCGAGGCAGTGCCTGGCACGGTGAAATTCCCGCCAGCATAGTGATTGTGATACACAATTGCCCGCTCTGCCAGCCTGGACAGGTTGGGCATGGTGTCGCGTTGATAGCCATACAACGAGATGTTATGCGCCGATAAAGCATCGAACAGGACGATCATCACGTTCTGGGGCTGGGCATCCGACCAGTCCATGATGCGAGGCGCAGCCAGGCTGAGAGGTAAGATACTGGCTAACTTCAAGAAATCGCGTCTGGTAATTTGTTTTTTCATAACCGAGTTTCTTCATGCTTCACTTTTGCAATGGTGAATTCTTTGCAAAGGACGACTTTTACCATTTCAGTTTTGCGACGAGCCAATCATATCCTTTCTGAAGGTAATAGGCCAGGAAAATTGCAAGCAAGGAACCGGGCAAGAATTTCCACAAGGCGTCGGCTAAACTACCAAACGGCACATCGAAGAGGTCAACCAAGATTTGCCAGACTGGTCTGTGGAACAGGTAAATAAAAAAAGAAGCATAAGCGATTGCGCTCCACAAAGGATGTAATCGTTTCTGTTTTTCGCTGGAGAAGATGGCCACAACCAAGACAATCCAGGTCAAGATGAAACTATCGGCACACGCGGCATAAAAGATGGATCGAAGGTTGTTTGTCGAAGCCCAATAGAACGCAAACCAACCAGCAATCGCGGCCAGCAAGCGCAACCCAACCCATTTCCTGGAAAGCAAAAAGGCGGTCAGTTGACGGGAATCTGCAACGAAGATACCGGCAGCAAAGATAAAAAAATATAGAAAAAAACGGTCATCGAATAAATCGGTGAAGAAATGAATCAGGTAAGGTAAGCCAAAAAACACAGCCATACCCAGTAAGCGCTGAAAACTCGTTCGCGCATAGCGCAATATGAGAGCAAAAACAACATAGTAAAGAAGGATTACACCTACGAACCATAAAGTGAGGACAGGCTTGGCGACCGACGGGGAAAAAATGGCTTGCAATCCCAGCGCATAAATGAGAATGTCTCTCTTCCGCAGCGTAATCCCTACAACATAGATAAATGACAACAACGCCAGCCAATAAGGCGGCAAGATCCTCACCGCCTTCGATTGATAAAAAGACAGCAAGGTATTCTGCCGGCGCTGCATAGAAAAGAGCATGAAATAACCGGCCGTGAAGAAGAAAGACCCATTCAAAAAGACACCGATATACGTCTCTAAGGGCTGTAACGATACCCCCAAAATAGGATGGTCATACAAATTACTGTGGTGAAACAAAAGTAAAAGCACAGCCAAGACACGCAGGGAATCAAAGGCCAATAACCTGGCTCGAGAAGCAGGCGAATCATTCATTTTCGATCTCCTCCACACTTTTTTCCATCACCAGCGCATCTTCGCCATCGTTGTAATAGGCGCGCCAGATGTCCACATGTTGGTAACCTTCTTTTTCATACAACCGGATAGCAACAGTATTGCCAATCCGCACACTCAGGCGAATCCGAGGGGTATGCAAACGGCTTTCGCAAGCCCGCAGCAAGGCGCGCCCAATGCCATTCCCCTGGTATTCCGGCAGGACGCCAATCGTGGCGATCCACGAAAACCCCTGCGAGGGACGCGGGTCGCCCGCAATGAAACCCACCATTTGCCCATCTGCAACAGCCTTCAAACGCACCACATCGGGGAACGTCAAGACCGCAATCAAATCAAACAACGACCAGGCATCCTGGTCGAAACAAGCGCGTTCCAATCTATGCAGCGCGTTCAAGTCACGTAAGGAGGCAGGAAGAATCTCCATAGGCACAAATAGAAGCCCCTCGCCCCACGGCAAGAGGCTACTATACTTAACCTAAATTCGGGATACCTTTGAACCGTCCCGAAGGCTCAATTTGGCCCATACAATTGCTCTAAAAAGCCTTCGGGACGGTTATCCCGAACTGGCGTTATTTTACTTCACTTAGACCAAACTACTTCTTTTCACCTTGCACAAATTTCTCGATCATGCTGGTAAATTCCATCGGGAAGATATACTTGGTAGACGGGCTGGCGCCAAGGGTCTTCAGCGTCTCGAAGTATTGCAGTGTCATGGTCTTTTGGTCAACCAATTTCGCAGCCTCGAAGATGTGTTCCAGCGCCTTGGCAAAGCCCTGCGCTTTCAGTTCCTGCGCCTGGCGTTGGCCTTCGGCTTCCAAGATAGCAGCCTGTTTGGAACCTTCGGCTCTCAAGATGGCGGCTTGTTTCTCGCCTTCAGCCACGTTGATGGCAGCCTCGCGCGTACCGGTAGACTCGGTCACCACCGCGCGGCGGATGCGCTCCGCTGACATCTGACGGTTCATCGCTTCCTGGATTTCGCGCGGCGGGATGATCTCGCGTATCTCGACGTTGGTCACTTTGACGCCCCAACGCTCGGTCACTTCGTCCAAGCGGGTGCGCAGCATGGAATTGATATGCTCACGCTCGGAGAGAACATCATCCAAAATGATGGCGCCAATCACAGCGCGCAGGGTGGTGGTCGCCATGCCCTGGGCAGCCGCTTCGAAGTTCCCTACTTGCAACACCGACTCGGTGGGATCCAGCACTTTGTAATACCAAATGAAGTCCACTGAGATACCGGCATTATCCTTGGTAATGGCCGTTTGATGTGGAATCTCGCGGACTTGCTCGCGCAAGTCTACTTTGACAGCACGGTCAATGACCGGGATGAGCAAAATCAAGCCCGGCCCCTTTTGCCCAATACAACGACCCAAACGAAAGACCACCAGGCGTTGATACTCTGGCACGATACGGATGGCGTTGGCTAAAAAGACAAAACCCATCAAAATTACCGCGCCTATCAAGCAAATTACAGAACTGGTTAGAAATCCATCCATTTTTTCACTCCTTTATGCACACAGAGACATCGTAACAAAAAGCATTCTTCACACTTGCAAGCCTGCAATTCGAACATACTGTCATGTACATGTATCTTCTTCTCTTGTCACCTCCAAAATAAATCCATCCCGTCCAATCACACGGACGATACTCCCCTGCGGAATGAGGGTTTCGCTGCGCGCGCTCCACAGTTCACCACCTACCTGCACCGAGCCTTCGTGATGGACGGGGGTCTTCGCTTCGCCAATTTGCCCTTCCAGGGCTGCCAAGTCATGCGCAAGAGGAGAATCCGCCGCCTGCAAAGCCTTGCGCACCGCCAACCAAACGAAACCAACAAAAAATCCAGAAGAAACCAGCGCCAAGAGAGGGTTGACCTCTGGCTTCCAGCCTTGGGTGGTAAACAGGAAAACAGACCCAACGACCAATCCCAGGAGAGACAACGCCAGGAAAAGTTCCCGCTTTGGTTTTCGAATAGCAAGCACAAAGGGAAAGACGCTCAACAGAAGAATGAGCAAAGCCCACAAGTTGATAGAACGATTGTAGACCGCATAGCCAGCCAAGGCCAAGCCAAAAAAAGCGCCCACTTCTAACATCCCTGTTCCTGGCGTGACCATCGCCAGCAGCCCCAAAAAGACGCCGGCTAACAAACAAAGATAAGCCACATTTGGATCGAGCAGGAAGTCCATTTCGTCCTCCGGTTTCATTATACAACAGAGTCCACTGCAAAAACCTTGAAGTTTCACCACCAAGACACAGAGCCACGGAGATTTCTTTCATCACACTCGGTGTCTCCGTGCCACAGCGATTCGATTTTTACCTCTTTGCAGTGGACTCACAACAAGAACATATCAACTCAACAATCGGGTACGAGAGTATGCACCAAGAACAGGTCTTTATGAACATCTACGAGGCTGGCAAGCAAAAGTTTTGGCTGCGTTCAATGTTGTATAATACCCAGCAAAACATTCCTGCACGCAAGGAGTACACGTGAACTTCGAAAAAATCTGCGTCCTCGGCCTGGGCTACATTGGCCTGCCTACCGCCTCCACCTTTGCTACACACGGCTTACAAGTCGTCGGCGTAGATGTCAATGCAAAGATCGTAGAAACGCTGAAGAATGGCAGTGTTCACATCCACGAGCCGGGGCTGCGCACACTGGTCGAAGCAGCCGTGAAATCGGGAAAACTGACCATTAGCGAAAAGCCCGAGGAAGCGGACGCTTTTATCATTGCTGTCCCTACGCCATTCTATGGCGACAAAACCGGTGAACATAACGGCGAGCCACACAAACTGGCAGATATGCGCGCCGTGACTGCGGCCACCGAAGCCATTCTGCCTTTCTTACGAAGAGGTAACCTGATCGTGCTGGAGTCCACTTCACCGCCGCGCACGACCGTTGACCTGGTTGCGCCCATTTTGGAAAAATCTGGGCTAAAGGCAGGCACAGACTTTTACCTGGCCTACTCGCCCGAGCGTGTGTTACCCGGCCAAATCTTGCGCGAACTGATCGAAAACGCCCGCGTCATTGGCGGGGTGACGCCCGAATCGGCGCAGGCAGGGGCGGCGCTATACTCCCTTTTTGTCAAAGGTGAGATTATTCAAACCGACGCGACCACAGCCGAAATGGTCAAGTTGATGGAAAACACCTACCGGGATGTCAACATTGCCATTGCCAACGAATTTTCTCGCCTGGCCGAACGCTTTGGAGTAGACATATGGGAAGCCGTCTCGCTGGCGAACCGCCATCCGCGCGTCAAAATCCTTTCGCCAGGGCCGGGCGTAGGCGGACATTGCATCAGCGTAGATCCATGGTTCTTCGTGGAGGCCGCTCCCGACCTCACTCCCTTGATTTACACAGCCCGCAAGGTCAATGACGAACAGCCTCATTATGTGATGGCGCTCGTCCAAAAAGCGCTTGGTTCATTGAAAGGGAAAAAGATTGCTGCGCTGGGTCTGGCGTACAAGCCAGATGTGGACGACCTGCGTGAAAGTCCGGCCGCCGAAGCGGTGCATCTGCTCCTCGACGCGGGAGCAAGCGTTCGGGCGTACGAACCGTTCAAAGTCGAGGGACTGCCGGGCATCCCGATGGCAGCCTCCTTTCAAGAAGTGCTTCACGACGCAGAAATGATCCTGCTCTTGGTGCGTCACACACAGTTTGCCGAGATGAAGCCCGCCGAGGTAGCCGCGATGACCTCGGCCCGCCTGGTGGTAGATACGGTCAACGCATGGCCAAGAGAGATATGGGAAAAAGCCGGCTTCCACGTCCTGCGCCTGGGCGACGGCAAAAGAACCTTGAGCGCATGAAAGTCCTGTCTGTTTTTGGCACCCGCCCTGAAGCGGTCAAAATGGCGCCGGTCGTGCAACAATTGAGCCGTACGCCGGGCGTAGAGGCGCGCACCTGCGTCACCGCCCAACATCGTGAAATGCTCGATCAGGTATTATCCCTGTTCGACATTCGGCCAGATTACGACCTGGACCTGATGAGACCCGATCAATCGTTGGCCGAACTGAGCGCCGCCATCTTCACTCGCCTAGACGCAGTGCTGGCTGATTTCCAACCGCATTGGATTCTGGCTCAAGGCGATACCACAACCGTAGCCATTACCTCCCTGCTGGCCTATTATCGCCGCATCCATTTTGGACATGTGGAGGCCGGCCTGCGCACCTATGACAAATGGCAGCCCTTCCCAGAAGAAATCAACCGCCGCGTGGCAGGCGTCATTGCCGACCTGCATTTTGCTCCTACCGAACAGGCGCGCCAAAATCTGCTGCGCGAGGGCGTGCCAGACGACATCATCCAAGTCACAGGCAACCCTGTCATTGATGCGTTGAACGTAGTTGCCGGGCAACCTCCCCCGCAGGAAATCACACACTTGCTCGCAAAACTCAGGATAGAGTCCAATCGTGTGGAGTCTGATAGCCGGCGGGAAAATTGCTCCCCCGCCCCAAAAAGACAAGCGGTCAACAAGCCAGCGGCGAGGAGGCTCGTTCTTGTAACCGCCCACCGCCGGGAAAACTTCGGTCAGCCGCTAGAAAATATTTGCCACGCCCTGGCACAACTGGCCGCGCGCGGGGATGTCGAAATCATCTATCCCGTGCATCTCAATCCACACGTGCAAGAACCGGTGAAAAGAATTCTCGGTCATACCGCCCACATCACCTTGCTGCCGCCGCTGGATTACCTCCCCCTCGTTCATCTGGAAAAACGGGCAACCCTCATCTTGACAGATTCGGGCGGAATCCAGGAGGAAGCACCGGCTTTTGGCGTACCGGTATTGGTGCTGCGCGAAGTCACCGAACGACCAGAAGGCGTGACCGCCGGCGTTCTGAAATTGGTTGGAACAGATACGGCCCGCATCGTCAGCGAAGCAACACGCTTGCTAGATGACCCTATAGCGCATGCGCGCATGGCGAAAGCCGTCAATCCTTTTGGAGACGGACATGCTGCCCAGCGCATCGTGCAGGCGCTGACCTCCTTTTCTTGCCGTTAATGAATTGTAATGTCAAACGCTCCTAAATTTGGGTATAATGATAATATGGGTAAAGTAGGTTGGTGGTTAGGGCCATTAGCGGCCATCTTCCTGTGGGTAGCCGCATGGGGATCTGTGGAAGCACAGACGCCAGATATCGAATATTTTCCTCAAACCGGTCATAACGTGCAGGGGGAGTTTTTGCGCTACTACCACAGTGTAGCCAATCCCACGCTGGTATTCGGATACCCCATCACAGATCAATTTACCAGCCGCGACGGCAAAATCGTCCAATATTTCCAACGCGCCCGCTTCGAACTGCGCCCCGATCTGCCGGAGGGACAGCGCGTCCAGCTCACGCCGCTCGGTCGCCTCACCTACGAAAAAAACAGACAATTAGTCATTGACAATCCCCTGGCCTGTCGCAAGTATATCGAGACAGGCTTTTCCATCTGCTACGCTTTCCTGACATTCTTCGACCAAAACGGCGGCCTGGCCCAATTTGGTTACCCCATTTCACCCTTCGAGTTCCAAAACAATGTCATCGTCCAATACTTCGAAAAGGCACGCTTCGAGTGGCGGCCCGGGCAACCAGAGGGCCAGCGCGTTGGCCTGACCGACTTGGGACGTGTGTACTTCGATAAATTGGGCGAGGATCCGGCCTTCCTGCGGCCGGTGAGTCAGGGACAATCGGGCATGAAACCGGTTTTGAGCCTGTTCATCCGGGCTTTCCCCTCCAAAGCGGTTACCATGTCCATGGACCAGCAAACCATCTACATCGTAGCCCAAGACCAAAACTTGCAACCCGTTAGCGGCGCAGTAGGGGTAGCCAATATCCGTTATCCAAACGGCGAGATCAAATCGCAAAGTTTCCTCATCAATGAACGCGGCATAGGGATGATCACCTTCTCCTTTGCCAACCAGCCCAACGGTCAGTTGGTCTATGTAGACATCTACGTCTCATACAACAACCTGCAAGGCAGCACAACCACTTCCTTCCGTATCTGGTACTGACCTTCCCCCCTCGACAGACCAAGACTATCCCCTTCGAGACGGATGCAGACCTCGTCTCTCTCTACGCCTCGGCCTGCGTGCAGAACCCTCCATGTTTTCTCCGCCTCGGCCTGCTCAACTCTGCCTGCCCGCCGCATCATGTAGA
>DAOUCM010000153.1:0-17978 GCA_034431895.1 Anaerolineales bacterium
AACGGATTTTTCGTTGTTCATGTATTCATCGAATCGGTGGATTGTAAACGAAATACACCCACATCCAAAACGGGATCAAGCCGCCTACCGCAATGAGCGCCAGCAGACCCAGCGCCACCGAAAGCCAATCAATGTCTATGGGGGTGGAGGGGGGAACGGGTTCCGCTTCGGGAACAGGTGCAGGCTGATAAACGGTAGCCGTTTCGGGCGTCAGCGTGAGCGAGGCGGGGAGTTCCGGTTGCGTTCCAAAGCGCATCAACACCCGTCCCAATTGATCAGCCGTTCGATAGCGGGCCGAGGGTTCTTTGGAAAGCACCTTTTCTACGATTTGTTCGAGCGGTTCGGGGATTTCGGGCAGGTACTCACGGATGGGCGCCGGCGGCTTCTCCAAGTGCATACGCGCTAGTTCTTCAGGCGTGGAACCGTTGAACGGCAGGGAACCGGTCAACGTCTCGTACAAGACGATGCCCAACGAATACACGTCCGAGGCCGGGGAGGGCGGCTCGCCGGCGGCTTGCTCAGGGGAAAAATACTGTGGCGAGCCCCACACAACGTCGCTGTGTTCATCTGGATGGATGGTTGACAGGGCGCGGGCAATGCCAAAGTCGGTCACTTTCAGGCGCTTGTCGGGCGTGACCAACATGTTGTGGGGTTTCACGTCGCAATGCACCAAACCGGCTCGGTGAGCGTAGCCTATGCCGGCACAGGCTTGCACAATCAAAGGGATGGCTTCTTCGATAGAAAAACGCCCGCGTTGTCTGAGCAGGGTCTTGAGGTCCGAACCGGGGACGTGTTCCATAACGATGAACAATTGCCCGCGATCCAGCCCAAAGTCATGCACGGTGACGATGTTGGGATGTGACAGGTTGGCCGCTGCGCGCGCTTCCTGGCGAAAACGTTCCTGGAAAGACTGGCTGTTGGTATAGTCAGCGCGCAAGATTTTGACGGCCACATAACGTTCGAGCATCAGGTCGCGGGCGCGGAACACCTCGGCCATGCCGCCAGAGCCAAGACGCTGCAGCAGTTGATAACGATTGTTGAGGCGTGCGCCTTCTTGCATGGGGCGATTATATCATTTCCAGGGTAGAGGGTATAATTCCCATATTATGCGTAAAGCCATGCTCATCTACAATCCGGCGGCAGGACGTTTTCCCGTCGAACCTTTCATGCGAGTCGTAGAGAGGGAACTTGTCCGCGCCGGCTGGCAGGTGGACCTGGCCGCCACCCGCAGCGGCGAGCACGCTATCGAATTAGGCAAGCAGGCTGCTGCTGAGAGATATGAGGCGGCTTTTGCGGTTGGCGGCGATGGAACGGTGGGGCAGGTAGCCAGCGGCTTGCTTGGCTCTGAAACGGCGCTAGGCGTCTTGCCGGCTGGCACCTCCAACGTGTGGGCGCATGAATTGGGGCTATGGCCCTTTAGCTGGCTGCACGCCGGCCGCTTGCGCGAAAACGCCCGTCTGCTTGCGCGCGCCCCCGTTCATCGTGTGGATATGGGGCAGTGCAATGAGTTTCCCTTCATGATGTGGGCCGGCATGGGGTTAGACGCCATGGCCATTCACGTCATCGAACCGCGCGCTCGTTTGGAAAAATTCTTTTCTGTGCCGGAATATGCCGCTTCGGTCATTTGGAAAGCCAGCCAGTGGCGCGGCATTCGATTGCGCTTGTGGGCCGACGGCAAAGAAGTGGAAGGCCACTATATGCTGGCGGTGGCAAACAACATCCGCCACTATATGGGAGGCTATGCCAACCTCTCGCCCGATGCTTTTCTGGACGACGGCCTGCTCGACCTGTGGTTGTTCGGCGGCAACAGCCTGGCTGACGCCTTCCGCCATGCCTATGACCTTTGGCGCGGTTTGCACGTTGCTTCCGGCAACGTGACGCGCATCACGTTCCAAACCCTGCGCGTGCAAGCCGATGCCCCTTTTTTCATCCACATGGACGGCGAACCCAAGCAAGCGGCTACGCAGGCCATCATCACCGTTCACAAACAGGCGCTCAAGGTGCTGATGCCGCCGAAGGCATTGAATCTTTTACGATCTCTATGAACCGAACCGATTGGCAAGATCTTTTGAATATGCGTGTGGTCATCGGTGCAATCGTTATTGCCGCTTTGTTGTTGATTGCTACCCTGGTCTTGCTGGGCTGGATGCGCCCCGCCTCGCGCCTGGACCTGGGGTTTGCTCCCGCGCACCTGACCATCATCCCCGCCCCGACCTCCACCCCCAACCTGACTGACACGCCCCCCCTCGACCCCCTGTTGGCAGGCACCCCTACTTTGCAGCCCGATGAGATAGGCATTGGAGGGTACGTCCAAATCACCGGCACAGAGGGCGAGGGGCTGCGTTTACGCGCCTCACCCGGTCTAACCGGCGAGGCGGTCTTTTTGGGCTATGACGAGGAAGTATTCGAAGTGCGCGACGGTCCCAAGGACGCCGATGGCTATACCTGGTGGTATCTGGTAGCCCCCTACGACGAGAGTCGCGCCGGCTGGGCGGCGGCGGATTTCCTTTCCTCCATTCCATCCCCATGACGGAGAACATTCATGAACGAAAGACCCACCGGCATCACTGCCAATAAACAAACCCGCGAGTTTACCATCACTTGGAACGACGGGCATGTCAGCGTATATCGCTTTTCGCTGCTGCGCGCCGCCTGTCCATGCGCTTCCTGCCGCGGCGGCCACGAAAACATGAGCAGCGAACCAGACCCACACGTTTTTGATCTTCCCCTGGAAGATTCGCCCGCCACGCGACTAGTCAACGTGGTGGCGGTCGGCTCGTATGCCTTGAGCATCGTGTGGGAAGACGGTCACGACTACGGCATCTACAACTGGCATTACTTACGGGCTTTGTGTCCGTGTGAGCAATGCCGAAAAGGATGAAACGTAGAATTCATTCCGCAACCCCAAAGCGACATTTGTACCGCTGACCTGCTGGTGCCACAATACGGAAGCCCGACGCCTGATATAATTTCCCCATGCCTATCCTGGACAACCACAGCCTCGAGTTTTTCAGTCACAGCCCGCAACAAACGCAGCGCGTAGGAATACGCCTGGGCGCATTGCTGCAGCCTGGCGATCTGATTTGCTTGCAAGGCGAACTGGGGGCCGGCAAGACGACTTTTGTGCAAGGCGTGGCGCAGGGCTGGGGCTCTCTGGATGCGGTTTCCAGCCCGACCTTCATTCTCGTCAACCAATACAGACGCGCCGATGGCGGCCTGCTGTGCCATTTGGACGCTTACCGCCTCGAATCCACGCCCGAGGCTGCTGAACTGGACCTCGACCAATTGCTGGCTGAGAGTTCCCTGCTGGTGGAATGGCCGGAGCGCATCCAGGCGCTGCTGCCGGCCGAGCGTCTGTGGATTACCCTCGAAGATGTGGCTGAAGAACAGCGCCGCCTGTGGTTCCTTGCTGTAGGCAAGCGCTACGATACCCTGCTGGCAAGATTGCGCCACAGCCTGTTCGGAGGGACATGATGCTCCTGGCCTTAGACACCTCCACGGCTTCTATTGGCCTGGCTTTGTACGATGGCGTCCAAGTCCTCGGTGAAATGACCTGGCAAAGCCGCGCTCATCACACGGTCGAATTGGCGCCTGCGGTGGCTACATTGTTCCAGCGCGTCGGCGTAGACATGGCCGATGTGGGCGCACTGGGTGTGGCGCTGGGGCCTGGCTCTTTTACCAGTTTGCGGGTAGGGTTGGCCTTTGCCAAAGGGCTGGCTCTGGCGAGGCATTTACCCATTCTGGGAGTGCCAACGCTAGACGTGGTGGCCGCGGCGCTGGAAGTCCAAGGCCTGCCGTTAGCAGCCGTCCTGCAAGCCGGGCGTGGGCGGCTGGCAGTGGTGTGGTACAAAGCCGTGGAGGGCGTCTGGCAGTCACAAAGCGAACCGCAAGTGACCACTGCCGAGGCCCTGGCGCAAAGCATCCATCGTCCCACGCTGGTATGCGGCGAATTGAGCGCCGAAGAACGTCAATGTCTAGCGCGCAAGCGTTCGAACGTGCGCCTGGCCTCGCCGGCGCAGTGTGTACGGCGGCCAGCCGTCCTGGCAGAATTGGCCTGGAAGCGGTGGCGCTCTTTGGGGATGAACCAGGCCGGAGCGGAGTCCGAAGCGCGGGCGCTGGCGCCCATCTACTTGCACGTCGCCAATCCTATTCCATCATGAACCTGGTCATCCGCCGAATGACGCTGGCCGATGTGGCGGCGGCGCACGAGATTGATGTCTTGTCATTTTCACTGCCCTGGCCCGAACGTTCGTTGCGCCACGAAGTGACCGACAACCCGGCGGCGCGCTGTTGGGTAGCCGAAGTGGACGGGCGATTAGCGGCCATGCTGGTGCTGTGGCTGATCGTAGATGAGGCGCATATTGCTACCCTGGCCACACATCCCGCCTTTCGACGTCAGAAGATCGGGCAACGCCTGTTGGTCGAAGCGCTGGATTCGGCGTACAATGAGGGCGCCCGTTCGGCTCTGCTGGAAGTGCGTGCCGGCAACGAACCTGCTCTGCGGCTGTATCGTAAACTCGGTTTCGAGGCGGTTGGCTGCCGGCCGCGCTATTACAAAGATAACAACGAAGATGCTATCTTGATGACTTTGTCCAAACTGCCGCTCGAACCTATCTCGAATGAATGCCTGGAGGAATGATGACGCCAGAAGATGTCCTTGCTCGAATTGCCGCCGAAGTGTCGGCCTGCGTGAAGTGCGAATTGCACCGCACCCGCAAGAAGGCCGTGCCAGGGGAAGGCCCGGCTGATGCAGAAATCATGTTGATTGGCGAAGGCCCCGGTTTCTACGAAAACGAGCAAGGGCGGCCATTCGTGGGGGCGGCCGGCCAGTTTCTGGACCAGTTATTGGAGCAAGCCGGCTTGAAGCGCAGCGAGGTATGGATTGGAAATGTAGTAAAATGTCGCCCGCCAGGTAATCGCGATCCGCTGCCTGAGGAGCTGGCGGCTTGTGACGCCTACCTCGAGCGCCAAATCGAGGCCATTGCTCCCAAAATCATCATTACGCTGGGGCGCTTCTCTATGAATAAGTTCCTGCCTGACGCCAAGATCAGCGTAGTGCATGGACAAATGCGCCGCGTGGGGAAGCATTTCGTTATCCCCATGTATCATCCGGCCGCGGCGTTGCATCAGCCTAAGTGGAAGCCGCAGATTCTGGCCGATTTTGCGAAATTGCCTGCCCTTCTGGAAGTGGCGCGCGCCGAGTTGTCGAAATCGGCGCCAAAAGTTGCTGAGCCAAAAGCCGCCTATGAAGCGCCGCAGGAGGAACCTAAACAATTGAGTTTGTTTTGAAGTTGGGGAAACAGCCCCCAAGATATTCTCATCCAAAACTTGAAAAGGGAAAAATGACCCCCAAAGATACTCTCATCCAAAATTTGAAAAACAAGCAAGCGCGCATGGCAGTTTTGGGCCTGGGCTATGTTGGGCTGCCGCTGGCAGTGGTGTTCGGCGAGGCCGGTTTCCATGTCACCGGCATAGACCCTGACGTGCGCAAAGTGGAGGCGCTCAACAAAGGCATTTCCTACATCCCCGATGTCAAGACGGAGGCTGTAGCGGCGCTGGTTGCCTCGGGTCACCTGACCTGCACAACCGATTTTTCAGTTTTGCGGGAAATAGACGCTGTCAGCATTTGCGTGCCGACCCCGTTACGTCAAACCGGCGACCCGGATATGTCATTCATTCTGTCGGCAGTGGAAGAACTGGCAAAATACGTCCACAAGAATATGGTGGTCGTGCTGGAATCCACCACCTACCCTGGCACGACCCGCGAAGTGTTGCTCCCCCGGCTGACCGAAAAGAGCGGTCTGAAAGTAGGCGAAGACCTGTTCCTGGCTTTCTCGCCGGAGCGCGTCGATCCCGGCCGCGAGGACTGGACGACCGTCAATACGCCTAAGGTGATGGGCGGCATTACAGAGGCTTGCTCAGAAGTCGCCACCGCCTGGTATTCCGGCGCCATCCAAACTGTTTACCCGGTCAGTTCGGCAGAGGCAGCCGAGATGTCGAAACTGCTCGAAAACACCTTCCGCATGATCAACATTGGTTTGGTGAACGAACTGGCCATCATGTGTGAGCGCCTGGGCGTGGACGTGTGGGAGGTGATCGAGGCAGCCGCTACCAAACCGTTCGGCTTCATGAAATTTACTCCAGGGCCGGGGCTGGGCGGCCATTGCATCCCGATTGACCCGCTGTATCTCTCCTGGAAGATGAAGGCGCTCAATTACAATGCACGTTTCATCGAGTTGGCCTCCGAAATCAATACCAACATGCCACGCTATGTGGTTGGGCGCGTGCTAGACGCCATGAATGCGCGCGGCAAGACCCTCAAAGGTGCCAAAGTGTTGGTACTGGGCGTAGCCTATAAGCCTGATATTGACGACGTGCGCGAATCGCCTGCCCTGGATGTCATCGGCTTGCTCCAGAAGAAGGGCGCGCAGGTCCAATACCATGACCCGTATATTCCGCACATTCATCACGAATACGACGGCTGGCGAATGGACTCGATTCCGGATGTCATGCAGGGCGTGAAAGAAGCCGACGCTGTGGTCATTGTGACCAACCATAAAGCCTATGACTATCAGGCTATCTTGGATTCTGCCCAATTCATCTTTGATTCGCGCAATGCGCTGGGCAAGTTAGCCAAGAATAATCCCAAGGTAGAACGGCTGTAATGTCAGATCAAGAGGAAATGAAGCATTATCTCGTTACCGGCGCAGCGGGTTTCATTGGCTGGCGCGTAGCAGAGTTCCTGCTCCAAGAGGGGCATAGCGTCGTTGGCGTGGACAACATGAACGACGCCTACGACGTTCGCCTCAAAGAATACCGCTTGCGCCGGTTACAAACCTGGCCTGGCTTTTCCTTTCATAAACTGGATGTCTCCGAGCAGTCCATTATCGAACAATTGAATGGACAGAAGTTCGATGCCGTCATCAACCTGGCGGCGCGCGCCGGGGTGCGCTTTAGCGTGGAGAATCCCTGGATCTTCGTCCAAAGCAACATGATTGGCACGTTGAACATGCTGGAACTATGCCGGCAAACCGGAACCAAGAAATTCATCCTGGCCTCTACTTCCAGCATCTACGGCGCCAATCCGCCTTACCCAACGCCAGAAAGCGCTTCGAGCAGCGAGCCGCTCCAGCCCTATGCGGCTAGCAAGAAGGGCGCCGAGGCGATGTGTCATGCTTACCATCACTTGTACGGCATAGATGTCAGCATTCTGCGTTATTTTACGGTATATGGTCCGGCAGGGCGGCCCGATCTAGCGCACCTGCGCTTTGTGAAGTGGATTGCCGAGGGTCATCCGGTGCGCGTCAATGGCGATGGTCAACAATCGCGCGGTTTTACCTATATTGATGATATTGCGCGCGGCACGCTGTTGGCGCTCAAACCACTTGGCTTCGAAATCATCAACTTGGGCGGACACGAGGTCATCACCATCAACCATCTCATCGAAATCATGGAAGAGGTTATCGGCAAGCAGGCCATCGTGCAGTACGGCCCGCCCAATCCTGCCGATATGTACACGAACTGGGCCGACGTAACCAAAGCCGGCGCGCTACTTGGCTGGGAACCACAAGTCAATATGTACGAGGGCGTAAAACGGCTCTATGAATGGTATCGAGCCGAGCATGAGTGGGCCAAAGATTTGCTCACCCCTTGAGAATGCTCCGCACATTTCCCAAGGGGACGCTGTGACGCAGATTTCACAGATTTTTCGTACTCCCTACCGCCCTCACCCCCATCCCCTCTCCCGAGGGGAGAGGGGTGTAGGGCAATACAGCAGTTGCCATCGCCCTACCCCATCCCCTCTCCCGAGGGGAGAGGGGGGCAATTTCCCTCTCCCTTTGGGAGAGGGTTAGGGTGAGGGCAGGTCGTTACGATTTTTCGTACTGCCTATCGCCCTCACCCCCATCCCCTCTCCCGAGGGGAGAGGGGGGTAGGGCAATACAGCAGTTGCCATCGCCCTACCCCATCCCCTCTCCCGAGGGGAGAGGGGGGCAATTTCCCTCTCCCTTTGGGAGAGGGTTAGGGTGAGGGCAGGTCGTTACAGGAGAAGGCAAAAACCTCGAACAGCGGCACCGGCCAATAAAGTGTAGCAATGGGGATGACCTGTCCCTGTTGCGCCAGGATTTCCCGCACCTCAAGGATGCTGCGCTCATGGTAATCGCCAGAGTATTCGGGGCCGGCCAGTTTGCGCCCGATTTGGTAGAAGAGGTTTTCGGTGGGGCCGGAGATGACGATTTGCCCGCCGGGTTTCAATAAGGTCTGCATGACGGCTAGCGTGGCGGGCAAGTCTTGTACATGTTCGAGGACATCCGTAGCGATGATACGGTCGAAGGAGGCGGGCGTCAGGTCCCTCAATGTGACCTGGCGGGCATCGTGGACTTGCAGGTTGGGGGGAAACGCCCGGTGGCGGCTGACCCGCTCGAACGGGAGCAGGTCCACGTCCAGGGCGGTGACGCGGGCGCTGATTCGGCACAAGAAAGGCAGCATCACGCCGCTGCCGCAGCCAAAGTCCAACACATGCTCGTAGGGCGCGTCCCTTTCGAGATAATCCATCACCTTGCGAAGGCGCTGCCAGAACAGGTAGTTGATGAGGGGGTTAGGATGCGAGTAAGCAGGGAAACCGGCTTCATCGAGGCGGCCCGGCTCGCTTTCGGCCAGGATTTTTCGGATGAGGGCGCGGAAATCGGATTTGTAGGCGTTGAATTCGGCGTTGTTCATGGTTCGTCTAGCGGCTGACAGAGAGGCGATTTGGGCGCAGCGTGCATGTCAATCTCGATCGCAGAGAGCAAAATCTGGATGCCCAGGATGAGCGCCAGCGTAGGCAGGATGACGGTGCCGGTGGGGGCCGCGACGCCGAGCCGAGCGTATTGAATCCATTTCAGGCTGCCAAAAATCAGCCCGAACAGGAGCAGCGGCAGGCCAGTAAGTAAGTACACGGACATCATGGAAAAATCGTACAAGTAGTATTTGAGCAAGATGCGGCGCAAGAAGGTGCCGAGCAATTTGAAAGGGAACTCGCCTAGCACGCGCCAAATGGACAGACTGGAGCGTTCACCGCGATAGCGCGCCGGGATAGGCACGTCCAGCACAAAGGCATCCAACAGGTACAGGTGGGCCAGCATGGAGGTCTCGAAGAAGTAACGCCGGTCGAGGCGTTCCAGCGGCAGTTTGGTCAGGATTTCGGCGCGGATAGCAAAGAAGCCGTTAGCCGGGTCGAAGCAGTTCCAGTAACCGGTGGCGGCTTTGGTGAGGAAACTCAGCCCCAGGTTGCCGATGCGCCGCACGAGCGGCATGTGACGCAGGGCGTCCAAGTCGCGGAAACGGTTGCCTTTGGCGTAATCGGCGCGGCCTTCGATCAGCGGCTTGACCAGGGCTGGGATATAGGCGGGATCCATCTGCCCGTCGCCGTCTATTTTGACAATGACCTGAGCGCCGAGTTCGAGCGCCTTGCGGAAGCCGCTCAGCATGGCGCCGCCTACGCCCTGGTTGTGCGCGTGTCGCACCAGGACGATGCGCGTGTCGCCGTTTGCGAGGTTTTGTACTCGCTCCGAAGTATCGTCCGGCGAGGCATCGTCTACGACGATGATGTGGCGCAGGTCAGCGGGCAGGCCGCGCAGCACGGATTCGATCTGGTCGGCGACACGGTAGGCGGGGATGACGGCGGCGATGGAAAATTTGTGCAGGTCGAGGCTCATGGGGCTGGATTCCCAACGGTCGAATCTTCCAACAACAACGCTTCGTAGGGTGCAAGTTCGAGCCTGGCGGTAGAATGGATGCCCGTTCTATCTTCGGTGGACAGGAGCGCCTTCCAGCGACCAGCGGGTAGTGCATCTAAACACACTGCTTTGTTCTTGAAATTGAGCGCTATCAGGATTCTCTGCCGCGGCGTTTCGCGCAGATAGACCAGGGCGTCTTTCGGCTGGGTGGTTAGCAGGGAGAAATCTCCGCGCGTCAGGGCAGGATGGGCGCGGCGCAAATGGAGCAGGCGGCGGGTAAATTGCAGCAACGAGTTGGGATCGGCTTGTTGGGCGGCTACATTGCGGGTGTGGAAGTTGGGATGCACCGGCAGCCAGGGTTTCGCGGAGGAAAAGCCGGCGTTGGGCGAGTGATCCCACTGCATGGGCGAGCGGCAGCCGTCCCGTCCCTTGTAGAAAGGCCAGAAACGTTTGCCGGGCGGATCGAGGATCTCGTCCCGTTTGAGGGGGATGTCGCGCATCCCGATTTCTTCCCCATAATACAAGAAGGGTGTGCCGCGCAGGGTGAGCAGCAACGCCAGCAAGACTTTCAGGCGGGCGTCGTCTTCGCCTGCGGTGTGGCGGGTGGCCATGCGCGGCACGTCATGGTTGCCCAACACGTAGTTGGGCCAGATGCCGTGTTCCTTGTACAGGGTTTCCCAATCCAGGATGTGTTTCACATACCGCGCCGGGTCGAACTTACTCCAGGTGAATTCGAAGTTGAAGGCGGCGTGCAGTTTGTCTGCGCCAACGTATTGGACAATCTTGTCGCGGGTCGAAAGGAAGGTTTCGCCGACGGCGTAGCGTTGGGGGTAGGAGTCGAGCAGGCTGCGCACTTCTCGCAACAGGGGCAGCATCTCGGGCTGGTCGCAGTCGTAGATGTGCCGCTGGCGGTCGAAGGCGCGCAGGCCGAGTTTGGGCGGGTTGTCGCGCAAGAGGTCATCCTTGAAGTACATGTTGAATACGTCCAGGCGGAAGCCATCTGCGCCGCGTTCCAACCAGAAGCGGAAGACCTCCAACATAGCCTGGCGCACTTGCGGGTTGCGCCAGTTCACGTCTGGCTGTTCTGGTAAAAACATGTGATAGTAGTATTGGCCGCGCTCAGGGACGTAGGTCCAGGCCGGGCCGCCGAAGATGGATTGCCAGTGGTTGGGGACCCCCGCCCCCCTCTTACCCTCCCCCCATTTTCGGAGAAAATGCGGGGAGCCGGAGGGGGGTTGCCAAATGTACCAATCGGCTTTGGGGTTGTCGCGGCTGGCGCGCGATTCCAGGAACCAGGGATGCTGGTCGGAGGTGTGATTGAGGACCAGGTCGAGGATGATTTTCAAGCCGCGACGATGCGCCTCGGACAGGAGCAGGTCGAAGTCGGAGAGGGAACCGAAGCGCGGGTCTATGTCCACATAGTCAGCCACATCGTAGCCAAAGTCCTTGTCGGGGGTGGGGTAGATGGGCGAGAGCCAGAGCGCATCCACGCCCAGGTCGGCCAGGTAATCCAGTTTGCCAATGATGCCGGGCAGGTCGCCCAGGCCGTCGTCATTGCCATCCGCAAAGGAACGAGGATAGATTTGGTAGATGACGCCATCGCGCCACCAGAGGAAATCGTCCATGAAAACGCCTCTCGGAAATTTTTTGCAAGTATAACATCTCGCCCGCTAGAGGCCGAGCGTCTCGAGGGTTTTGGATGAAGGATGGATAGCAACTCGGGGGAAGTTGGAGATTCAATTCATCGAACGCACCAACCAACTCATGCTGTATAGCGCCCTGGGCGCAATTGTCGTAGCCCTGCTGCTGGGCGTCTTCCTGTCGCGCACCCTCAACCGCCCCTTGCACGAACTGACGCTAGCCACCCATGCCGTCTCGGAAGGGGGATAAGGTAAGTATTGTCCTGGACATTGCGTCTGGATTGCCAATGGTAGAACTCGACCCTGACCGTATACGCCGACCTGATGGCTGGCTCGGACAACGGCCCGGTAGTCATTGCCGGCGATGCCTCTAACAGCCTGCTGGTGGAATTGATTGCCAACCAGAAAATGCCCAAGCGCGGCGCTAAACTCACCCCTTCCCAAGTGCAGTTGATTACCGATTGGGTCAACCAGGGCGCGCTGGACAATTAAACGCATCGCATCATCCACATTCTCTCTTCAGGCGGTAGACCCTGAACAAACGCCAGCCTGTCTGCCATCAGGCCAGAGGGTGGGCTGTTACATTGCTTGGTTGACCAGGTCGTGAATCCAGCGGCGAGAAAGGTAACGCCGCAAGGTAATGACGGCCTTGACCGCTTCTTCGAGCAGCACCATGAGATAAACGCCATGCACCGGCAGATGCAGGACGAAACCGCCAAGCAGAGCCGCCGGTACGCCAATGACCCAGATGGAAAACAATTCCATGAACATGGCAAAGCGTGTGTCGCCGCCGGCGCGTAAGGCGCCGATGAACAGGATGAAGTTGAAGGCGCGAAGCCAGGTGGTGGCGGCAAAGATGGTCATCAAGGCGCGGACGTACCCCGCAGCCTGAGCAGAGATTTCGTATAGACCGATGACCGGTTCACGAATTACCAGGATGACCAGGCCCAGCACCAGGGCAATTCCTGTCGTCAACAGGGTGAAGCGGCGTCCATATTCGTAGGCCGTGTCTTTCTCCTCAGCGCCAATCTTGTTGCCCACCATCACGGCACAAGCGTTACCCAGCCCAATGTAGGCTACGAAAGCCAGTTCTTCGATGGTGGCATTGATATTGATGGCCGCAATGGCCTGGGTGCCAATGCGAGCATAGACAGCGTTGTAGATGGTAATGCCCACCGACCAGAAGACTTCGTTGGCCGCGGCCGGCATGGCAGTCTTGAGCACATTGATGAGAAAGGGCTGCTGGAAGCGGAAGAAGGTCAACGGGTTGGCCGCCAGGGGCGATTTCAAGGCATAGGATAAGCCGACGATGAGCAGGCTCTCGAAGGTCCAGGCGAGGGTGGTAGCAAGAGCCGCGCCGCGCACGCCCAGGGCCGGCAGCCCGCCCACGCCAAAGATCAGGAAGTAAGCCAAGCCAGTCTTGAGCAAGATGGCTGTAACCGAGACGCCCACCGTGAGTTTGACCCAAGTGATGGAGCGCAGGACCGCCATGTAGGAAGTGGTAACGCCCATGAAAACATAACTGAAGCCCACGATGCGCAGATAACTGGCGCCCAATGCGACCACTTGAGGGTCTTCGGTGTAGAAGCGCATCAGGGTTTCGGGGATGAGCAGGGCCGCCAGCGCAAAGGACAATCCCACCGTAACAGCAGCCGTGAGACAAATGCCCAGTACAAGGCGTATACTCTCGACATCTTCCTTGCCCCAGAACTGGGCGGTGAAGATCGCCATCCCGCTGGTGACGCCGAACAGGAACAGGATCAGCAGGAAGAAGATCTGGTTGGCAAGCCCCAGGGCGGCAATGGAGGCCTCCCCCAACTGGCCGACCATCAGTACATCCAGCATGTTCATGCTGGCGGTAATCAATTGCTGAAAGGCGACCGGAAGAGCCAGTCCCAGCATGGTACGCAGAAAAGTTTTGTCATGCAAGAAGGATAAGTTCATCATAATGAGGAATTCATTCCATGCCTCTTGTTGCGCCAGCAATCGGATAAGGAGGCTTCGCAAAAGTCCCCAGATGAGCATTACAGCGCAAAGTCGGGAAGATCATCCACGAATTTGCGGTATCATCTCAAAAACGGGGGAAACGTCCCGAAGGCTCAATTTTGCCCCTACAATGGCTCTAAAAAGCCTTCGGGACGGTTATCCCGAACTGCTGCTCACTGATAACTAATGACTGATTACTGATCCTGCGGCGCCTCTCGCACGATATACAAAGGCCGGCCCTTGGCCTCGTCATACAGGCGGCCAATGTACTCGCCCAGCACGCCTAACGAGATCAACTGTACCCCGCCCAGGAACAAGGTTGCGATCAAGGTGGTCGCCTGTCCAAAGAAGGCTTGTGAACCGCTGGCGCGCAGGTAAATGACGATTGGGATAGCCAAAATGGCGATCCCGGCTGAAAAGAAGCCGAAGAAGGTCGCCACTTGCAAGGGGAAATACGAGAAACTGGTAATGGCATTCAGCGCCAGTTTGAGCATCTTTTTGAACGGATACTTGGTCACGCCAGCATAACGGGCGGCGCGCTTGTACTCTACGCCCACTTGCTTGAACCCCACCCACGAGGCCATGCCGCGCAAGAAACGATGACGCTCGCGCATGGATTTCATCACATCTACCACCTTGCGGTCTAGCAGACGGAAATCGCCTGTATCGAGCGGAATCTTGACATCGGTGATGCGATAAATGAAACGGTAGAATATGGAGGCCGTCCACAATTTGAACCAGGACTCGCCCTCGCGCTCGGCGCGCACGGCGTAAACCACTTCATAACCCTCCCGCCACTTGGCAATCAAATCCAACATGACTTCCGGCGGGTCCTGCAAGTCGGCGTCTATGATGACGACTGCCTCCCCACGTGCAAAATCCAGCCCAGCCGTAACGGCAATCTGGTGGCCGAAGTTGCGCGCAAAAATGACCGCACGGACGCGCTTGTCTGCCGCCGCTAGTTCGCGGATGGCCTCGGTCGAACCATCCGTCGAGCCGTCGTCCACCAACAACAACTCCCAAGAGGCGCCTGTGGTCTCCATCACCGCTTTCACACGGCGGTATAACTCGGCCAGGTTTTCGAGTTCATTGTAAATGGGGGCAACGACCGAAAATTCTACTTTTTTCATGGCGCCTCTTCCTTTTTCTTGAAGTTCCGCTTCCGCCCATGCCGAACAGGTTGCGCCGCTTCTGGCGATTGTACAAATTGCATCGCATCTTTTTCCTCGAAAGGCGGCAATCCTAACATGCGACGGCGAATATACTCTGCAATCACCGCCACCGACGCCAGCAGTGGCACAATCAACAACGCGCCCAAGATGCCCGCCAGGAGAGTAGCGATCAAAATAGCAATGAAGATTACTCCCTCGTTCATGTGGACACTGCGCCCCATCACATACGGACGCAGGAAGAAATTCTTCAAATTGATCAACACCAAATAGGTTGCTAGCACAATCCCCGCCACCCACAGATTGGAAAGGGGAATCCAACTCGACCCCTCTAGCAAGGCCACACCCACCGCCAGGATGGCTGCCAGGAACGGCCCGACATCTGGAACCAGCGTGAAAAAGCCAGCCATTACACCCAATGCCAAGGCGCCCGGAATCCCGATAATCATCCAGGCGATGGTGAACACGACCCCTACAATCAACATCAGCACAATTTGTCCGCGCAAGTAGGCCATCCAAACCTGTCGAACGCGCCGGTATAGTTCGCGCACTTCGTCTTGGTTATCGGCCGGCGCCAAACCAATCAACCAATCACGTATAGCGGGCCAATGGGAAAGGAATAGATGCACACTGACCAGAATCACCAAGAACCACAATACCCCTACTGAGGTCGACTCAAGCAATTGTAACAATTCCTCCGGCAAGGGAGACAAGATGACCGAGCGTAACTCAGACAAGTCTTTTGCCAGCTGTTCGAAATGGAAAACATAGCCGCCAAACTCGACAGGTCTGGAAAGCATTTCATTCAACTGGCGAGTCAGATCGAGCAAGTCTTGTATCACCAACTGCGCCTCGTTGAAGAAAATGGGCGTCAGCGTGGCTGGAATGCCCGCCAGCAAAATCAAAGCCGAAAAATACACGATGTTGACCGCTGCCGTCCTGGAGAGGCGAGTATTGTGCATCAACCACGATACCGCCGGGTTGATCAAATAAGCCACAAAGCCGGCCACCACCAACGCATTGACTGCCTGGCGCGCATAGAAAGCAAATGCCACCACCGCAACAAACGTCAACACCCCCACCAAATAACGGAACGGCAAACTCCAACTGGTCTTCATAATAAGCGTTTGACGGCCTCCAGCGTGGGTTCGATGACAGGCGCCTCGACGACTGATTTCATCGCCGCCCTGACATCTTTCAAGCCGCTGCCGGTATTCAGTATCAGGATGGGTTCATCGCTTCGCACTACGCCCGCACCTGCTGCCTTGACCACTCCAGCATAGGAGGCGGCCCCGGCCGGCTCCGCAAACACGCCCACCCGCCCGAGTTCTGCAATCGCCGACAAGATTTCCTTGTCTGAAACGGTGATATAGGTGCCGCCCGTCTCGCGCGCTGCCCGCACTGCGCGCACGCCGTCGCGCGGCAGGTCTACGGAGATGCTATCGGCCAGAGTCACAGCCGAAACGGGAACAATCCGCTCGCCCCCGGCATGAAACGCATTCGCCACCGCTGCAGAGCCTTCTGCCTGTACGCCAATGATACGCGGCATGGACTCGATCCAGCCCAATTCCAGCAAATCCTTGAAACCTTTGTGCAAGCCAGAGATGATGTTGCCATCGCCGACCGAGACGAAGACCGTAAAAGGCGCATCTCCCAGCATCGAACGCATGACCTCCCAGATTTCGAAAGCGGCTGTTTTCTTGCCCTCGGCGGTGAAGGGATTGTAACCCGTGTTGCGGCAATACCAGCCGAACTCTTGTGCAGCCTTGACGGTCAGATCGAAGGCGTCGTCATAGGTCCCCTCCACCAACATGACCTGCGCGCCAAAGACCAGCAATTGCGCCACCTTGGCCGGCGGAGCAGACTTAGGCGCAAAAATGACCGCCTTTTGCTCCACCGCCGCCGACATACCCGCCAAGGCCGCCCCGGCGTTGCCTGTGGAGGCCGTGACCACCACCTCGGCCTTGATTTCGCGCGCGCGCGCCACAACAATCGCGCTGGCACGATCCTTGAAGGAAGCGGTTGGGTTGCGGGATTCGTCTTTGAGCCAGAGTTTTTGCAAGCCTAACTTGCTGGCCAGAAGCGGCATCTCGAACACGGGCGTCCAGCCGGCGGCATGCAGGGGCGTGCCGCCTCCCGCCACTTCTGGCACGGGTAGCAAGGGCGCATAACGCCACAGGGACGCATCTGTACGGCTGGTGATGTCTTCGGGCTGGTATTTCGCGCGGATATTTTCGTAATCCAGCACGATATCCAGGTTGCCGCCATCGTGCGGGCAGGTATACGTAACTTGCCCAGGCAAATATTCTGCCTTACAAAGCGAGCAGCGATAGCCAGTGAATTTTGTCATCGTGAATTGACCTCTCTGGTTAATTATACCTTGTCACAAATGAGACACAGAGACATAGTTCCCTTCACCCTACGAGCAATCCCCCGCCTCAGTGCATGAAAGTCGGCTGGAAGCCGACTCCAGGGCCAACAGCCAGCCTCGAACAGCGTATCACCAGGCTCTGCCTGGTCGCACCGACCCAAGGTCGGTGATACAAGGTGTCACCAGGCTCTGCCTGACCGCACCGACCCAAGGTCGGTGATACAAGGTATCACCAGGCTCTGCCTGGTCGCACCGACCCAAGGTCGGTGATACAAGGTATCACCAGGCTCTGCCTGGTCGCACCGACCCGAAGGCTCGATTTGGCCCATACAATTGCTCTAAAAAGCCTTTGGGACGGTTATCCCGAACTGGCGTTTTAACGACCCCAGGCGCCAGCGGCACAGGTGCAGTCCGCTTGAGCAGACTTCCAGGCATTGAGCGGCGGCTTCGCGAAGCACCCTTTAGGGTTAGCCCCGCAACAGGAAATGTGGGCAATCACCAGGTAATACTGTACCGCGATTTACTGAAACAATCCCCCATGGGAATCTCAGGCCGGTCTGTAAGCCGCATTCTGTCCAGCAATGGAGCGTGCTCCACGCCTGGGCGATCATCTCTCTGGGCGGCGCGTCACCGCGCCGCTCGATGCGGCCTACCCGGGACTGGCTGCCTCCCGATGGAAGCAGCACATGTGGAGACGAGCAGCCTCCCGCCGTCCGCAGACGACTTCGTCCCTGCTTGGCCTTGCTCCCAGCGGGGGTTACCTGGCCACGCACATTACTGCGCGCGCCGGTGGTCTTTTACACCACCTTTTCACCCTTACCGCCCCCTCCCTGCCTCCCCCAAATTCCAGGAATTTGGGGGAGGGGTCAGGAGAGGGCAGCGGTCTGTTTCTGTGGCCCTTTCCGGCAGGTTCACGCTTCTCAGCGGTTTCCCCGCCCCGGGTGCTATCCGACGCCGTGCTCTATGGAGTGCGGACTTTCCTCGACCCCGACAACGCAGGGCCGCGATCGCCCGACCGACCTGAGACGCTATCATCATAACCGCAGAAAAGCAGGAAGTCAATTGCAAAGCCCCCTGAAAACATTCGTCCCCCGCC
>DAOUCM010000154.1:0-7008 GCA_034431895.1 Anaerolineales bacterium
CGCCCGAAAGGTCGAAGTGGACGTAGGCTTCCAACATGCGCAGGTCGTCGCGGGCATACCAGCGGTAGCCGTTTCCGCTTGCCAGGCTGCGCGCCAGCATGTCGTACTGGAACATGTCGTCCAGGCCAATGCCAAGTCCGCGCGTGAGCAGGACCGGGATGAGCCGCAGGAACAGCCCAACCAGGAAAATCAGCCAGGGGGTTTTGTTCGGTTTCATGGGCAAGGAGGGGGCTCTGACGTAAGCGTGTCAGAAAGGGACAATTTTTCTCTGGCACTTATGTCATTGATGTAATAGTTACATGTCAATTCCTCTCCCTCCCGAATGTCACGAGCGGCGATCTCTTGCAAACCGTCTGGAGTATCGAGCAAGTTCGGATGGTCAGAATGATTGACATGCTTGGCATTATCGGCGCATAACACCATCACCTCTTCCCCATCTCGTATCTCTATATAGGTGTAAGTGCGCAAATAGTCTTGCACGGCCGGCGGAAAAGAAGCCAGGTCTCTCAAGGGAATGCGCAAATCAATGCGAGGGTCGAACTGCCAAACCACCTGGCCTTTTTCGATGGGCTGCTCTGTAAAACATCCCAGTCCCTCAATGGGACTGGGTCGAAGACGGGTTCGCACCAAGAGCATACGACCTCCAACGAGTGAACGAATACCCTCTCGAAGAACCTCTCCGAAAAGTGGCGTCTTGCACAGAACGCCGTGCCGATAACAACAGCCGCCGTTCTGTAGGCAGGCATTGTACAAGATTCTCGACTTGAATGCAAGAATGAGTCCCTGATAATTGCCCACATCTCTATTCTCTTGCTGTGCTAAAGTACCGCCGACCTGTGGTCGGCTTTGCCATACCAGGCAGAGCCTGGTGATACGCTGTTTGCACCTGCCCGCCGGCGCCTGGAGTGAGATTCCAGCCTGCTGATACGAATATGTGGGCAATCACCGATGAGTCCACTGCAAAAAGGTAAAATTGCTCTAAAAAGCCTTCGGGACGGTTATCCCAAAGAAAATGCGTTCTGATGTCGGGAGACTTTCGGCTCCCTTTCTGAAACTTTCGAGCGCATACCAGTACTTTGGTATTACAAAACTTTTGTTAATATTGAGGTATAATGTTTTAACATTACTCCACCATCCTGAATTGCCATAGGAATATCTACCCCATGCAGGACAACCCAAGGTTGTCCTGTATCTCCCTTTGAACGAATGACAGACGCTCTCCTCCCCAAAGGGGATACCATCCTCCTCATCGAAGGAAAACACGCAGAAATCCCTTCTTTTGCGGCTGAACTCCAAAAGAAGGGATTCGATGTCGAGTGCGCCTCAAGCGGAAGCGAAGGCCTTGCCTTGCTGGAACAAATTGCCCCCAGCCTGGCAGTGGTCAACGCCGCTTCGCTGCGCACCAGCGGCGTGCGCATCTGTCAAGCGTTGCGCTCGAAAGACAGCCAGTTGCCCATCATCCTCATCCTGACGCAGAAGCAGAATTTTTCCAAAGATTCGGTCAATGTGGTATTGCGCCTGCCTTTCACGGTGCAAAAACTGGTCAACCGCATCAAGCCGCTGTTGCCCGGCGATGGGAACCACGTGCTGCACGCCGGCCCAATTCGCCTTGACGTGGAGCGCAAGCGGGTGCGCTGCCTGGGCAAGAGCACCAAACTCACCCCGCGCCTGGTCACACTGCTGAAAATTCTGATGGAGCATCGCGGCGAAGTGGTGGAACGTGAAACTTTGTTCAAAAAAGGCTGGGAAACCGAATATACCGGCGACACACGCACCCTGGACGTGCATATCTCCTGGCTGCGGCGCGCGATCGAAGTGAACCCTGAGCAACCCAAATTTTTGAAGACCATCCGCGGCGTGGGCTATCGCCTAGATGTGTGACTGGAACTGTTGACCCTCGACCGTTACCCAGCGGAGGCAGATAGGGCCTCCGCTTTTTATTTCCAAAACCGAGGGGATGGCATCGCTTCGCGCCGGACGAAAGGCCTGCGCCGCGCTCTTGAACGTGATTCCATCCCAGGCCGGGTCCACCTCCCAATAGTCCAGGCCGCTGGTATCGAGGGTCACCGAGCCGGGCGAGAGCGTAATCTGCCGAGAGGCCTCTGTCCCGTCGGGGGAGGTGATCAGCGGGAAGGGGGCAGCGGAATCCCGTTCTAGCGTGAAGGGCGCCTCGGTAACGGTCAGCCGGCAGCGGGTGGTATGAAGCGCGCGGAAGGTGGAATCGCAAGCCACGAAGCGGCGTCCCAAGGTAGCCGCCACGAGGGGAGTCGTCCCCGATCCACAAAAAAAGTCTCCTACCAGGTCGCCGGGGTTGGAGGATGCCAGCAGGATGCGCTCTACCAAGGCAAGCGGTTTTTGGGTCGGATAGCCGCTGCGCTCGTTGTGCAAGCGGGCCACGACCGGGAAGTACCACCAGTCTTCTGGCACTTTGCCGCGAGCCAGGTTGGGGACCTTGCCAAAACCGGCGCGGGGAGAGGAGGCAAAGGTCTTGACCGTGCTGGGATGGTATGGCTCGCGCACCGCATCGGCGTTGAAAAGGTAATCACGGCTTTTGACGTAGGCCAGCAGGGTGTCGTGCTTGCGGTTGAAGGCGCGGCGAATGGGCGAGGGGCCATGGTAGACCCAGATGATTTCGTTGAGCAGGTTTTCGGGGCCGAACAGTTCATCGAGCAGCAGGCGGGCGTAGGCGTCGGCGTGCCAGTCGAGGTGCAGGTAGAGCGTGCCGTCGGCAGCCAGCAGGCGCGCCATCAACGCCAGGCGCTGGTAGAGGAAATCCAGGTAGGCATCGAGGTTCGGCCAGGCATCGGGGTAGGCTTCGCCAAGTCGCCATTCGGCGGGTTTGCGCGAGTCTTCGCCGCGCCCGATGCGAGCGGCGTATTTGCGATTGGTGAAGAAGGGCGGATCGGCGTAAATGAGGCGGAAGCGACCCTCATATTCGGGCAACAAGGCCGCCATGACCGGCAAGTTGTCTCCAAAAATGAGGCGGTTTTGCGGCGGCGTGGAGGGATATCCACGCCCATGCGGGTAGACCACTGCCTCGGTGCGCAGGCTGGCAGGCGAGAGCGGAGCAAGACGTTTGCCGGGCCAGGTCAATGAGGGCATTTCGAGGGTCTCGTTGGTATCAGGCGTAGAAGATTTTTACCGGCGTGCCGCGTCCAACTTTTTCGATTTTGCCGGCGTTGAAATCGAAGACCGGGTAAGTCCAGCGGAACAGCCATTGGGCTTCTTCGGTGCGCATGTTGACGCAGCCATGGCTCATGGGCGCGCCAAAGTTTTCGTGCCAGTAGGTGCCGTGGAAGGCGTGTCCTACCTCGGTAAAAAAGCAGGTCCACGGGACGCCCGGTAAAACGTAGCCATCGGCATCGGCCAACAGGTTGCCGCCGCCTCCCTGATTGAAATAACTGGAACCCATGTGCTTGGCGGGCATCTTGGAAAAGATGTAGAAGTCGCCGTTTGGGGTGGTGGTCGAAATCTGATTTGGTCCAGAAGGCCCGCCTGGAATGCCGGAGGAAATTTGGGTCTGGAAAACGGCTTTGTCGTATTCCAAAGCAGTCAAAGTCTGGGTAGTGAGATTGACCTCGATGCGTTTGGCTTCGGGCGGCACTTCGGGGTGGATGGGGGTAAACTCGGTCTCTGCCAAAGGGCGCATGTGTGCCGCCGGCAGATAATATTTGATGTTCGAGTCCAGGTCATCGAAGATGCGATACCAGGCCTGGCCATCTGGGCCTTCTTCGACGGCGTCAATCCAGTGCAAAGATTCGTAATAGATGGGCGGGTTGGTCGAGAGATTGGGCGGCTGGTTGAGAGGCTGCCAGCCGTAGGTCTTGGTATAACGCCAGGGCTGGGTGAAGGGGACGGTCACTTCGGCCATCAAGCGCTGTCCCTCGGGGATGGAGGAGAGGGGGGGGTTGTATAGAAATTTGACGCGCTGCAAGCGGGCGCGGTGAACGTATCCACCCCACACACGATACCAGACCGGGTTGTATTCCGGCTCATCGGCAATCACCTCTGCATAGACGCGCATCAATTCATCGCGATACCATGTGCCGCGAATCAGGCCCTTGTCGCTGGGTTCACTGTACACGCTGACAGACTTGGCGGCAACGCGCACCAGGCGGCTGTCATCGAAGTCTATGGCAGGAGGGCCAAAGGGCAAAAAAGCCGTTCCGCCCAGCGCCAGGGCGCTCAGTTTGAGGAAGTCGCGGCGCGACAATCGAGAGGTCATAAGCATATTTTAGCATAGCGCAGCAAGCCGCAACCAAACTGGTGTTACGCCGCAGTAAAATAATTCGGTAACCTTCCTTGCGACTCCGGCGGGGGAGCAATCTCCCGCCTCAGCGCATGAAAGTCGGCTGGAAGCCAACTCCAGGCTCGAACAGCGTATCACCAGGCTCTGCCTGGTCGCACCGACCCAAGGTCGGTGGTACAAGGTTACGGCATCATCAACTGCGGCGTGAACCAAGGCTGGCGTTAACAACATAGTTCCTTTTTTCAGGAAGTGTTCTATAATAATTACAGCCGTTGATCGAGCAGGATCGAGTAGCGAAACGTATCGAGACCCGCCGCCTACATCTCGACAACTCGATGCAACGCTCGACCTGCGCTCACAATGACAGGCAAGTTTGGTTACGGCAAGAGGCCGCGCTGTGATATTTGTTCGATCTCAATCAAGACAGGAGACCGCTATGGATGAAACCAATCAGGAAAGAAGAGCAGAAGCGCGCAAGAAGGTGATGGCCTTTACGCCGGTGTACAACCTGGCGAACAAATCCCTGTTGGGTTTTCTAGGCGACTTGACTATGAAGGGCGCTCAAATCATCGGGGAAAAGCCTTTGCAAGTCGGCGCGCAGGTGATGTTGACCTTCAATTTACCTCCTGACTTGCCAGGCGTCGCCGTCGAACACATGGACATCCCGGTCAAAGTGATGCGCTGTGAGCCAGATACAAACAGCAAAACAGGTTACCGGCTAGGCGTGCAATTCATAGAAACCAGCCCAGAAAACGAAGCCATCATCCGCGCCATACTGGAACGCTATCATTTTCGATACAAGTAACAGGTGTCATCTCCGTCAAACGGGGTGCGGAGAGATTGACTTTTTAGAATATACGTTCTATAATCAAAAGCGTGAACAGCCATCAACGTCTTGCTCTGCTGACGCAACAAATGTCGCTGGAGCCTGCCGAAGAAGTCGGCACCGGCGGCCACGCTCCTGCAAATGCCTGTGGCCAAGCCAGTACACGAGCAGAAACTTCGAGTTGCAAGCAGGATATCTACGTCCACCCGGCGCAATTGCCCAACGGTCAGACCATCAAACTGCTCAAGACCTTGCTGACCTCAGCCTGTGAACGCAATTGTTACTATTGTCCCTTCCGCGCCGGGCGAGACTTCCGCCGCGCCACGTTCAAAGCGGATGAGTTCGCGCGCGTTTTCATGGAGTTGAACCGCAAAGGCATCGCGGAAGGCGCGTTTTTGAGTTCTGGGATTGCAGGCGGCGGCATCTCGACCCAGGACCGTCTGCTCGAATGCGCCGAAATCTTGCGCTTCGAATACGGCTTCCGCGGTTACATCCATCTCAAACTGATGCCCGGCGCAGAGAAAGCGCAAGTCGAGCGCGCCATGCAACTGGCCGACCGCGTCTCCATCAACCTGGAAGCGCCGACCACCGAGCGCCTGGCGCGTTTGGCGCCGCAAAAAGTCTTCCTGGAAGAACTCTTCCGCCCCCTGCAATGGGTGGAGCAGATTCGTCGAAGCCAGCCTCCCCACCTGGGTTGGAACGGACGCTGGCCCTCCACAACGACGCAATTCGTCGTCGGCGGCTCGGACGAAAGCGACCTGGAACTGCTGACGACCACCGCCTGGCTGCATCGTAACGTGCATCTCAAGCGCGCCTATTTCTCGGCCTTCAAGCCAGTGCCTGACACGCCGCTCGAAAACAAGCCGGCTACCCATCCGCTGCGTGAGCATCGCCTGTATCAGGCTTCCTTCTTGCTGCGCGATTACGGCTTCGACCTGGAGGAACTGCCTTTTTCCAACGATGGCAATCTGCCGCTAACCGTTGACCCTAAACTGGCCTGGGCGCAACGCAATCTGGCCGAAAACCCGCTGGAGGTCAATTGCGCCGAGAAACGCGACTTGCTGCGTGTGCCGGGCATCGGTCCCAAAGGCGCAGAGGCCATCTTGCGCGCACGCCGCCAAAAGCGGCTGCACGATTTGTCTGCCTTGAAGAAATTGGGCATCCCGACCGAGCGCGCTGCACCTTACTTACTGCTGGACGGCCGTCCTGCGCTTGTGCAGAGCCGACTTTTCTAACTCCCAAAAATCGAACTTCCCGAAGGCCCAAACGCCTTCGGGAAGTTCTGTTTTTCCAAGAAATCTCAGCGGTTCCCCTGCTGCCAGCCGCCTCTGCCCCACATTCCGGCGCCAGGGACAAAACCCGGCGTGGTCTGAGCGCCCGGCTGGGTGTTGAACATCGGGCAAACACCGGTGCCGCCAAAACCCATGCCCCTGCCGTCGCGCCCAAAGCCATGCGATTTCATCCACTCGGCCTGCTCCTGCGAGATGACCCCATCCGCTACAGCCGCTTCCAGGGCCTTGGTACGCGCAGTCAACATCAATGCCGGAATTTCCTCGGCTGTAAACCCTTTGGACAGCGCAATCTGATAGAACGTCTCGCCCGCCGAATGACGAGCCTCGAATTCAGCCACAGGCAATCCAACCGCTTCAGCCATGGCTTTCACCATGTATTCGTACAACAGGCCGCGGCCATAGCCAGAGACAGGCGGCTGCCCATCTTGGGCTGCGACGACGCCGACGCCAACAGCGCCAAGCGCCAATACGACCAATGTAACGATGAGGATGATCTTTTTCATGCGATACTCCTTTTCAAGTGGCAAGGTGTTCCTTGCTTTTCTGCCCTCAGGATACCTCCGGCATGTAAAGATTCGATGAAAAACAGGTCAAGATTCTATAAATGATTGGCTCATTTGAAAAGCCCTAGTCAACCGCCG
>DAOUCM010000155.1:0-12643 GCA_034431895.1 Anaerolineales bacterium
GGATTCTGGTGATGAACCAGGGCGACATCGTAGAGCAAGGCACGCACGAAGACCTGCTGGCGCGCGGCGGCTTCTACGCCGAGTTGTACAACAGCCAGTTCGCCCAAGTGGAAGCGGCGTAACGCAAACAACCATCCCGAAGATGAACGTCTTCGGGACATTTTTTGTGAGTATAATGGGCAGTCAACGCCTGGCTGCCTTCATTGACCATCAGCCGGGGGATGAGGAAACTATGAGTCCACCTGCGAAGTCTTTTTGGACTGGCGTCCGCGCCGAAATTCCGTTGTTGATTGGGGTCGCCCCTTTTGGGATGATCTATGGCGTTCTTGCGCTCGATGCCGGACTTGGACCTGTTCCTGCACAAATGATGTCTTCCATCGTTTTTGCCGGTTCTGCCCAGTTCATCGCTACCCAATTGGTGCGCGATGCGGTGCCAGCCTTGATTGTGGTGCTGACGATTGGGGTGGTCAATTTGCGGCATTTGCTCTACAGCGCTTCGATCGCTCCCTATGTGAGCCGCCTGCCGCTACGCTGGAAAATCCTGCTGGCGTATCTGCTGACCGATGAGGCGTATGCGACCGCCATTTTGCATTACGAGCAAGACGAAACCCCAGCGGATGGTCATTGGTTCTTTCTAGGCGCAGGCTTGGCGCTGTGGACAATCTGGCAGGCAAGCACGGCCGTGGGTATCCTTTTGGGGGCTACCCTGCCCGAGGCTTGGCCGTTGGATTTTGCCCTGCCGCTGACGTTCATCGCCATTGTCATTCCGGCCCTCAAAGACCGGCCGGCCGTTGTTGCCGCTGGTTTGGCGGGTGTGGTGGCGCTGCTGGCCTTTGCTTTGCCTTACAAACTGGGTCTGATGGCCGCCGGTCTGCTTGGCATTTTGGTTGGTACAGCATTGGAGGGACGTAACGCCTCCAAGAGGGTATCATGAACATTTGGCTGATTCTTTTGTTGGGCGGTGCGTTGACCTTTGGGATGAGATTCTCGTTCATTTACTTGCTGGGCCGGCTCGAAGTGCCAGAAACGATGCGCCGGGCATTGCGTTTCGTGCCGCCGGCCGTCTTATCGGCCATTATCGCGCCAGAATTGGTCGTTCAGCAGGGCAAACTTTTCCTTTCCCCGTTCAATTTTCGCTTGCTGGCGGGCGGCGTGGCTATCCTGGTGGCTTGGAAGACCAGGAATACCCTGCTCACGATTGTATGCGGCATGGCTGCGTTGTTGTTGCTGGAGTTCTTTTTTTGAAAAGTATCTGGCTCATGGAATCGAGCATGCGCTTTCAACGCGAATTACACCAATTGGGCGAATTACGCGAATTTTTTCGCGAAATTTGCTGCCGTACCCCAAGAGAATACCCGCTCATCTCCAACGTGAATTTCGTGAAGGCAATCGAGGAGAATTCGCGCCATTTGCTTATTCGCGGCATTCGCGTTGAGGACATGTACGGTCAAGAATCGCGAAATTTGTTCTTCGCGCTATTCGCGTTCAGAATTTCCATGCCTTGCCGAGAAACGGCGCATCTTTTACACTGAGCCAGGTATCCTCTCAAAAAAGCGGGGAGACGCTTACTTTTTCGACGCAAATACCCATACGGCTACGATGTGTTGCAAGTGAGCGAATTTCACGAATGTTTATTAACGTCAATTCGGGATAACCGTCCCGAAGGCTTTTTAGAGCAATTGTATGGGCAAAATCGAGCCTTCGGGACGGTTCAAAGGTTTATCCCGAATTCAGGTTATTAGAAAATTCGGGTCCTTTGCCTTTGCGGAATGCGTGTTAGGGCTTTTTCCCCAGCCTTTCGAGAAGGTACTTCTCAAACATTTTCTCGAAAAGAGGGAGAAGCAGGCTGTTCGTTCAAATGAAAGCAACGTTGATTTGGCCGAGGTCGCTTTCTTTGCTGGTGCGCATGGCTTGGATGGCGCTCTGGATAAAAGTGTCAATCTCCGCATAGGCATTGATCGTTTGCGTTGCAGCGATGCCGGCGCTAAACTTGACTTCCAGGGTAGAGCCATCTGCCATGCTGATCTGGCTGGTTTGTACGCTGTTGATGATGCGCCGGGCGATCTTTTCTGCGTCATTGCTGATGACGCCGGGCAGGATGATGACGAACTGAGCGTCTTCCCAGCGGCCAATGCAATCGTAGGGACGACTCTTTTCGCGGATGATTTGTGAAACGATTTGCAACATATCGTTGGCGATGCCTACGCCGTGGGTATGGCTGATGGCCTGGTAGTTATCTATATGCAAGGCGATTACGCTGAGGCCCTGGGCAATGCGCCGCGCGCGTTCCAGTTCCCCTTGCGCAAATTTGTAGAACGCCTGGCGGTTGAGCAGGCCTGTCAGGGTGTCGTACATGGCTACATTGTCTATACGGCTGCGCGCCTGCAACAGGTCATCTCCTAGAGAAAGGATGCGCGCGCCAATCAATACGCGCGCTTTCAACTCATGGGGGGCAATGGGTTTGAGCAGGTAATCGTCGGCTTCGGCGCCTAAGTTGGCAACTAAGTTGCGGCCTTTGGGCGTGAGCAACAGGATATACGCCCGTCCCAAAGCGGTTGTGCTGCGTATTTTTTGGATGAGGGACGGTACGTTTTCCGCTTGGGTTTCTGTGTCCAGGATGACGAATCGGAAAGCACCTTCTTTGAGATGCCGCCAGGCGTCATCTACGCTGTTCGCAAAGGTCATCTGATGCCCGCTGTGTTGCAATACTTGTTGAATCACGGAGCGTTCCATCAGGTCAGAGGTGAGTACGAGGATGTCCATATATTTCCTTTATTCTCTGGTCGTATCTCTCAGGAAATCGGAAGGTGGGGATATCCAATATCCTGCTGCCGTCTTTCTTTTCGAGAAGATACCTCTGTTCATAAATTATAACGGCGATTGGTATCCTCTGAGCAATTGGGTTGTGGGGTATTTTGGTCTGGTTACACTCCTCCAAAACACGCCGCTTTTCCCTGCTTTTCGAGAAGATATGGCGATTGTTGTTTGGTAAGGAGGGCAAGCATAACGGTTATGCTTTTTTTCAAGGTAGGGCTTTGCCTGGTACGGCGCGCACCAGACGGGCAAAGCCGGGTCCTACCCGCAGGCAGGTTTCGATGATGATTAGACCGGCTTCGGCAAGCAAGGCATGGGTTTCTGCCTCTGTCCAGCGGAAATGTCGTTCGGCGTTATCTGCCCAATTCAGCAAGGAGGCGCGGGCGGTGCCTTCCAATTCGCGCTCATCGGCCAGGCGGGTGGCGGCTTCCACGCTCAGATGTTCAGAGGGATTCAACAAGGCAATTTGCCCGCCGGAGCGCAGCAGGCGTTTCCATTCGAGCAGCGCTTTCAGGGGAGCATCCAGTAGAAAGAGCAAGTTGGTAGCCGTGATCAGGTGGAAGGCAGCAGACAGGAAAGGAAGGGCGCAGGCGTCGGCTTGAGCCAGAGGGGAAGCCAGGCGCACGGACAAGAGCGAGAAGTCTACGTCCACGCCATAGGCGGTGTGGCCGGCACGCGCAAAAATGAAGGGGAGCAGGCCGGGGCCGCAGCCTATGTCCAATATAACGGAAGCAGGCCGCGGGGCGCAGAAGGAGGCGAAGTCGGCCAGGGTGCGTCCCCATGGGGTTCGCGTCTGAATCTCGTAGAAGTTGGAGAAGTCGTTCAAGGGGAGGGGGTGAAGGAGGGAACGGGCGTGTGCGAGGCGGCGGGGGTGGCAGAGGGCAAAAAGGCCGGGTCGCCTTGCCAGGGCAGGAAGGCGGCAAATTGTTCCAGGTCGTACTGCCCTTTGACATCGCGCCGTTGTAACCAATAGAGGTTGCTCTTGCCCTGGTCGGAGGTGAAGCCCAGTCCCATCGCCGCAATATAGCCGGCAAAATGGACGTAACTGCCGACCGCGTTGTTCATCAGGCCATAAGGATAGGCAAAGGTCAAGACGGGGGCTCCGGTGGCCTCTTGCAGGTCTTGACGTGCCTGGACAATTTCCTCGCGCTGGACGGCCGGCGGCAGTTTGGTCAGTTCACGATGGGAACGGCTGTGGCTACCCACTTCCCAGCCGGCGGCGGCTAGTTCTTTGATTTGTTCGGCGCTCATGTAGCCCTCGGTGTTCATGTAGTTGCCAACGATGTAGACGACGCCGGTGAGACCGTATTTTTGCATGATGGGAAAGGCGGTGTTGTAAACGCTCAGGTCGCCATCGTCGAAGGTGATGATGATGGGACGCGGCGGCAGGGCTGCGCCTTCTTGGATGGCGCGCACCAGCAATTCGACGGGGATGACGGTGTATTCCCAGTCGTGTAGCAGTTTCATCTGGGCTTCGAACTTTTCGGGTGGGACGTAGTATTGGCTGCCGATGGGAGAAACGGCAATGCGATGGTAGAGCAGGATGGGGACGACGACCGCATCGGGCCCCTGGACAACGCGCGTGGTGGTCGGCGAGGGGGAGGCGGTGAAGGTGGGGGTGAGGCTGGGCGTTGGGGTAACGGTAGCCGTTTCGGTGGGGGGAGGAAGCGGCGTGAGGGTTTCGGTCGGGGGCGAGGCGGCAAAAGCCTGCCCGCTGCAAGCGGTCAGCAAGAGTACCAGTACAGTCGAAACGATAAGGCGGAAATTCATGGCAAAATGGTCAGGGGATAATCATGAGAGGGCGCGCTCAGGGCGACCAGCGCAAGGGTTACCAGGAGAACGATTCTTTTTTGCGGCATGTCGTTACGGCGCCTTGCAGTTCAATTCCCAGAGGATGCGCAGGCCGTCCAGCGTGAGCCAGGGGGCGATGATTTGGATGACGTCGGTTTCGCGGGCAACCAGTTCGGCCAGGCCGCCGGTAGCGATGACTTTCATCTCACTCCCTAATTCGGCGCGAAATCTGGCTACCATGCCTTCGACCATGCTCACGTAGCCATACAACAGACCGGATTGCATGGCATGGATGGTGTTGCGTCCGATGACGGAAGGCGGGCGCTGTAAGTCTATGCGTGGCAGTTTGGCAGCGCGGGTGAACAGGGCTTCAGCGGCCAGGTTGATGCCGGCGGTGATGGCCCCGCCTAAGTAGTCGCCCTCTTTCGTGACGGCGTTGAAGGTGGTGGCGGTGCCAAAGTCAATGACACAGGCCGGGCCGCCATACAGTTTCAGCACGGCAACGGCGTCGGCTACGCGGTCGGCGCCTACGGCTTTGGGATCTTCGTAGCGGATGCGCAGGCCGGTTTTGATGCCTGTATCAATCACCAACGGTTCATGGTCGAGGTATTCCTGGCAGGCTTGAATCACGCGCCCGGTCAGATTTGGTACAACAGAGGCCAGTACGATGCCGGTCAGGCAGTCTTGGCGGCAGCCGGCGTGTTCGAGCAGGCCCAGGAATTGCAGGCCGTATTCATCTGGCATGCGAGCGTGGTCGGTAGCCAGCCTCCAGCGCGGGCCGAGTTTTTCGCCCTGGTACAGGCCCAGGGTCAGGTTGGTGTTGCCGATGTCAATTGCGAGCAGCATGGCTTATCCATGAGGAGGGTGAAGGATGAAAGCGGTCAGATTTTACCATTTTCCATCAGTTCTTTCAGGATTGCCAGAGTCTCTTGTTTGCCGCCGCTGCCGTTTTCTCCGCCTGGCCCCACGCAGGAAGGACAGCCGTCGGCACAGGGACAGGCGCGCACCAAATCCAGCGCGCTCTGTACCAAAAGGTCATGCAACTCGAACAGTTTTTGGCTGAAGCCAATGCCGGCCGGCACTTCGTCATATAAGATGACCGATGGCAGGCCGAACACTGCGCCGGCCGGGTCAATGTGCAGGCCCAGGTCGGCAGGGTCGCACATGAGGTACAGCGGCGCCAGTTGGCTCAAGACCGCGCCCAGCCCGGCCAGGCCGCTCCTGATGCGCACGTTCTGTTCCACTTTTCGGTGACAAGCCGGGCAGAGGGTGACCAGGTTGTCGAGGCGGTTGGCGCGCACGATGGCGGCTTGCAGGCTCTCCGGGTTTGGCGGTCCGACATCTGGAGATGCTGGACTGCGAAGCAAAAAGGAGCGGAAGGGCGTTTTGTGATGGACTTCGTGCTGGCGGTCGGTCTCTGGCGCGCCGCAGGCCTGGCAGCGGTAGTTGTCGCGCGCGCGGGCAGCGTTGCGGATGCGCGGCCAGTCGGGGCCGTAGTCGTTGGGGTCGTTGGACCAGGTCCCGGCTTGGCGCAGATGCGAGATCGTTTCCTCCGAGAGGCCCAGCCAATAGCCGCTGGTTTGCAAGTCCGACGGGGGCAGGTCGAGCGGTTCTTCCCCCAGGTTTTCGTGCGTGAACCAGCGCAATTTCTTGAAGCCCACTACCTGCGAAACGACCCGAATTTCGCCGTAGCCTTTTTGGCCGCCCGGCGCAGGCGCGCGCTGCAACTCGTTCAGTAAGGAAATTTCGATGCGGCGTTGCGGCTGCGTGTAGTAATCAAAAGCGACAGCAGTCACGCTGGCGATGCGCTGTTCCAGGTCCAGGCGCTGAACCAGGTATTGCTGTCCCTGGTGCATGTAGACGGCGCCGGGGTGTGTCATCCACAGGGCGCTGGCCAGGTCTACCTCGCCAATGGTCTGCGGCTTGGGGTCTGCGCTTTGGATGACGACGCTTTGCGGCGAGGCCGAGCGCAGCGAAATCGTGGCCGCCGGGTATTGGTCGGCCATCCAGTAGAATTTTTTGCCCGAAAGGTGCGCTTCGCGGTTCGATACCAGGAATTCGAGCCATTCGTCTACCGTTTGGCCGCCGAAATGCTCGCCTTGCTCGAAGGGCAACTCGAACAGGGCGCAGCGCAGATGTTCCAGCAGGATGAGCAGATGGTTGGGATTGATCAGCCCCTGTTCGGGAGAACGACCGAAGAAATATTCGGGATGTCGCGCCAGGAACTGATCGAGCGGACTGGACGAGGCGACCAGCACAGCCACTGCGGGGGACTCGCCGCGTCCCGCCCGGCCCGCTTGCTGCCACGCTGAAGCGATGCTGCCCGGATAGCCGACCAGGATGGCCGCACCCAGTCCGCCGATGTCTATGCCCAGTTCGAGGGCGTTGGTGGCTACGACCAGGCGGACGCTGCCCTGGCGTAGTCCCTTTTCGATTTCGCGTCGTTGCGAGGGCAGGTAGCCGGAGCGATAGCCGCAAACTGGAGAATAGAGATTGGAGTGTGGAGAGTAGCCGCTATTCTTTTCTCCCTGTTCTCTCCTCTCTGTTCCCTTCTCTCTGCCCTCTTGCAGGTACGTCAAAATGATTTCCACACTCCGCCTCGAGCGGGCAAAGACTACGCCCTGTACACCCGCCGACAGAACGTCTTGTGCGAGGCGTACACTTTCGAGCAGGGCGCTGGCGCGCAATCCAAGCGACTCATCCACGATGGGCGGGTTGTAGAGGATGAAGTGACGCTCGCCGCGCGCAGAGCCGTCTTGGGCGATGAGCGTGACGGGCGCTTCGATGAGTTTTTCGGCCAATTCCTGCGGATTGCCGATGGTGGCAGAGGTGAGGATGAATTGCGGAGCGGCGCCATAGAAGGCCGCCACACGCTTCAATCGCCGGATGACGTTGGCAACATGCGAACCAAAGACGCCGCGGTAGGTATGCAGTTCGTCTATGACGACGAAACGCAGCCCGCGCAGAAAGTCTACCCAGTTCGTGTGGTGCGGCAGGACGCCGGTGTGCAGCATGTCAGGATTGGTGAGCAGCAGGCGGGCGCGCTTGCGGATGGCTGGGCGGTCACGCGCTGGGGTGTCGCCGTCGTAGATGCCGGGGTTCAGTGAGCGGTCGTCCGGATTCAATGCTTGGATGACGGACAACTGGTCACGGATGACTGAGTACTGATCCTGCGTCAATGCCTTTGTCGGGAACAAGTACAACGCCCGGGCAGCCGGGTCCTCGAGCAGCGTGGCAAGGACGGGCAGGTTGTAGGCCAGCGTTTTGCCAGAAGCGGTGCCGGTTGCCAGGACGATGTTTTTGCCAGCGCGAGCGTGGTTCCAGGCCTGGATCTGATGGCTGTAGAGCGAGGCGATTCCAAGCGAAGATAACGCCTCTCGAAGCGCGGCCGGCAAATCGTCTGGAAAAGGATGCGTGACGGCTGGGCGGGCGGGGATCGTTTGCCAGGCGGCAATGTTCGATGCGAGGCTTTCGTCCACACGCCAGCGGGTCAACAAGCGGTCGAGAGACATGCCGGCAGTTTCAATAGTCCAGTTTGAAGGCCTTCAAGGGGATGCCAGAAATCGAGATGTCCAGCGGTTGGCCGCGGAAACCGGCTTGGGCGGGAAGTTGCGCAAAGGCGGCCTCGGTCATGAGAATTTCGCCCGGGCCGGCAATGTCCTCGCCCAGTTTGCTGGCGCGGTTGACCGTGTCGCCAAAGTAGTCGGGCCCGCCGGTGAGCAGCACGTCGCCAAAGTCCATGCCGATGGAAATGCGGATGTCGAAGGGATCGTCAACGTGGACGTTCATAGCGTCGAAGGCGGCGTTGAGTTGGATGGAGGCGCGCACTCCCGAAAGGGCGGTATCGAACATAGCAAAGCAGTTATCGGCCTCGAACTTGACGACCAGGCCGTTGTTTTCTTCGATGATCGGCCGGGCGGTGAGTTGCATCCGTTTGACCAAGGCGAGATAATGTACCACGCCGTATTTGCGCGTCAGCAGGGAGAAGCCGGACATATCCAGCACGAAGACCAGTTTGCGGCGGCCAAAATCGTGCCAGAGGACTTTTTCGATGCGCTTGCGTTCTTCTTCAGCATTGGCCAGGGCATAGTCCAGGAGCAGTTGTTCGAAATATTGATCCATAGCGCGGCCTCCAGCGGCAACCAAACTCATGTTGCGCCGCAGTTTCCGGGGCAAGTGCCAGCCTGCCCTGGCGCTTGCCCAGAGGCAGGCAATTGCGGCGCAAACCAAAAATGGAAATGACAGTTGCTGGAATTATACCCAAAACGCCCCGCATCTTTTTAGTCATATTAAGCGGCAAACGCCAGGGTGAGGGGGGCACCCTAGCGTCTGCCATCCTTATCATACTATAAGCCATGGAAAAAAGCAATAGCCCTGGCTTAATAAAAGATTAGAATCCGCTCTCGAAGAGAAGAGGAAATATCTTGAATGGGGGTGATGGAGGGCTGTTTTGGGCAATGCCCCAGGCGGGAATCGAACCCACATCAGAGCCTTAGGAGTGCCCTGTTCTGTCCATTGAACTACCGGGGCAAGTGAGCGCATTATAGCATGATCAAACATGCGCGCCAAGCCGACGATTCCACCGATGTATGGCTTTCTCAAGAAAATGTATATATCACAAATGTTTTCAAAATGTCGCTGCGAGCCGCTCTCTGGCGAAGCAGTCTCCCGTTCGACGGACAAAACTGACCTGGAGGAGATTGCTTCAGCGGCACAAACCGCCGCTTCGCAACGACATGGCTATTTTGTCAAGCATTCTTGGGAAAACCATGCCACCGATGCACAGTTGGCTATCAAAATTGTAAAGAATCCACCTTACAGTACTGTTAGGGGATGGAACGTTTTACCCTCAGAATCGTTATACTAATATAGAAAGGAGGCCGCCTATGTTCACCGTAATCGCTTCTGTGGTTGCGATCTTGCTCATCCTCATCGCGGGTGTTGACCTGTTTTTGTCCCAGTTCAACTCCGATGAATTGAGCAACATGGGCGTCGAAAAACAATGAAAGAACAAGACGCCCATAAAACGTAGCCCGGCCGGTGCGTGGCGCATCGAGCCGGGCTTCTCTTTTGTGGAAGTGGGAGCGTCTTATTTGAAGCGCGCTAACACGTCGGACGCTTCGAACAGAATATAGGTTACTCCGTCCAGTTTGAACTCGGTGCCGCTGTACTTGGCAAACAACACTTTGTCGCCGACTTTCAACTTGATTTCCTCGTCGTCGCCAATGGCGACCACTTCGCCGGTTTGGGGCTTTTCTTTGGCAGTTTCGGGCAGCAACAAGCCCGAAGCGGTTTTGCTTTCCTCTTCCAGCGGGCGGATCAACACACGGTTGCCCAGGGGTTCGATTTTGATGTCAGACATGAACTACCTCCAAAATGATGGTGTGCAGCGCAAGGCGGCCGCTTTTTGTTCGTTTGCCGACTTTACGCTGTAATGATAACGTGAATTCGGGTTAAGCCTTCGAAGCGTCTCGCAAAGTACCCGCAGGGTGAAGGCTCGATTTTGCCCATACAATTGCTCTGAAAAGCCTTGGGACGATGATCCCGAACTGGCGTTGATGATAGACTTTTCAGCGGATCCCAAGCAATTTGTCAATTTTCGGGCGGTCGAAGCCGATGATGATTTTGCCGCCGATGTCAATGACCGGCACTCCGCTTTGGCCAGAGCGCCGCACCATGTCGCGCGCCGCTGCTTGGTCGCGGCTGACATCCACATCCTTGAAACGGATGCCTTTCTCGCGGAAATATTTCTTGGCCATGTTGCAGAACGAGCAGGTCGGCGTGCTGAACACGATTACACGCGGTTGCGGTCTCGTCTCACTCATCACACTACCTCCAAAACAGATTTCGTTGGTTAGATGATTCAAGTTGAAAAAGGTTGCATTTTCAAGCACAGTTGACCCCCCTATTTGCGCCCCCTTCCCCTGTCGAAGACCCGTGCAATACGTTCCCGCCCGAGGCGCTGGAAATTTTCGCATTCAAAGTGGATGTAGCGATCAAGGCGTATGCCTGAACTGCCCGTTCTCGAATCGCGTCAGGTGATTGCCGCGCTGGGAAAGGCGGGATTCTGCCAGTTTTGCCAGAAGGGCAGCCTTGCTGTCGGGTAGACTTCCCTACCGAATGGTCGGTAGATTTTTTGATTTTAAGTTATAATAGAAAAAATACCTCAACTCACCTAACAGCAAAAGGAGGAGTTCCTTGAAAATCGTAGCCTGTATCAAACAAGTCCCCGATTCGGCTGCCAAAGTGGTGGTCGAAAACGGGCAAATCTCATGGGGCGATGCGCCGCTGGTCATCAATCCATGGGATGAATTTGCGGTCGAAGCCGCGCTCCAGCAAAAAGAAGCGCTGGGCGGTGAAGTCATTGCCGTCAGCATGGGCGGCGAAGCGGCCAAAGAGGCGCTCAAGCACGCTCTGGCCATGGGCTGTGACCAGGCTATCCTGATTTCAGACCAGGCGCTCGAAGGTCTGGATACCCAAGGCACTGCTCGCGTTCTGGCAGCCGCCATCCAGAAAATTGGCGGCGTAGACATGGCCTTTTTTGGCCGCCAGACCATTGACGGCGATGCCGGCTTGACCCCGGCCCAATCGGCCCGTGTGCTGGGCTGGCCGTTCTTGGGCCTGACCGCTAAAGTGGAATGCAGCGGCCGCACCGTCAAGGTCGAACGTGCCACCGAAGAAGGACGCCAGATGGTCAGCGCCGAACTGCCGGTTGTCTTCAGCATTGCCAAAGATTACGGCGAACCGCGTTATCCTTCCTTCATGGGTATTCGTAAGGCTTCGCGCGCCGAAATCCCGCTCTGGTCGTTGAGCGACCTGGGCATTAGCGCCCCCGCCCCCGTCATTGCCTGGCCTGCGCTGCTCAACCCGCCCTCGCGTGAAGTCAACTGTGAATTCATCACCGGCGGCAGCCCCGAAGAGATTGCCAACGCTCTGGCCGACAAAATCATTGCGGAGAAGGTGCTATGAAAACCTGGGTTTACATTGACCACTTCAAAGGGGAGGCGTTACCTGCCTCTTGGGAAGCCGTGGGCGTGGGCAAGACGCTTGGAAGCGTCACTGCTCTGGTATTTGGGTCGGGTGTAGAAGCACTGGCCAAGTCGGCCTTCGAGTACGGCGCAGATGAAGTCCTGCTGGGGGATGATGCTGTTTTGGCAGACTTCCGCGCCGAGGTTTACGCCTCCACTCTATCCAAACTCGCTTCGGAACAAAGCCCCGACCTGATTCTGTTACCCACGACCACCCGCGGCCGCGAACTGGCCGCCATGACCGCCATAGACCTGAACACCGGCGTGCTGGTGGATGTGACCGCTGTGGAAGTGGATGGCGACAAGGTCGTGGCTACCCGCCCCATCTACGCCGGAAAATTGCTCGAAAAGACCGTCTGCAATGCCAAACCGCAAATCGTCACCCTGCGCGGACGGGCCTTCCCCAAGCCCGAAGCGCAAGCCGGGAAAGCCGGCACGCTGACCCGAGTGACGCCCGTCGCCGAGGCCAAGACGAACGTCGAAGACTATAGCACAGGCGAAGGCGGCGTTTCATTGACCGATGCGGGCGTGATTGTCTCTGGCGGGCGCGGTACGTCCAATAATCCCGCTCTCACCCCGCCGCCTGGCTTGGACGAAAAACAAGCCGAAATTTGGAAGGCGCAGGAGGGCTTCAAGAAGGTGGGCGAACTGGCTAAGGTGTTGGGCGGCGCATTGGGCGCCTCGCGCGCGGCGGTGGATGCCGGTTACATCCCCTACGCCCACCAGGTCGGCCAGACCGGCAAGGTGGTTTCGCCCGATTTGTACATTGCTTGCGGCATCTCTGGCGCCATCCAGCACCTGGCTGGGATGCGCACCTCCAAGATGATCGTAGCCATCAACAAGGATGCCGAAGCGCCCATCTTCAAAGTGGCGCGCTATGGCGTGGTGGGCGACATGCACCAGGTCGTCCCGGCGTTGACCGAGGCGTTCAAGAAGAAACTCGGAAAATAATTCTCGGCGTGTCCTGTCAATAGAAGCGGGGTCTTTTGGGCGTGTTGTATGCCCAAAAG
>DAOUCM010000156.1:0-11015 GCA_034431895.1 Anaerolineales bacterium
AGGTGGGTTGGACGGGCAGCAGTCCCATAGCATCCGCTTTGGAGACCTCCGAGCGGGAGGAAGAAGAATTCTCAGGACTTTCGATGCGTATCCTGCCGACGGCAAAACTCTCGTTGCCGGCCTGGTCGCTGGCATTCGCCCACGCCAGGTATTCGCCAGGGATGGCAAGCGAGCCGTCAGCCCAGCGCCCGTCCCAGGCGATAGCGCTCTCTAATGTCCCGCCCGCCGGGTCGAGTTTATCGAGACCCGCCGGGGCTTCGTCCCAGTGGACTTTAGGGTAACGCTCCTGCGGGTCGGTGATGACCACACGCACATTCGCCAGCCCAGAGCCGGCGTCTGTCACCCTGTAGTTCGCTGTGCGCCCCAGGCTCCACGAAGCGGGCAGGTTGACGAGCGGCGGCTGGCTGTCTATGTTGGCGGCCTGCATGGGGGTTTCGGTCAGGTTGCCCGCCAGGTCAGTGGCGCGGAATTGGTAACTGTGCACGCCTTCGGGAATGGTGAGCGGCGTGGTGTAGGCCGTCCATGCGCCGCCGTCCAGCATGTATTCCAGGTGGAGAGACCCGAGCCGGCGTCGCTGGCGGCGGCAGCGACTTCGAGCGGCGTCAGGTACCAGCCGTTCGCGCCGGGCGCGCCGTTCAGCGAGAGCGTCAATTCGGGCGTCAGGCTGTCCACGTTCACGTTTTGGGTCATCTCGGTCAGGTTGCCCGCAATGTCGTAGGCTTTGAATGCCAGGGTGTGCGCGCCGTCCGCAAGCGAAATGGGAGCTTGGTAAGCGGCATACGCCCCGCCGTCCAGGGAGATTTCCAAAGAAGCCAGCCCTGAGACCGAGTCCGAGGCGGAAGCGGAAACGTCCACCGCCGAGACGAACCAGCCGTTCAGGCCGGGCGCGCCGCTCAGCGTCAGGTCGAGCGGCGGCGGCGAAGCGTCCAGCCAGTAGGGGAGAGTATCGCTGTCCGAAAGGGTGGTGGCGCTCAGGGCGGTGAATTCCGCCAGGCCATTCCCTTCCAGAGAAATCGGCACGTCACAGACCGTCTGCGCGGCCGGGCAGGCAAAGTCCACGCCGCTGATCTTGCCGTAGATGAGAAGGGATTGCCCCTGCGGGTCGGAGGCTTCGAGGTGCAAATTCAGCCCGCCCAGGCACCAACTGCCGTTGCCAGGCCGCGCGCAGCTCAAGTTGCCGGTCATCGTCGGCGGTTGCACCTGGCCGAGGCAGACGTAGTCCCAGTTGGTGCATTTGCATTTGCGCGTGCCGTAGAAGTCCCAGAAGTATTCGCGCTCCTGGCAGCAAGGATTCTGGCAGTCAGCTGCCAGCGGGCAGGCCTGCGCCGGGCGCGTGGCGTACAGGCCGGCTATCCCCAGCAAAAGCAACAGAAGGAAGGAAGGAAGGAAGGCGGAGGCGCATGGCGTGTCTCCCTGAACGTGTTTTGTAATAGAATACAACCTTTGTTGCAGTATTTCAAGAGGCCGAAGTTTACAATTTTGTAAGGTGGGGATGTATTGATGACAGACGCAAGCAAGGCTGGCCATCCCCAGCCGTTTCCCCGGCAAGATAAATGCTATAATCGCCCCCATGGACATTCGCGCAGGTGTTGTTACTGCTGTGCTGATGGCTGTGCTGGTAGCCATTCTCTTGTTGCGCGCGGGCATCCGTTCCATTCAATCGGGCCGCAAACTGACCTTCTACCGGCTGCGCCGCCAGCGTATGAGCGGCGGTTGGCGTATGTTGGGCGCCAGTCTCTTGTTACTGGCTTTGAGTGCCTGGCTGGCTTTTTATGGCGAACCGCTGGCCTATCGCTATTTCCCGCCTTCGCCTACGCCTTCCCTGACGCCCACCATCACTTTGATTCCCACCATGACGCTTTCTCCTACCATCACCTTGACGCCTACCATCACCGATACGCCTTCGGTCACAGACACGCCCACCATTACCCCTACGCCTTTCATCCCGCCGGCCATCGAGGCGCTCTTCGACAGTCTGGTGACGCCCAATCCAGATGCCGTGTTCAGTCCGCTGCAATTTTCGACCGTGTACGAAAATTATGAGTGCGTTGCGCCCGCCACCTCTTTCGTCAACCCGCTTCGTTCGATAACGGCTTGTTATTCTTACAACAATATGCTGCCCGGTGTGCAAGTTACCGAATTATGGTATCGCAACGGCGAACTCGCCCATTATGAGACTTATCCTTGGGATGGCACCACCGGCGGGCTGGGCTATGCTCAATGGTCGCCGCCGCCCGATTCCTGGTTGCCGGGCTTGTATGAGGTGCAAATCTTCGTCGGCCTGGAATGGAAGGTGGTTGGCCAGTTCCGCGTCATCGGCGACCCGCTCACTTCTACGCCCAGTATTACGCCCAGCCCGACGGTTTCGCCTACCTTCACGCGCACCCCCTCTGCCACCTTGCCTGCCTTGCCGGCCTCTTCTCCTACTCCCACGCCTTCGAGATGAACTTATGGAGGAACCCATGACCCAGAAACCCTTTCAAGACTACTATCCCGATCACATGGCGCATTGCTACGGCTGCGGACGCTTGAACGAATACGGCCACCAGATCAAGAGCGTTTGGGATGGGGATGAGTCGGTCTGCTATTTCGACCCCAAGCCTTATCATATTGCCATCCCCGGCTACGTATACGGCGGACTGCTGGCCTCGCTGATAGACTGTCACGGCACTGGCACGGCGGCTGCGGCCGCCTACCGCGCCGCCGGTCGCGGCATGGACACCGAGCCTGCGCTGCGTTTCCTGACGGCTTCTCTGCACGTGGATTATCTCAAGCCTACGCCGCTGGGCGTGACTCTGGAAATACGCGGCAGGGTCAAGGAAGTCAAAGAGCGCAAGGTGGTCATCGAAGAATGGATCGAGGCCAACGGCGTGACCACCGTGCGCGGCGAGGTGGTGGCCGTCCAGGTGCCGGAGCGGTTGATCGAAGAATTGCTGGCCAAGAAGGAATGACATAACGATATGCTGGCGCTGTCCTCCTATTGCCAATACGTCCTGGCCCACCCTGAAGATCAATTCAATTGCCGTTATCACGACCAGGAATATGGCTTTCCGCTCTATGACGATAACGCCTTGTTTGAGCGCCTGGTGCTGGAAATCAACCAGGCCGGGCTTTCGTGGATCACCATCCTGAAAAAGCAGGCCAATTTTCACCGCGCCTACGAAGGATGCGTCGTCGAAAGGGTAGCAGGCTACGGGGAGGCCGACCGCGTGCGCCTGTTGTCAGACGCCAGCATCATTCGCAATCGCTTGAAGGTGGACGCCGCCATCGAGAACGCCCGCCGCATTCTGGGGTTGCGTCGCGAATACGGCTCGTTCAAAGGCTGGCTGGATGCGCACCATCCACTCTCCAGGGAAGAGTGGACGAAATTGTTCAAACGGACTTTCGTCTTCACCGGCAGCGAGATCGTGAACGAATTTTTGCTTTCTACCGGCTACCTGCCCGGCGCGCACGAAGAGACCTGCCCGGTCTACGCCAAAATCCTGCCGCTCGACCCGCCCTGGGCTATAATGAGGTAATGTCTCCCAATACCCAAATCCTATCTACCGCTGAACCTTTCTTCTTCCCAGGCAAAAGCGGACAGCCTGGCTGCCTGTTGATTCACGGCTTTACCGGCACGCCCAAGGAAATGCGCGGGATGGGCGAGTATCTGAGCGCACAAGGCTACCCCTGCCTGGGTGTGCGCCTGACCGGCCACGCCACCCGCCCCGAAGACATGATTCGCTCCCGCTGCACGGACTGGATGGCCTCGGTCGAAGACGGCTATCATTTGCTGTGCGGCGTCACAGAGCGCGTCTACCTGGTTGGCCTGTCCATGGGGGGGATACTGGCGCTGTTGATGTCTACGAAACTGGAAGTGAGCGGGGTGATTGCCATGTCCACGCCCTACCGCTTGCCATACGATTACCCTATCTGGGTGTTGAAACTCCTCAGCAGGTTCGTGGCCTACCAGCCCAAAGAGAAAGGCGAGCCGGGCGCAGATTGGTTCGACAAAGAAGCATTTGCTGTCCACGTCTCGTATCCGCAAAACCCGGTGCGTTCTGGAGCCGAATTGCAGCGTCTACTTCAAGAAATGCGCGCCGCCCTGCCGCGGGTTGTCGTGCCGGTTTTGCTCATCCATTCCAGAAATGATACCTACGTCCCGCCCGAAAACATGGAGCAAATCTACGCCGCCTTGGGCGCTTCGGACAAGACCAAACTCTATATAGCGGAAGCAGGTCACGTGGTCACGCGCGATGCGGCGCGGGGGGAGGTCTTTCGCGCGGCGGGGGACTTCATTCAACGAGTGGAGGCGCAGGTATGAGTCCGGCCATCTGGATGGTGGGCGCGGCGTTGTTCACCTGGGGCATTGGCGAGGGAATGTTTTTCTATTTCGTGCCGCTGTACATGCAGCAATTCGGCGCCAGTCCCATTGGGATTGGTTCCATCCTGGGTTTGTTTGGTTTTGTGATGATGTGTGCACACATTCCTGCCGGGCTGCTTTCGGACCGGCTGGGGCGCCGCCCCTTGCTGCGCCTGGCCTGGCTGATCGGTATGGGCGCTGCCTGGGGCATGGCGTTGGCCCCTTCCCTGTCGCTGTTCGTGGTTGCTTACTTGTTGTACGGCTTGACCGCCTTCGTCTCTTCGCCGTTGTTCAGTTACGTGACCGCTGCGCGCGGGGAACTTTCGGCTGGGCGCGTCATGACTTTGACCTCGGCCATGTACAATGCGGGCGCCGTCATGGGGCCGCTTTCTGGCGGTTGGCTGGGTGATCGTTTTGGTTTGCAGGTGGCCTTTCTGGGAGCGGCTCTTGTTTTCATGCTCTCGGTGGCCCTGGTGTTGTTCCTGCCGCCCCAGCCGCGCGAGACGCATGACGGCGATGGCAGCGGGTGGCAGTTGTTGTCCAACCGGCGCTTTTGGAGTTTCCTGGCGGTGGTTTTCTTCACCATGTTTGCCATGTATTTGCCGCAGCCGCTCACACCGAATTTTCTACAAAACGAACGCGGGGTCTCTTTGCGCCAATTGGGTTGGATCGGTTCGGCCGGCAGTTTAGGCAACGTGCTGTTCAACCTGCTGCTTGGATATTTCTCTCCAGCCTTGGGGTTTGCGCTGGGACAGGTTTGTGTAGGCTTGTTTGCCCTGCTTCTGTGGCAGGGAAAGACACCTGGCTGGTACGCGGCTGCCTTCTTCTTACTGGGAGGGTACCGCGCCGCGCGGATGCTGGTCTTTGCGCAGGTGCGCTGGTTGATTCACCAGGCGCAGATGGGGCTGGCCTACGGAATTACGGAAGCGGTCAACTCGTTTGCGGTCATCCTGGCGCCCATGCTGACCGGCATTTTGTATGACCGAAATCCCGCTTCCATCTACGCCTTGAGCCTGCTCCTCATCGCCCTGGGCGTTTTCCTCAGCCTCATCTTGGCTCCGCGTCCCCCCTCATCCTTAGCCGTGAGCGATGCCTGATCTCTCATCCTGGAGTTTTCCATGCTCGAAATCGTCTCCTTTACCCTCGGCCCTGCCATGACCAATGCTTATCTGGTAGCCGATTCTGAAACCCGCGAGGCCGCTGTCATAGATCCTGCCTGGGATGGACATGTCATTCTGGCGGAGGCAAAGCGACGCGATTGGCGCATTGCTCATCTATGGTACACCCATGCTCATTTCGACCATATCGGCGGTGCGGCGGCCATTGCCGATGCGCTCAATCCGCTGCCTTTGGTAGCCTTGCACCCGGCCGATCATATGCTTTGGCGCGCGCAAGGAGGCGCACCGTTATTTGGCTTCCACATAGACCCCGGCCCTGAGCCAACGATAGACTTATCTCATGGTCAGATTTTGCGTTTGGGCAGCGTGCAGTTCGAAGTCCGGCATACGCCAGGGCATACGCCAGGATTGTGCGTGTTCTATGTGGCGGCAGAAGGTTTGTGCTTTTGCGGTGACTTGATCTTTCGTGACAGCGTTGGCCGCACCGACTTGCCCGGTGGAGATTGGGACGCTCTGCTGAAGAGTATCCATGATCAAATCTTTACCCTGCCTGATGAAACCCGCCTGTTATCGGGCCATGGGCCAGAAACGACTGTAGGTGAAGAGAAGCGCTTCAATCCCTATCTGGGCGAAGCGTGATTCAAGGACCTTACGGTGGCGGCAGCGTTTCCATGCGCCAATTGGTGAGGTATTCGCCGTGATACAAAGCGATCCAGCCGTCTGAAGTCATGGCCCACACGTCACTGCCGCGCAAACTATACTTTTTGATGGTCACTGTTGTCCCCTCGGCAAGCGTGAAGAGTGGCTCGGAGTCTATTCCAGGCGCCTTGCGTACATTCAAGCGCGTGTTGGTCGTGACCGTCAAAGGCAGAGGCGGAAAAGGTTCCAATTGCGATAAAGAGATCCACAGCGGTTCTTTGGAAACGAGCGGGAAGAAAATATCTCCAGGTGGCGGTGGGACCACATCTCCCCTCAAAGTGATGACGGTGAACTTTTGTACGCGCAAGGGGTCACTTTCATACGTAGGTTGATCCATCGGCCCGTCCTCGTACTTCATGGTGCGAATTTGGGCGTTTTTGCCTTTGATTTGTACGATTTCTACCGCATTGCCCCCATAGATGAGCGTTTCCATCTGTGGCCAGCCGATATTGTTGAAAGAGCCAGAGTGCGGATTCGTAGCGTAATTGAACTTTTTGATGGGTGGATTCAAGAGACTGAAATGAGTATCCCAACCATATTTGCTGAGATTGATACGGTCGGTGCCTTGTAATTTCCCGTGCGGCCCTACGACTTGAAGCGGGTATACCTCTGGCGCCTGCATCATCTTGGGGTTCGGCCAGCCGGGCAAGATCATGCGTGGAATGACATCATGCCGCACACGGTACAAACTGCCGGTCTGATACTCGCTGCTGTATTCCTCGATGAGTTCATCTACCAGCGGAAACACCTCGTTTAGGGATTGCGCATTTTTGATCTCCAGCAACGAGGCAATCAGTTCATCAGATGAAATGGTGATGATCATGCTTGACTCCGTTTTGGTTGCGCTTTGGTGAGCGCGAGTCTTGTTTGGCTGCCGTGTAAATGGCTGTGATACATACCTATTGGCAATATCTTTGCACAGGCAAGTTTGCTATAATTGGTTTAACTTTATCATAGTTCGATTCGATTTGTCCAATATTTCACACCCTTCGTCAGTATACTCAGTGTCTCTTCGCCTGTGTAGTTCAACTTTTACCTTTTTGCAGTGGCTTACTTAACGCCAGTTGGGATAACCGTCCCGAAGGCTTTTTAGAGCAATTGTACGGGCAAATCGAGCCTTCGGGACGGTTCATGAAGTGGAGGGCAACATGAAACATGCGGTCAGCATCAGCCTGGGGAGCTCCAAGCGCGACAAGAGCGTAACCATTAGGCTGAAAGACCAGGAAATCTTGGTCGAACGCATTGGCACGGATGGCGATGTGGCCAGGGCGCGCCAGATGTACCTCGACCTAGACGGCAAAGTAGACGCCTTTGGCGTGGGCGGCGTGGACCTGTACCTGCGCCTGGATGACCGGGAGTATCCGCTGCACGCGGCGTTGAAACTGGTGGAGGGCGTTTCCCGCACGCCGCTGTGCGATGGGCGCGGGTTGAAGCACACGCTGGAACGGCGCGTGTTCGAATTGGCTCGTCCGCAGTTGGGCGAGATGCGCTTCCGGCAGGCGTTCGTCCCTGTCGCGGTGGACCGACTCGGTTTAGCGGAGGCAGTTTCGGGGGTGTCGGAGCGGGTGGTCTTCGGCGACTTGATGGTGGCGCTGGGAGTTCCCATCCCTATTTATGGCATCCCGGCTTTCAAGCGCGTGGCGCGCGTCATGCTGCCCATCGTCAGTTATTTTCCTATGAGTATGATCTTCTATGGCAGCGGCGGCGCGGAACACAAGCCCAAATATGTAAAGCATTTTTCCGGCTCGGATTTGGTGGCGGGCGATTTCCTGTTCATGCGCAAGTACATGCCGGAGCGCATGGACGGCAAGACGGTGGTTACGAATACCACTACGGAAGAAAATATCGAGTTGCTCAAAGCGCGCGGGGTGAAGGTCGTCATCACTACCACGCCGCGCTACGAGGGGCGTTCTTTTGGTACGAATATGATGGAGGCTGCGCTGACTGCCTACGCTGGAAAGGGGCGCAGGCTTTCGGATGCAGAGTTGAACGCCTTGATTGATGAGTTGGATTTGAAGCCAAGTGTTTTGATATTGTGAGGAGGAGGAGTGAAGGATTATTCTGACAAATCGTTCTGGCTGGCTGCGTATGGCGCATATACCCCCAACCCGCCGGTGGAGGGCGACTTGGAAGTGGATGTCGCAATCGTTGGCGGCGGGTTTACCGGCCTTTCGACGGCCTACCATTTGCGCACATACGAACCGTCTATGCGGGTGGCTGTGCTGGAAGCCGAGGTGGTCGGCTATGGCGCCAGCGGTCGCAACGGCGGTTTTTCGATGACCCTCTTTGGGCTGGAACCGGCTGTTACCAAGGCGCTCTTCGGTCACCAGCGCACGGTGGAGGCGCACCGTTACATGGAACGCGCGGTGGATTATGTGGATGCGCTAATCAAGGAACACCATATCCAATCTGACTATTGGTTCCCTGGCTTTATTCGCGTTGCTACCACGCCCGGATATGTCAAACGTATCCAACATGACTTGGAGATTCTAACCTGCATGGGCGTTACCGGCTTGGAATGGTGGGAGGCGGACAAAGTCCGCTCTGAGTTGGATTCGCCGCTCTTTTTAGGCGGCTGGTGGGAGCCACGCTGCGGCCTGCTCGATCCTGCCAAGCAGGTACGCGAACTCAAGCGAGTAGCGCAAGAGGCCGGCGCCCAGGTTTATGAACAGACCCCCGTCACAGAGATTAAGCGGGAGAAGCGGTTCAGGCTTCAGACGCCCGCAGGCGTGGTTTGGGCAGAGAAAATGGTCTTTGCCACCAATGCTTACTCTCATCTCATCCCGCAGTTGCGCTCCCGGCAGGTGCCGGCTTTTACTCACATGGTTGTGACTGAGCCGCTCACCCCACAGCAGATGGATTCTATCGGTTGGAGGAATCGCCAGGGCATCGAAGACGCGCGCAATCTGGTGCATTACTTCCGCCTGACCGCTGATAATCGTCTGGCCATGGGTGGCAGCGACGTGAGCCTGGCCTACGGGAAAGACATGGAGCGCGACCTGAACCCGCGGATTTTCGCAGACCTGGAACGCGACGTGGTGCGCCTCTTCCCCACCCTGAGCGGAGTCCGCTTCACGCACCGCTGGGGCGGCCCGGTGTCGGTGCCAATAGACATGGCCCCGGCCATTGGTTTCATCGGTGATGCTCGTGCAGTCTATAGCCTGGGCTGTGTGGGGCATGGCGTCTCGATGACGCATCTCAACGGTTGGACGGTAGCCGATTTAATTTTGGAGCGTAAGAGCGACTTGACCTCGACCTGGTTCGTCAACCGCCGCATGATTCCCTGGCCGCCAGAACCCTTGCGCCTGCTTGCCAGCCAGGCCATCCGCGGCTATTTACGTTTGGAAGATGTCCTGTATGAAAGAGATTTGCCCCGAGTTCAACCGAAGCATTTGTCGTGACTGGGTGGTATGAGTATCTTAGCAGGCGTTCATTCCAACTGCCGTTTCACCCACAGACCGATCCACGATGGACCGCCGCAGGCATTGATGAATTCATCGTAGGAATATTCCTCGCGTTTGTTGGGGAAGGGATTGTAGATTTCGACCCAGCCTCTGTTGATGCCGGTAGGAATGACTTTGTCTAGCACAACCCAATGCCCGATGCCCTGGCCGCGCAATTTCCCGCTCACGCCGTCTATGCGGACGCCAGCAATCAGGTAATAGGTTTCGAGCATTTTCTGAAGCCGGCCCGGAGAAATTCTGAAGCCGATGTAGGGGTCGGTCAAGCCGGCTTTGAAGGTCAAATTGGGTACGGGATGGCCGTACACTTTCAGCATACTGTCTAGGGCGTCTATGCCGGTGGGTTTGTCGTTGCTGCCGAACAGCGCCCATTTGTGATAGTTGGGAGATACCGCTTTCCACTTTTCCACGAATGTTTCGATGTCGTCCCCGCCGATGAATGCAACACACAACTCGCCGCACATGTTATATTTCACGCGGCCGTCCAAAATCATGTATTGGGCAGCGTCGGTGGGGTCGGCGGTGGGGTGAGGAATATAGACTTCGAAATCTGGATATTTCTCTTGCAGATCTTCCAGATAATTGTCATACACCCAGGCTGTTTTGCCTTTGTACATGACTTCGGACCACAAGGTTACTTTGCCGTTGACCAGGGCTTGTTGCTGATTGCCGGTTGGCTCGACGACTGCGCCCGCAGGGATGTCGGTGATTTTGTTGCCGGTCGGGCTTTCTCGAAAGGGAGCATACCAAATGCACCATTTTTTAGAAGCCATATTTCTTCTCCTTGAACCTGGTTGGCAAAAGGATTTTGGGTCTATTGGCTCAATTGTACACTGATTTTTCGACAAGCATGGAGGCGAAAGTCTCTCGACTTTCGAGCGGAATCTCCAGATTTTGCAGTCCGCTGGATATCGGTTACAATCGGCGTATGTCTCCATTTTCTATTCTCATCACTGATGGCCTGGAAGAAACCGGTCAGACCATCCTGCGTTCTGCGGCCCGCGTGGATGCGCGCGCCGACCTGTCTGCCGCCGACTTGTTGACCGTCGTTGGAGAATACGACGCCTTGATTGTGCGCGGGCGTACCAAAGTGACGGCTGCGGTCTTCGAGGCTGCCGGGCGCCTCAAGGTCGTTGGCCGAGCCGGCGTGGGAGTGGATAACATTGACTTGCAGGCTGCCAGGTCTCATGCCGTGACGGTGGTCAACGCCCCGCTTTCTACGACCATTGCGGTCGCCGAACTGACCTTTGGCCTGCTCCTGTCTCTGTGCCGCGACCTGCCTCGCGCCGACGCCGCCATGAAGCGCGGCGAGTGGCTCAAGAAAGACCTGGAGGGCGTGGAATTGCATGGCAAGACGCTTGGCATCCTCGGTGTGGGGCGCATCGGCGCAGAGGT
>DAOUCM010000157.1:0-4568 GCA_034431895.1 Anaerolineales bacterium
GATTCTACCAGAGGAACGGAGACGCTTTTTGTTTCCCTTTGAAATCATACCAGAGGCGCGGATTTTCAAAAAAACCTGCAAGAGAGCGGCCGTAGAAAATTACTTTACCTGGATTGGCGCTAATTGCCTCGTCATATCCTTTCGCAACGCTTATATCGCGATAGACGGAAAAGACCGGGGGAAAGGTTTCGACTTCCCACTGGTTTCGCCACAGACCGCTTTGCAAAGCCTTTTCGTATTGCCGAACCTTTTCCCCTGCCCTCCCGCGCTTGTCTTCCTCGTTGTGGTATTCGAGCAAGTACACATCTTCCCGCTCACCGTGTTTTATGCGTATCAGCGCGTCAGGTTCAAGTATGGGTTGATTGTCCTTCCAAAGCGTTGCTTCATACTTGCTCACCCACTCGAAGACTGCGCTCTTGTCTTTTGCCAGTTCTGCCAGGCGAAAAATAATTTCGTTGAGCGCCAGGTCGTGCATGACGCGGGTCAAGGGCATGTTCAGGTATCCGCCCGGCGCAGGATGACCGAATCGCTCTTTGACAATCTCCCGCCCAACCGGACCCAGAGTGTACACCAAAGGCGATTTCGGGACAGGCAAGCCGTATTGCTGATAAGCCGCCGCAATTTCCTGCCCCAGGTACGGCAGGCGATCCAATAGCCGTTGTCGGTGGTACTTTCGGATAGTCCGCTCATTGACGGGCAAGCGGCTGGCCAGTAAGACGCCCGCCGAATAAAGCAGGGTTAGGGTCGTCTCCAAATAACTGCTCAAACCCGTCTGAAGCAGCCGTTGGGCTTCGGCTTGCGCCGCCTGAGGGGTCATCGGCTGAACGCGCGAGAATTTTCCTGGATGATTGGGCGAAGATGTAACTTGCAGTAAATTGACGGTCATTGAACCTCCGTGTAGGAAGAGCCATACCTTCCCAGGGGGAAGGTAGTGCGGTTTTTTTCAGGCACTGGCACGAGTGGCACGCCTGCGGCTCATGTACGGCACGTGTGCGGCATCTGTGCGGCATTAAAGGCATTATACCCTTTGAAGGTATGTTTTTTGCGGTATGTGTGCGGCATCTGTGCGGCACACCTGCGGCATTCGTGCGGCATCTGTGCGGCATGGTACATTTCTGCCTGTCAGAAACTCAATGCCGATTTTTGCCTGTCAGAAACTCAACGATTTTTGGCAGCCAGAAAGTCAAAGGGGATTTCTGGCTGCCAGGCCAGGCTGCTTTTTTTACCAGTTCCACGAACAGCCGTACATCTTCAACATTGGGTGCGCCGTTGTCACTCATCATCTCATTCAGCCAGGTCGTTCCCTCGGGCGTCAGGCGGTCGAGCGCATCGAGCAGGCGGCCACCATCGAAGGTGGCCAGTTGCAAGAGGTCTTTGTCGTCTCGGTTCATCGTCATCCTTTCCTGTCAGAATTCCTTGTTACAAAAAAATCGGGCGAATTTTTTGTAACAAGAAAAAGCCCCCAGGAAGGCTTGGAAGCCGCCTTCCTGAGGTTATCCGTGATTTTTATCGGTCAGCGGGAGATTTGTTGACGGTATAAGCGTCAACAAATTTCGGTTTCTACGGGCTGTTTTTCGGTTTTTGCCCGCTCGTGTTTGCGCAGGCGGTAGGCGTACTCCCGGCAGCGACGCGAGCAGTAGCGTTGGCCGTAGTGGGTGGATTCAAACGTCATGCCGCAATACGCACAAGTCCAGGTATAGACTCGAGATTTACTCTTCTGGAAAGTGGTCGAGCGGATTCGCCGCCGCGCCCCCTGCGCCCGCTTCTGGGGTATGACCATTCCCGCTTGCGGTTACAAGCATTTCCTGTTGGGCTTGGATGGTCTCTAGCCGCTTGCGTAATTCGGCCAGGCGTTCCTCTCCTGCCTGTATATCTGGTGCAGTGGTCAGGCCGTGAATGCCGGTCAGGTCGCGCAAGGCTAAACGGGTTTGACGTTCGATTTGGTCCTGCATCATCTTGATTTTGGCCATGGCTGCACTCTTGTCGAGGATCTCTTGTCTGGCCAGGAGATAGGATTCTGCATACGCCAGGTCACGCTCCATAGCGGTTATTTGCATCATCTTGGCGCGATAGTCATGCTCGGCTTTTCGCTTAGCGCGGCGTTCGCGCGTTTGAGGACTGGCTAAGTGGTAAATGAAGCCGGCCACAACGTTGGCGACCACGATCAGCGGCACGACCACGACTGCAATATCTTTCAACATGGCGGACAGAACTTCATCCGCCTGACCGTACAGCAGGCTATCGGTCAGGGAAGTCAGCACCACGCCAACGAGGTCGAAGACGAAGAAGAACATAGATACCCAGTCCTGATACTTACTGGCCGAGCCGAAAATCCAAACTAGAGACCAGGCAACTGCGCCGATGTCCAGGCCCCACAGACCAACCAAAGCAAGGATTTCATAGCCTTGCGGTACAGAGGTGGTGAGGAAGTCATAGGAACGCCAGCCGGTGTAAATGAGCAAAACGATGTCGAGCAGAAGAACAACGACATCACCCAAAGTCAGCCCGCCGTGGTCGGTTTGAATGTCGCGGCCCAGCAGGGCGTCAATCATGGAATTCGTTTGAGTTTCGTTCATGGGATACTCCTTTTGTGTAAAAATCGAAGACGGAAAGTGAGATACATCAGCCCCAGGGCGAACAGAGCAGGGGGTAAGATGCGAGAAACCAAACTGGCGTACTGCCAGCCTAAAAACCAGGGGAAGGCATAACGGACGAGCAGGACAAGGACAAGCCCGCCAACGGTCAGGCCTCCCCAAAGGCGTCCGCGTCGAAGCAGTACGCCTGCCCAGGCTACTAGCAAGAAGATAACCGCGAACTGCAAGGCAAAAACCGCGCCTGGCGGAGTGAACGGCTGGTAAATCGTGCGAATGGCCTCTATGGCCAGGGCGCCGCCAGTCAGCCAGAGCAATACAGCAGCCAGGCGTATCAACCAGGGTAGACCCAGCAGCACGGCCAGCAGTACGCCTTTGAAAAAGGCGGTCAGGAAGGTATAGAACATTTCCCAAGCGGCTCGTAACACACTATTCCTTTCTGCAAAAGTTGGCCTTGACCCAACCTTTGCCAATGTTCAGCCAACCATCGGATTCAGATACGACTTGGAGGCGGTCGCCTTCGCGAACGACCTGCAAAACAGAGCAATGCGTACCGGCGCAAGCGCGCACATTCAGGGCGCCGCCTTCGACGCCGGTCGTTACCAGGCAGGTGAATGGAGCAGGGGAGGGGACCGCCGTTGGGGTTGGTGTAGATGTCGAAGGCTGGCCGTCATCCATCACGGCCAGGCGCGCGCCGGTCAGGCTACACGCCAGGGTTGCCAGAAAGAGGGATAGAATAAGCAGGGCGATTCTCATGTCGGCCTCTTGGGACTGGGGACAATCACTTCGACGATTTTCACGATGACCATAATTTTGCCGCTTCGCTCGGCCAATTTGCGGGCCTCATCATTCGCATCGCGCAGACGGTAGGCTTTTTGCTCGTAGTTATCGTTCAGCGTGCGAGATTCAAGTATCAGGTATTCTCCCTGTTTCATGGCCGCCTCCCGGAAAGATAGGCTTTCACTTCGCCGGTTGCGCGGTTCACCAGGGCAAAGTCAGACGTTCCCAGCGGTAAGAGTCGGTAACGCTGCCAAGTGGTGCGTGCGCCACGCCTGCCAATTTCACGCATGTATTCTCTGCCATAGCGTGCCAGGGTAGCCAGGCCGCCCAATTGTCCAGCAGTCTTTTTGGTGTGTTGTGGTATCATAGCCACATCCTTTCTGCCGGTCTCACCGGCTTCTTGGGATTGCGCCCGTCTGACCACGCAGGCGGGCGTTTTTGTGTTTTGCCCTAAAAAGCCCTCAGAAGGCTTTAGAAGGCCCTTTTTATCGGTTTTTCGATTTTGACGGTTCTACGACCGTCCTGGGGGCTTTTAGGGGCATTTTTAGAGTGTTTCCGCGCCATCCTAAGCCTTGCTCTTCACACGGTTGCCGATGGGCGGTTATTCGGCTGGTAAGGTACTGATAATTTAACAATATCAGTAAGCCCTAAAAAATAAGCCCGAACAGGGCGTTCTTACTGATAAATTGACGTTATCAGTATACAGTCAATAAAAGCACTTGTCAATGTGACAGGTGCTTTTATTTCAGGTATTTCAGGTTTCGCCGGGGGTCGTTTTTATTCATGCCCGCCGTCTTTTCTTTGTACTCGATTACGGCTTTTTTGGGAATAAGCAAGGAGCGCCCAAACCGTCTACTTTCAAGTTTTTTCTTATAGACCATTTGACGGACAGAAGCAACTGTAAAACCTAAAACTTCGGCTGCTTCCTGGGTTGTCATGAACTCATTCAGGTCAGGCATAAGCGAAGGGGCAAGAGAGGTACTACAAGCAAATGTACAGAAACTCGAAAGTTGCATCCTGGCTACTCCTTTTTTGTCGTTTGAATAGCCATGACGCCGTTCAAGAGTGTGCCCCCAAGCGGACTCGAACCGCTGTTTGGGCCTTGAGAGGGCCCCGTCCTGGGCCGCTAGACGATGGGGGCGTTCACGCGGCAGAATTGTATCACAGCGTTTCGGTCGCGTCAATTTTTGCGCGGCA
>DAOUCM010000158.1:0-11639 GCA_034431895.1 Anaerolineales bacterium
TCGAGTCCGAGTCCACCGTCGGCGGTGGCAGCCTGCCAGGAGAGTCCCTGCCAACTTGGGTGCTGGCGCTATCGGTCAAGTCGCCCGACAAGTTCATGGCGCGTCTCAGAGCCTCTCAGCCGCCTGTCATCGCCCGCGCCGAACATGACCGCGTGCTGCTCGACCCGCGCACAGTGCTGCCGGAGCAGGATGATTTGTTGCTGGATATTCTTTCAACGCGAATAGCGCCAATAAACGAATATTTCGAATAGGAGGACTATGATGGACGATATTACGATTATTGAGAAGGAATTGTCTTATACGATAATGCAGGCCGCTTTCGAAGTACATAACACTTTGGGTCCCGGTTTTCCGGAAAAGTTTTATGAAGAGGCTATGGCGCGTGAATTACTTGTGAGAGGCGTTGAGATCGAGCGACAAAAGCGCATCGTTGTACAGTACAAGGGTGAGCCACTTGGAGAATTTTTCCTGGATAATGTCGCTAACAAACGGGTGATCTTGGAATACAAAGCAGTGAGCGAGATCGCTCGAATCCACGAGCAACAGGCTTTATCTTATTTGAAAGCAACCGGTTTGGAACTTGCTATCGTAATCAACTTTGGCGCGGAACGTGTTCAGTCCAGCCGTGTGATAAATATAAAGGGCAAAGCCAAATTGCTTCCACACCTTCACCAACCCCGCTTGACGAGCAAGAATAGGAAGTAATTTGCGTTATTCGTCCATTAGCGAAATTCGCGTTTAAAGAGGAGCCGCATGAACTCCCGTATTGACACCCTCATGCAAGCCAAAAACCTGGACGCCATCCTGGTGCTTGGCGATGCCGAAAACAACCCGCCCATGTATTACTTGACCGGCGGCGGGCATGTGACCAACGCTACGTTGATCAAAAAGCGCGGCGAAAATGCTGTGCTGTACTGCAATGACATGGAACGAGACGAAGCCGCCAAGAGCAGGCTGGAAGTGCGTTTGTATAGCGAATATCCCTGGCAAGCATTGATGCAGGAAGCCGGCGGAGAGGGGACGCTGGCTCTGGCTTTGCGGTTACAGCGCATGTTTCGGGCGTTAGGCGTCAAGGGCCGCGTGGGGCTGTATGGGCATACGAATATCAGCGCCTTACCGGCCTTGTTGAGCCATTTCAAGACTCTCGAACCGGGCATCGAATTCGTGGGCGAAATGCCAGAAACGTCGCTGTTTTATCAGGCCATGCAGACTAAATCTGAGCAGGAGGTGGCGCGCATACGCGAGATGGGCAAGCGCACCACGCAGGTCGTCCGTCTGACGGCGCGGTACCTGACCTCGCGCGCTGTCCGCGCCGATGAAGTGTTGCTGCGGGAGGACGGCGCACCGTTGACGATTGGGGATGTCAAGCAGAAGATCAACCTGTGGCTGGCCGAACGCGATGCGGTCCCGTCAGAAGGTTACATCTTTGCCATCGGCCGGGATGCAGGCGTGCCGCATTCTCAAGGCAACCCTGACGATGTTTTGCGCCTCGGACAGACCATCGTCTTCGACATTTATCCGCAGGAACGAGGCGGCGGCTACTTCTACGATTTCACTCGTACCTGGTGTTTGGGCTATGCCACGCCCGAAGCGCAGGCATTGTATGACCAGGTAGAGGAAATTTATCGCAAAGTGATCGGGAGCATGGAAGTGAACGCTTCCTTCAAAGCGTATCACCGCATGGTGTGTGAGTATTTCGAGGCTCGAGGACACAAGTCGCCCTTGAACACGAATGCTCCACATGACGGTTACGTTCACAGCCTGGGGCATGGAGTGGGTCTCAACATCCACGAACGCCCGTTCAGCGGCTTTCAAGTGGAGGGAGAACAACGCCTGGAGGCCGGGGCCGTCATTGCTGTCGAGCCGGGCTTGTACTATCCAGAGCAGGGCATGGGGGTGCGCATCGAAGATACCTATTGGATGCGCCCCGATGGAAGTTTGGAAAGGTTGGCCGAGTATCCGTATGATTTTGTGCTGGAAATGAAGAAGTGGAAAAAATGAACCCTGCCCGCATCCTTGCCATCGAAACCTCCTGTGACGAAACCGCTTGCGCCATTCTCGAAAATGGGCGAGTTTTGCTGGCTTCTACGGTGGCCTCGCAGATGGAAATTCATGCTCGTTATGGCGGCGTGTTCCCCGAAGTGGCCTCGCGTCAGCACATCCTGGCGATTACGCCGGTCATCGAGCAGACGTTGGCAGCGGCGCATCTCAGTTTGAGCGATGTGGATGCTATTGCCGTGACGCGCGGGCCGGGGCTGGCCGGCTCGCTGGTGGTGGGCGTCAACGCCGCCAAGGGATTGGCGCTTGGGCTGGGACTGCCTCTCGTGGGCGTCAACCACCTCGAGGGACATCTCTATTCGGCCTGGATATATCACGCGGGGGAAACGCCGCCTGCCGAGCCGCAGTTTCCGCTGCTGGCGCTGCTGGTCTCGGGTGGACATACCGAATTGATTTTGATGACCGCTCATCTGGAATATCAGCGTCTGGGCGCTACTCAAGACGATGCGGCTGGCGAGGCCTTCGACAAGGTGGCGCGCACGCTGGGGTTGGGCTATCCTGGCGGCCCGGCCATCCAGCGCGCGGCGGAGGGCGGCGACCCGCATCGTTTCAACTTCCCACGCGCCCGCCTGGATGCGCCCTGGGATTTCTCTTTCAGCGGCTTGAAGACGGCGGTATTGCGCGAGGTGCGCGCACTCGAGAAGCGTAGTCCTTCCCTGCCCATCGAGGACCTGGCGGCTTCGTTCCAAGCGGCGGTCGTGGAGGTTTTGTTCAGCAAGACGATGCAGGCCGCGCGGACGTTTGGCGCGCGCGAAATCTTGGTGGCGGGCGGGGTCTCGGCCAACCGCGCCTTGCGGCAGGCCTTCCTGGAGCAATCGGAATTCAAGGCGCATATTCCCTCCCTCTCGCTGTGCACAGACAACGCTGCCATGATCGCCGCAGCCGGCTACTATCGTTTTGCGCTTGGGCGCACCTCGCCGCTGGACATGGATGTGCAGGCTACCTGGCCGTTATCTTGAAATTCAAGAGACCTTTCGGGATGTTCTATCCTTTGACATCTGAAATACTTCTATCGAGTTCACCCCTACCTTTGCCTTTGAAGCGGCTCGATATCGAGTTCCTCCGCCAATGCCAGCAGTTCCGGGTCGCCGGTCAGCAAGGTGGCTTTGTGGGCAACCGAAGCCGCGGCGGCGAAAGCGTCGGCGTAGGAGATGGAGCGCTTCATTTTCCAACGCGCCGCGGTCAGGACGGTTTCCTCGTCTGCGGGCAGGATTTCTAGCGGCAGCAAGCGCAGTTTAGCCAGGGTAGTATCAGCAGCCTTTTCGCCGTGCATTTTGCCTATCTGGTAATAAATTTCTCCCAGGTTGATGATGGAGATAACGGCGCGCATTTGACGACGCCGCGATTGTTCCAAAATTTCCTGAACACGTAGGTCGGCAGGAGATTCCCCTTCAATGAAAGCAATCAGCGCCCACGAATCAAAAATGAAAGTTTTTGTCATTTTCTACTTCCCGGCGATGCTCTTCTTCCAGTTCGTCCAGCATTTTTGAACCGGCAAATATCCCATGTAATTGTTCAATCACATCCTCCTCCACCGGCTCAAGGATGATTTTGCCGTCTAACACCTGTGCCCGGAACTGACGTCCGCTTTCCAGGCGCAGTTGCGTGCGAATGGGTTTGGGAAGTACAAGTTGTCCTTTGGATGAAAGACGGAGTAACACAGGATTCTCCTTTCTTACGTTTTCTTGCTTATTGTAAGACGAGCCGGACAGTTCGTCAAGCGCCTCCAGAAGGAAGAGAAAAGTCCCGATTAAAAACCCAAACCCCGCTCAGGACCGGCCCTGTCCTTACGGGGTTTGCAAGGGGAGAATGCGCCCTTATTATGCGCTCATTACGTTAGAAGAACCTGAATGAAACTTAAGAAAAGGATAAGAGTTTCCGCTCGTGGGGATGGGAATGGCGAATTGCGGCCTTTGGTAGTACAACAGCGTCTCCTTTGGAGATAGCATCCCTGCGGGACTTGCTGGGGCGACCGCCATGACAAATCCCAGCAAACAGGAGTTTCAGGCCAAGACGAAAGCGATCTCTTCCCAAGAGATTGGACCGGCGCGCAAGATGACCGGTTCTGGCCCCAGGCAATCTACCACCGTAGAGGACAAGCCGCCAGGCGTTTCGCCTCCATCTAGCACGAGGGGAATGCGGCCGTTCAATTGATGAATCACCTCTTCGGCTGTGGTCGGGCTGGGCTGCCCACTGAGATTGGCCGATGTGACCGCCATGGGGCCGGCCGCTTTCAGCAGGGCGCGCGCTACGGGATGATTGGGAATGCGAACGCCGATCGTAGGGGTGGCAGAAACAATGTCGGGCAGGGTAGGGCTTTTTGGCACCACCAGCGTCAAGGCTCCGGGCCAGAAGCGGGCCGCCAGTTTGGCGGCCATGGGAGGCAGGCTGAGTGTCACCTCGTCCAGGTCGTGTATGTCGCCAATCAAAATAGGGATGGCTTTTTCGGCGGGGCGGCCTTTGACTGCGTAGATGCTCTCGATAGCGTGCGCATCGAAGGCCAGCGCGCCCAGACCATAGACGGTATCGGTAGGAAAGGCTACTAACATGCCGCTTTGTAACGCCAAGAGGGCGCGGCTCAATGCCTCGGGGCGATGGGCGGATAGACACTCGGTTTGCATGTTACGTCGTTTCGAACAGGTTCAAGAAAGCCTCTACGACTTGGGGGTCGAAAAGTTTGCCGGCATTTTGTCGGATATAAGACAAGGCTTTCTTTTGACTCCAACCCTTGCGATAGGGGCGGTCAGATGTCAGAGCATCCCAAACGTCTACCACAGAGAAGATGCGCGCCGCAAGCGGAATTTGCTCGCCTTTTAGGCCGCGCGGATAGCCGCTTCCATTCCAGCGTTCATGGTGGCAATAGGGAATGTCCAGGGCCGGTTTCAGGTAGGCAATCTTGGAGAGTAACTCGTAGGCATAGAGTGGGTGCTTGCGCATGATTTCGGCTTCTTCTGCTGTCAATTCTTCGGTTTTCAGCAGGATATAGTCGGGGATGCCCATCTTGCCAATGTCGTGCAGCAGGGCGCCGCGCCGGATATGAAGAAGCATCGTGTCTTGGATGCCCATGCTGGCAGCCAGGCGCAGGGTCATTTCGGTGACGCGCTGGGTATGGCCTTCGGTTTCCTTGTCCCGCAGGTCGAGCGCCGCTGACCAGCCCTCGATGGTTTCATTGTAGGCCAGCGATAACTCGATATTGGAGCGCTGTAGCCGTTCGAATAAATCCATATTCTCCAAGGCGATAGCAGCCTGCCCGCTCAGTGTGTTCAAGAAGTTTTCCCATTCGGGGTGATGAACATGGGTGTGAAAGAAAAATTCCAAAACCCCTTTGAGTTCGCCTTTGGCAATCAGGGGAACGCCATAATAACAAGAGAACTTTTCTGCGGGCAGGATTGTTTTGGCGTCGCCGTGAAGGATGATGGTTTTTCTGTGCAAAGCAGCCTGCCCGGCCAGACCCTCGCCCAAATGCAGGCGCGGCCTCGGTACGCCTGGCGCAGCAAAACCGATTCCCGCAGCAAAATCCAACGTGTATTCGATTGGATTGAAGAGCAGGAAGTCGCCTGCATCCGCCTGGAACAGCCGCATGGCCTGTTCCAGAATCATATTCAATACCAAACGCCGATTCGTGCTGGAAGCAATCGTCTGGTCAATGAGGTGCAGGGCGTTCAGGCGTTCTACTTGTTGACGGATTTCGTTCAGCAGTTTGGCATTTTCCAGCCCTATGGCTATCTGGTCGGCCAATGTTTCCATGACGCGAATGTCGTTCTGGTCGAAGGCATCCAGGCGCGGGCTTTGAATATCCAGGACGCCAATGACCTTGCCTTCTACGTGCAAGGGAATGCTCAATTCGGAGCGGGTCGGGATTCGATCTGGATAAAAGTTGATGTAATGTTCATCCGAGGAGACATCGTTCGATAACAAAGTTTTGTTGTGTTGGGCGCACCATCCTACCATTCCCTCTCCTAGTTTCAGGCGGTGTTCTCTAGGGAACAATTCTACGAATTGGCCTGCTCTGGCTCTCATTTCCAATTCATTCGTAGCAGGTGCGAACATAAAAATAGCGACGTGATGATAGCCAAAATTGTCTTGAATCAGTTTGACGGTTCTATTCAAGATGTTGTTTGTGTCTTGGGTAGCAACAATTTGCTTGGCGATGTCGTTCAGCAATCCGAGTTGCGTTGTTTGGCGGCGCAATGCTTCCTCGGCTCGTTTACGCTCGGTAATATCTGTGATGAAGCCTTCGAGGATGGCCAGACCGTGCGCGTTTGTGCCTATGCTTTGACCTTGTTCCCATACCCACTTTTCTTGCTGGTTGGCTGTCGTAATTCGATATTCGAGTTGGAAAGGTTGCCTGTGAGCGATGGCCTCTTGCACTTCTGCCCATACCCGCTCGCGGTCTTTGGGATGGATAAGTTGTTTGTAGGCAATTTTCTTGTTGCCTATCAAGTCCTCTGGCGGGTAACCTGTGAGTTCGAAACAACCCTCGCTCACGAAGTCTGTTGTCCAATCGGTATCGTTTATACAGCGATAAGCCATGCCGGGCATGTTGCGCAAGAGTGCGCTCATCGAGCGCTGCTGTTCTTGCAACTCCTGTTCGGCCTTTTTGCGCTGGCTAATGTCTATCAGGCTGCCTTCGTAATACTTCAAGCGGCCTGTATGGTCGTAGACGGCGCGAGTGACGTCGGTTGCCCAGAAAACGCTGCCGTCTTTTCGCTTGAAGAGCGTTTCTACGCTTAGTTGACCTTCGGACTCGCTAAATTGTTTCATCCATTCGGTATGCCCGTGCGGAGTGGCGTATAGGTCTGCGGCGTTGACCTCCAACATGTCTTGCGGCGAGGCATAGCCAAAAATCTCTGCCAGGGCCGGGTTGGCTTCCAGGATGCGTCCATCGGGCGTAGTGCGGTACAAGCCGACCGGCACGCGCTCGAACAGGTTTCGGTAATCGGCTTCAGATTGGTCTTTTTCTTGGACGGTATGGGCAAATTGAGAAGAAAGCAGGAAGGCTACGCCGGCGATGAAAAACAACAACATCACACGAGCAAAATCGAAAGGCGTTGTTACCGCTCCGCTGAGGAAAACGATCGCATACCCAACTGTGGTTAGGCCGGCGTATAGGAAGGAAGAGGCGGGAGAAAGCACGAAACTGGCAACGAGGATGGGAAAAGCGTAAGCAATGAAAATCGGCGGATGTCTCTCCAAGATGGCAACCACCGTGACAACAAGGACCATTGCGGCCAATGTCAGGTGCGTTGCCAGCGCATTGCGGTTGATCGTGGGAGGACCGTTCATGCTATGGTTTCGTTTCATTGCGCTCTCCGGACAGGATACCGTGGCTTAATTGTACTTGTTTTTTTTCAGGTGGGATGATCGTCGAATGGGGATTATCTCGAGGGGGACGTTTTGCCTCTTCATAAGAGTTGGATTTGTAGCAGCCGGTCGCAGCCGGCCAGGTCTTTGCTCAGGCTGATTTTGGCGGCGTGGAAGTGGTCGTAGGCCAGCGATAACACGGCCAATCCCTGGGAGGCTTCGATTTCCAACAACATCATGCCGCCGGGAGATAACCGCGCCGGCGCCAGGGCCAACAAGCGGCGAATCGTTTCCAGGCCGTCGGCGCCGCCATCCAGCGCTAAGGCAGGCTCGCGGCCATAGACCGGCAGCGTGCGCAGGGTAGCGCTGGGGATGTAGGGCAGGTTGGCGCAAATCAAGTCGAAGGATGACGGTTCAACGCTGGAAGATGGAGAGGGGAGTAGATCGCATTCGCAAAATTCGATGCGATTGTGTAGATTGAATTTCTGCGCGTTGCGTTTAGCCACTTCGAGCGCGGCGCTTGAAATGTCGGTTGCCAGGATGTGTACATCTGGAACGTGCAGGGCGATGGCAATGGCGATGGCGCCAGAACCTGTGCCGATGTCGGCGACTGTCCTGCGATGGGGGAAAGCGCGCAGCCAGGCGATGCCGCGTTCGACCAGCAGTTCGGTCTCGGGGCGGGGTATCAGCACGTCGGGCGTGACTTCGAATTCCAGACCGTAGAATTGCCAGCGCCCCAGCACGTAGGGGAGCGGTTGCCCGGCCTCGAGCCGGGAGACGGCCTCTTCAAGGGAGGCAAGTTGCGGCTGAGTCAGAAGCGCTTCAGGATGCGCCGCCAGCCAGGCGCGCGGTTTGTCCAAGATGTGCGCCAGTAAGACTTGCGCGTCCAGGTCGGCTGTCTGGCTCGTTTTTGACAGGCGTTCCGCAATTTGCGCGCGCAGGGCTGAAAGTTGCGTCATTCCTCGTCTTCATCGAAACCGCTGCTGGCCAGGCGTTCTGCTTCGTCGCGCGTGGAGAGTTCGTCAATGAAGAAGTCTATGTCGCCTTCCATCACGGCAGGCAGGTTGTAGGAGGAGAGGCCAATGCGGTGGTCGGTGACACGGTTTTGAGGGTAGTTGTAGGTGCGGATTTTTTCGGAGCGTTCGCCGCTGCCTACTTGGGAACGGCGCGTTTCTTCGAGTTCGGAGCGGCGTTTTTCCTCCTCGATTTCGTATAGACGTGCGCGCAAAATGGACATGGCGCGCAGTTTGTTTTGCAATTGTGAGCGCTCGTCCTGGCAGGCAACCACCATGCCGGTGGGCAGATGGGTAATGCGGATGGCGGTGGAGTTTTTCTGCACGTTCTGACCGCCTGCGCCGGCCGATTTGTATACATCAATGCGCAGGTCCGACTCGGGGATGTCTATATCTACTTCTTCAACTTCGGCCAGCACGGCTACGGTGGCGGTGGAGGTGTGGATGCGTCCGGAGGCCTCGGTCTCTGGCACGCGCTGGACGCGGTGGACGCCCGATTCGTATTTCAGCCGCGAGTAGGCGCCTTTGCCTTTGATTTGGAAGATGACTTCTTTGTAGCCGCCGATGCCAATGGCGTTTTCAGACAGGATTTCCACCTTCCAGCGGCGGTTTTCAGCATAGCGCGTGTACATGCGGAACAGGTCGGCAGCGAACAGGGCGGCTTCGTCGCCGCCGGTGCCGGCGCGGATTTCCATGATGACGTTCTTTTCATCGCGCGGGTCTTTGGGCGCCAGCATGGTTTTGATTTCTTTTTCGAGTTGGCCGATTTTCGGTTGCAGGTCTTCGATTTCCATCTCGGCCAGGGCGCGCAGTTCCTCGTCCGTTTCGGTTTCGAGCAGTTGACGGGCCTCTTCTAGCCTTTGGATGGCCTGGCGGTATTCGCGCGCTTTTTCGATGAGCGGCTCCAGGTCTACACGCTCTTTGTTGATTTCGGCGGCGCGCTGGTAGTCGCTGCCGACCGTTTCTAGTTCACGGCCTAGTTCTTCGTAACGGTTTTCGATACCTTCTAATTTATCGAGCATAATTTCCTTTTCCAGTAACTACCTGCCTGTCTTCGGAAATCATTCGCAGATGATACAGATTAGAGAAAAAATCGGCGAAATCTGCGTCACATCGTCCCCTTTGGGATCTGTGGATAGATTTGGCGTTTCGAGCAGCCGGGTCACTTTCCTTCTACGGCAGATAGTACCTTTTCCAGACATAGAGAAACGCGGCCCATTGCGCCGCGCGCGGGATTATACCAGAGTCAGCCGTTGTGTACGTCTCCGCCGCGATAGACGCGCACCTGTACTTTCTCGATGGTAGCCAACATGCCGCGTTGGATTTCTTTTTCGGCAAAGGATAGAAACCTTTCGATTTTTTCTTTGCTATCCACCATTTCGATCACGATGGGAAGGTCTTCTGAGAGGCGCTCGATCTTGAAGGTGTGGATGATCTTGCTGTGCGCCCCGAATCCCATTATGCCGCGTAATACAGTGACGCCCGCCATGCCGTTCTCCTTTGCCTGTTTCACCAGCCACTCGTACAGCGGCATCCCTTTCATCTTGTCGCTTTCGCCGATGAAAATGCGCAGCAGATAGCCTTCTTCGGGGATGGTTGTCATGCTCACCTCCAGATCCAATAGGCCAGGAAGCGCCCCAGCCAAACGGCGCCCAATCCCAGCAGGAGACTGGCGCTTACATTGATCGCTGCCAGCCAGGTTTGTTGCGCGCGCGCCAGATTCAGGGTCTCATTGCTGAAAGTAGAAAAGGTGGTGAAGCCGCCCAGGAACCCGATCAGCACCAGGGCGCGCGTCTCAGCGGTGAACAGGCCGCGGGTTTCGGCCAGGTGCGAAAGGAACCCGATCAGCAAGCATCCCAGCACGTTGACTGTCAGTGTACCCAGCGGGAAGGTGAAATCCTTGCTCCATTGTTGGATAGATCCGCTGATCCAATACCTCAAAACAGAGCCGATAAACCCGCCGGCTCCGACCATTAGGGCTTTTTCCATAACTCAGTTAGAGATTGGTGGCCATGGACAGGGCCATGGACAAGACCAATACTATCGAGATGACGATAAAGGCAATTTGCATCCTCCGCTGTTGGCGGGTGATGCGGGATTTCTGTTCGTCCCTTTTACTCTTGCTTTTTACCATACTTTTTCTTGCTAACCTTTCTGATGTTTCTGGAAAGCCGCATTCAGGGCTTTCTCGATTTCTTCGATGGTGACCGGTTTCATTACGTAGCCATCCGCGCCCATTTCCAGGGCTTTGTCCACGGTCACATCGGCGGCTTCGGAAGAGAGCATCACGATAGGTAATTCTTTCCATTCTGGACGGCGGCGCAGGAATTCCAGCAAATCCAGGCCGCTCACTTCGGGCATGTTGATGTCCAACAACATCAGGTCGGGACGTTTGCCAGCCAGCAGTGCCTGAGCCGCGGAGCGTGCGTTCAAGAAACCGGTTGCCTGGCAGTCGAGCAGGTCCAGCATCAGGCGGATGGCGTTGGTCATTTCCTCGTCGTCGTCCACGATCCAGATTTGTTTCATGGTTGGATGGCTTTCTCTATCTCTTCGAGGAATTCCTCGAAGGTAATTTCACGCTCCGCTTCGATGTGCTGCGAGGGATTTTCGCGCAGGTGCCAGTGCCAGACATCGTTTGCATTGTCCGCGCCAAAAATGCGCTGGTTGTTTTTCAATTGTGCATAGGCCATTTTGCCATTTTCGCAGTTATAGTATGCAGCAATGACGCTTCGATCATTCAAAATGATACGCAATTTCAACTGGCGCTGGCTTTTTGCCCAAACAACTATGCGGACGACAAAATCGGTTCGATCGCAAACTTGCTTGACCTGGCTGAAAAATTCCGCAACGCTCATGCGAGCCATTGTTCCAGTTCCTCGGTGTCTTTGAGTTCTGTCACAGCAGAGTCCCAATCCCAATTGTCGCTTTCGACCTCATAGGAAAAGGGGTCTTCAATGCGCCCATCCTTGCATGCCTGCTCGAATTCATCCAGGGACATACCGTACTTCTTCTCGAAGAATGCAATTTTGTTTTTCAATGTTTCCTTTTTATAGCGCAACAGATCTTTAACCATGATTGGCAACGCAACTTCAATTGCGGATTCACCTGTCACCTGGCGCATTACCTCGTAGACAGGGTTCGTTATCGAAACAGATTTTGTAACCATTTTTGCTCCATATCAGATGCTTCTCTCTATTTCTGCCAGGAATTCATCGAAAGATATTTCACGCTCCGCTTCGATGTGCTGCGAGGGGTTTTCGCGCG
>DAOUCM010000159.1:0-8581 GCA_034431895.1 Anaerolineales bacterium
GCCACGTTTTTGGTGGACGGGAGGATTGTGTCTCGACACCACCCAAAGCAAATCCGGCTGCCTGTTTGTTCCGTCATCACCCGATTTTCCCTGCCTTTATACTTCCCCTGAAAATCGGTTCGTCACCGCTGACGGTTGTGATAGATTCTCAAGAGTAATACTTTATCATCTCGAAGTGATGCAATGAAGCGATTTCCGCAAAGGCCACAAAATCCGCAATCTTCTTTTTCTCTTGTTGGAACGCAACGGCACCAAATTAGACGTTTCCAAACTTGCCAGTTTGCTTGGTCTGGCGCGGGAGACCGTTCACGAATATTTGGCTTTCTCGAAGGTACCTATTTCATTCATCTCATCTCACCTTTTACCACCAATCGGGATGTAGAAATCCGCAAAGTGCCCAAGATTTGCATCTGTGATGTGGGCCTGGCGCGGCAATTTGCCCGCATAGGCGAAGGGACACGGTTCGAGAACGCAGTTCGTTGTAATCTGCTGACACGCGGTAAGGTACAATATGACCAACGCAAGAACGGACTGAAGATCGACTTCATCCAAAACCAGCAGGGCTATGAGGTCAAACCTCATCCTCAGGACGATATTCACAAAACGCAAGGAATGGGAAGCGAAATTGGCCTTTCCAAGACCTGGCTTGTTTCGCGTGATGACGTTCCGCAGCCCGAGGGCATTCCCTTTTTCCAACTATGACCAACTTCGATGACCGCGCCAAAACGTGGGATTCTGATCCCATGAAAGTCGAGCGCGCCGGCGCCGTGGCAGACGCGCTGCGCGCCGCCATCCCTTTGCATCCCGGCATGAGCGCTCTGGAGTATGGCTGTGGCACCGGTTTGCTCAGTTTCGCGCTGCGAGAAGACCTCGCCTCCATCACCCTGGCAGATACCTCCGAGGGGATGCTGGCCGTGCTGTCGGACAAGATCAAAGCCGCTCGAGCGGACAACATGCACCCCCTGTGGCTCGATCTGATGACCGATCCGCTGCCCGCAGCGCGCTTCGATCTGGTGTATTCGTTGATGGTCCTGCATCACATCCCAGATACGGCGACGATTTTGCGCCGCTTCTACGCCGTCTTGAATCCAGGCGGCTGGCTGGCGGTCGTTGACCTGGATCGCGAGGACGGTTCCTTTCACGCCGACCACGCGGCCCAGGTCCATCACGGCTTCGAGCGTGATGCCCTGCAAGCGATGGCTGAAATCGCTGGTTTTACCCAGGTGCGCTTCTCGACCGTCTATGAAATCAAGAAGACGAGCGAAGGCCAAGCGCGCACGTATCCCCTTTTCCTGATGACGGCGCGCAAACAGGTATAATTGTGGCACTTTGAACGACAAACGGAGATAACCATGCCTGAAACCTATGATGTTCTTGTCATCGGCGCTGGGCCGGGCGGGTACGTGGCCGCCATCCGCGCCGCACAGCTTGGACAAAAAACTGCCATCGTGGACAAACAATGGCTGGGCGGCGTCTGCCTGAACGTGGGTTGCATCCCGTCGAAGGCGCTGCTCAAGAACGCCGAAATCGCCCATACCCTGCGCGAACGCGGCAAGGAGTTTGGCTTTTCTTTCGAAAACTTGCAACTCGATTACGGCGCGGCCGTCAAACGCAGCCGCCAGGTCTCGGACCGGCTGGTCAAGGGCGTCGGCTTTTTGATGAAGAAAAACAAAATAGACGTCTACATGGGAACGGCGTATCTTCCCGCGCCCGGAACGGTTACCGTGACCGATGCCGCCGGCAACGCCCAGACGTTATCTGCCAAACACATCATCGTGGCCACTGGCGCTTCGGCAGCGGTCCCGCCTGCCTGGAAAGTGGACGGCAAGCGGGTCATCACCTACCACGAGGCCATTTTGCAGGAGACACTGCCTAAGAGCGTTGTCATCATTGGGGCCGGAGCGATTGGGATGGAATTTGCCACCATCTGGAACGCCTACGGGGTGGACGTGACCATCGTCGAGATGCTGCCCCATGTCCTGCCGCTGGAGGACGAGGAGGCCGCGGTGGAGGTCGCCAAAGCCTTCGCCAAGCGCGGTGTCAAGATTTTGGCCGGGCACAAGGTCGAAGCCGTCGAGGCGACCGGGGAGGGAGTCAAGGTGACGGTCTCGGCGGGGAGCGAGACGAAAGTCCTGGAAGCCGAGCAGGCGCTGGTTGCGATCGGTTTCCGCCCCAACAGCAAGGGTTTGGGCCTGGAGGAACTCGGCGTCAAAATCAACGAGCGCGGCTTTATCGAAATTGACGAGCGTATGGCGACCAATGTGCCGGGCATTTGGGCCATCGGCGACGTGACCGGCAAACTGATGCTGGCGCACGTTGGCTCGGCGATGGGCATCGTCTGTGCCGAAAACATTGCCGGCCACGAAACCATCAAACTGGACTATGAGATGATGCCGCGGGCGACGTATTGCTCGCCGCAGGTGGCCTCCTTTGGTCTGACCGAAGCGCAGGCCCGCGAACGCGGCTACCAGGTCAAGGTAGGGCGATTCCCCTTCCAGGCTAACGGCAAGGCGCTGGGATTGGGCGATTACGCCGGTTGGGTCAAACTGGTGGTGGACGAGAAATATGGCGAACTGCTGGGCGCCACGCTGGTCGGTCCCGAAGTGACCGAACTTCTGCCCGAACTGACCCTGGCGCGCATGATGGAACTCACCCCGGCGGAAATTGCCCGCAACGTTCACGCCCACCCGACGCTCAGCGAGGTACTGATGGAAGCCGCACACGCCGCCGAAGGCAGCGCGATTCACATTTGATTCCCAGGCAGGTAAATCAATGTTCCCCGAACAAGAGATTCCTGTTACCCACAATCCCCAGGCAAGCCGCTTCGAAATCCAGGTGGAGGGGCATCTGGCGGTGCTGGAGTACCAAATGCAGGACAATGTGATGGTCTGCACCCACACCGGGGTGCCCGAGGCGCTGGGCGGACGCGGTCTTGGCTCGAAACTGGCCCGCGCTGCGCTGGAGTATGCCCGGCAAAACGACCTGAAAGTCTGGCCGCTTTGCTCGTTCGTGGCCGGTTACATCCAAAAGCACCCCGAATACCAGCCGCTTGTGAAGTAGGCGAGTGCTTCCCTGAATGAAAAACGTCCCGCTGATTTCTGGCGGGACGTTTTTTTGTGTGAATTTCAAGCCGCAGCGGTTTGCCGGTAGCGTTTGAGCGCCTCCCAGCCGACCAGTTTCTTCTGCTCCTCGTCATAGAGCCGCAGGCGCAAACTCTTCAAACTGGAACGCAGCGTCAGCGTATGTGGGTTTTGCAGGATCGGGTTTTCGCGGAAGCAAGCCTCCAGTTTGTAATTGGGGATGCGGGCGCTCAAGTGGTGAATGTGATGAAAGCCGATGTTGCCGGTGAACCATTGCAAGATTTTGGGCAGTTTGAAGTAAGAACAGCCCTTCAGCCCGGCCTCGAAGAAGTCCCAGTTGTCATGCCGTTCCCAGTACACGTCCTCGAACTGATGCTGCATGTAGAACAGCCAGACGCCGGTCGCCGTTCCCAACCAGAAAACAGGGATTTGCACCATCAGGTAAGCCTTCCAACCCACCAGCCAGATGAGACCGCCGATCAGCACGACCAGTGCCAGATTAGTCCACCAGACGCTGGCTTTTTCGCGCTTACCGGTGCCGCGGGTGTAGAAACGCTGCACGATGCCGAAAACGATGGGCGCGCCGATGATGAACATGTTGAACGGGTGGCGCATCAGCCGATATCCAATCTTCTTCCACCACGGCGCTTGCAAGTATTCCTGGACGGTCATCGTGTACACATCACCCACACCACGCCGGTCGAGGTCGCCAGCGGTGGCGTGATGGATGGCATGGTCGCGCCACCAGCGCGCCCACGGCGTGAAGGTCAGGATGCCGGTGATAATGCCGACGATGTCGTTGGCTTTACGGGAGGGGAGGAACGAGCCGTGGCCGCAGTCGTGGAAGATGATGAACGTCCGCACCATGAAACCGGCCGTGGGGATGGCGAGCAGGAGCGTCAGCCAGTACGAGATTTTCAAACTGAGAAACATCAATGCCCACAGGGCAAAGTAGGGGACAAGTGTGTTGATCAGTTGCCACACAGCGCGGCGTGTATCGGCGCTTTGATAAGGAATCAGGAGTTTTCGCAGAACAGCCTTGGAATCTTCTTTCTCGACAGGAGCGGTCATACTGCCTCCTTTCTACGAAATATTTTACAACCTGTGCTACTCGCATGAGAAACTGATGGTAGCCTGGGCCGAGTTGCCGGCAGCGTTGAAAGAGGATACGCCGTAGGAAATCAGGCCGCCCCCGCTGATGAATGTATCCAGATAGGCGGTCGTGTTGGCAGAGAGTTCGGCCACCAGCATCCCGTTTCGATATATGCGATAGCCCTGTTCATTGTTCGCGCGATCCGTCCAGGTCAGATTCGTGGTCACTTCGCCGGCCAGAGTACAAGAATAATTGTATTTCAGCGATCCAGGCGGCGCGGGCGGGCTTTGCGTAGGCGCAGGCGGCGGGGTCATCGAAGGCACCGTCCAGTGACTGCCGGTAGCAGTGGAGTATTCGCCCCAAATCCAGCATGTGCCGCCGTTCGGATTCTTGACAACCCAATAATTGTCTTGTGGGTAACGCCCTACGATTTCTACTGTCGTACCTGGCTGAAACGTAATCAGGATTTCGAAGGATTGCCCCGGCCCGGAGCGGCAGTTGGTGCTTTCATTGACCTTCAATATAGGCGTGGAATAAGTAGGGGTAAGGGTAGGAATAGGCGATGGAGTCAGAGGGGGCGTTCGAGTGACATCGGCCCCTGCGTTGGTCGAAACAGGCATCGTTGGCGTCTCTAACGGGCTTTGCGCCTGCAAAGTTGCAGCCACCACAGTAGCGGCTTGTTCTTCCAATGAAAGGGTCGGTTGCGCAGGAAAGTTACAGCCTCCCAAGAAAAAGAACAGGATGAACAAAATGAAGGCTTGGGAGGAAGACATTTTCATTTTGTGGACCTCTATAACGGAATCAGATTTTCTTGTGGATACGGCTGCCAAAACGGAACCAGGCCAGGCTGCCGTCTGAAGCGCGCAGGAATTCGCCGCGCTGGTTCTTGAGCGGCTCGTCCAGGACGATCACCTTGTCTTGTTCATAGAAGCCGATGCGCACCGGCGGCGGGACAGGCATGGGAGGCGAATCAGGCGTTGGGAAGCCGCCCTTGTGTTCGAAGGACAGCCAAGCCTTATTCTTTTTTCGGCTGAGGGTAAGGATGGACTCGATGTTTTCGTATTTTCCTGTGAAGGTGTCCCATGTCTCCGGCGGGAGGTCGAGTAAGGCCGGTTTGGGAAGGGAGGCGTCGAAATAGACTTCGAGAGCCTTATCGAACAGGACTTCGGTTCGCGTTTCGCTGGAATTGGTCAACCAGGTGAGCGCAAAACCCTTTTCGGGAATGAGCCATAATCCAGAATGTTGGCCGTTGGTCGCGCCGCCATGCTGGACGATTTTCATCCCATCCACTTCGCTCAGGAACCAGGAGAGTCCCATTTGCCAGAGACCGGTGGCGGCTACAACGGGCTGCTGCATCAGGCGAATGGAGGCGGGCTCCAAGACTCGTTTGCCATCCACTGAGCCATCTCCCATGTGGAAGCGGGCAAAGGCCAGCAGGTCGCGGGCGGGAGCCAGCACGCCGCCGGCAGGGCCCTCGGCGCGCGACAGGCTCCAAGGACGTGAGACGCGGTTGCGCCTTTTGACCAGGTCATGCCCAACGGCGTAACGAGCGGTCATGATACGGTCGTCGGGGAAGAAGCAAGACATGTTCATTCCCAACGGGTCGAAGATCATCGCCTGCATAGCGGCTTCGAAGGATTTGCCGGTCAATTTCTCGATGATCAATCCGGCAACGTAAAAAGCAGCGTTGTTGTAGGACCAAATTTCGCCGACAGGGGTCATCTGGTTCAAGCGCGTCATGGAGGCGACCAATTTCGATAGCGCGTCGTCGCCCCAACCAAAATCGTTGAAATAATCGCCTTCCCAGCCAGCAGTATGGGTCAGCAGATGACGCATGGTGACATGTTTGGCGGTGTATTTGTCTTTGAGCGTAAATTTGGGCAGGTACTTGACGATGGGAGTGTCCAAGTCGAGCGCACCGCTTTCCACCAATTGCATGACGACGGTCGCCACCATCGGTTTGGTGTTAGAGCCAATCTGGAACAGGGTCTCTGGCGTGACCGGCAGAGGATGTTCGACGCTGGTTTTCCCAAAGCCAGCAACGAATTCTTTGCCCTTGTAGTACACCCCTACCACAGAGCCGGGAATTTTCATGCGTTTCATCTCGGCAACGGCAAACTCGCACACCCGCTTGAATTGGGAGTCTTTGATATGTTTGAGGACACTGTTACGGTTCATGATGACTCCTTTCCACCGGAAAACAGCATGAACGATTGCGGGCCGCTCTGCTGGGCCAGCAACAAGGCAGTCTGAGCCTGTTGGATGAGCGTATCGGCAGCGATGCTCTTTCCCCCCGGGTGAGTGGCTATACCAATGTGGATGTCGAATTTGTACATACTCCCATCCAGTTTACGGGTACCCCTTAGGCGGCTGATCAAACGCTGAGCTACCGCCTGCCCTCCGACCTCGTCTGTGACGGGCAGTAAAGCCACGAAATCCTGGCCGTAGTGCGCTGGGATATCGGAGACGCGCAAGCAGGTATTCAAGATGCTGGCAAAAACCTGCCGGACGCTCGCTGCTACTTGGGCATCTGGCTCTTTGACTTCAAGGGAGATATACAGCAATGTCAGTGGGCTGGGATAACGCTGCGCTCGGGCAAGTTCATATTCAGTCAAAATCTTGAATACTTCTTGCTGATATAGGCCTGTATCGCTGACTTTATAAGAACGCGTTTCCATCTCATTCCTCCTTCCCGCACACGACCAAAGGCGCACGGATGATATAACAATTACAGGCAATAGAATTATATCATTGGCACCGAAAAATCACACCCTCACCTCGTCTGCCGGGCGCTCGAATGTCGGTGACTACCCGCCCACAAATTGATGAAGAATGGTTATTCTAACCTGAATTCGTAAGCCTTCGAACCGTCCCGAAGGCTCGATTTTGCCCAACAATCGCTCCAAAAAACTTTGGGACGGTTACCCGCACTGGTATTATTCTACTGCTCGAAACGCAAAGGTATTGTTTGCGCCGCAGTTGCTTGCCCAGAGAACTGCGGCGCCAACCAAGGGACTTCCAGCCGCAACCAAACTTGCCTGTCATTACAAGCGCAGGTCGAGTAGGGTCTCGATACGCTTCGCTACTCGACCCTACTCGACCAACAGCGGCTTGCAGTGAAACCGGTAAAAGATTTGCGCGAACGATGCAACTCGAGCGGTAATACTATACCCGAGTTGGTCATGGTAGGCAATTACGGAAAATCTGCAAGCATCTGCGTCACAGCGTCCCCTTTGGGGATTTGGAGAAGGTTCGACAATCTTGCATATACACGGTATCGGTTTTCGGCTATGCCTTTGCCTCTTGCGGCACTTTCTCTTTCTTTTCCTTGCGAGGGAAGAACTTGCGCCATACGAAGCGGAAACCCTTCCAGACCAGCCAGAGCAAGACCAAAATGAGCAGCCCGGCAGGGATAATCAAGATGACCAGCCAGATCAGGAAAGTTACGAAACCCTGGAAGAAGTTGATGAGCGCCTGCAAGGCATCGCGCGCTTCACCGGCTGGCTTCCAGCCGCCGATCTCTAGCGGTTGGAGCGTCTCCTCGGCAATGATTTGCACTTTGATCGCAGAAAGCGCAGCCGACTCTTCAATATACTTCATCTGCCCTTTGATGAGTTCGATCTGCTCACGGTGATAAACCAACTGATTGAAGACTTCGATCACTTCGGCAGACTCGGTCTTCTGCTCCAGGATCTCGCTCAATTGATCTGCGGCCTGTTCGTGCGTTTTCAGGCGAGATTGCAGGTCTACATAATCGCGGGTCACATCCTCGCCCGAAACGGTCTCTGCTTGCACCTCGACGGCGTCGGCTTTGATCTGTTCGAGCGCCTCGTCCAGTTTTTCAGCAGGGACGCGGATGGTGATGTTCCCTTCCGGCACCTGGACATGGTTGGTGGTATAGGTCTGGTAAATGTTCGAGGAGACGACGTAGCCGCCCATCTCCTCAGCCATCCGCTGGATGGCAGTCATCTTGGCCTGCGGATCTGCCACCACGATGCGCAAATCAGCATTCTTGATGACCAGGCGCTCTATGCTCGCGGCCTGTGCGCCAAAACCGTCCGCGCCGGAGGCTGCCTCGCCGGCAGGTTGGGATTCAAAAGAGTCTACTGGCGCTGCAGGCATCTCTGGCACAGCGGACCAATCCATGCGCTGTTCCGGCGCAGATGCCCTGCTTGCACACGCCGATAGGATAAGCGCAACAGCCAGAGGCAGGATAAATAAACGTTTCATGGTCTCTTCTCCTTTTGGTGAGGACTCATTTTACACCCAAAAGACGGTAGTCTCCCTTTTAAGAGCAGTTAGCCTTTCAAAGGTAAGGTCGTGAGCACTTCTCTAACCGTCCAAGCATGATCTGTAAGATCAGCAGCCATAGCCGGTGTGCGTGACGTCCATTTGCGTCCTGGAACAT
>DAOUCM010000160.1:0-6884 GCA_034431895.1 Anaerolineales bacterium
GCAGGGCGGCGCGGGCGTAATCGCTCACGCTGGCGTGCCAGCGGTAGCGTTCGATGTGCGGCGCATAGGTCAGCAGGGCGGCTTCGCGCAGGGCGTCGGCGCGGGGGAACAAGTCGTCCACGCTCACGTTCAGCGCGGCGGCCCAGGCTTCGGGCGTGCAGGAACCGGCGGCAAAGACCGGCAGGCAGGCCAGCGCCTGCCGCGCGCCTTCATCGAGCGCTTCCAGCGACCAGTCCATCACCGTGCGCAGGATGTCAAGATAGTCGCCTTTCAGTTCGCGCGCCGCGCGCAGGATGCTTTCCGCAGGCCGACGGGCGGCCAGAGCGGCCAGTTTTTCCAGCACCAGCGGGTGTCCGTGCCCGGCTTCGGCCAGTTGCGCGGCCACGTGCGGCTCCAGCAGGGTCGGGATATCCTTCTGCTCGCCCAGGGCCAGCAGGTAGCGGCGGGCGGCCTGCGCTCCCAGCCCTTCGTGCAGGGGCAGGGGGCGGGCGGTGGGCAGTTCCTCGAAGAGCGGGGCGGGCGGGCGCAGGGTGGCGAGGGCGGCGCTGGAGGGCGCCAGGCGACGCAAGAACGCCGCCAGACACTTCAAATCGGCTTCGGGCAGGTCCTCCAGGTTGTCGAGCAGGAAAAGCGTGGGATTCTGGCGGGCGTAGGCCAGCAACGCTTCTTCGGGCTTTTGGCCGGATTGCAGCGGCAGTTCCAGTCCCAGCGCCATGTCGCGCAGGAGCAGGTCGGCCAGCGGCGCGCCGCGTCCATCGCCGAAAACTACCCCGCCGGGGAAGCGCCAGGCGTTGCGGTGAGCGGCCTCCAGGGCCAGGGCGGTCTTGCCCATGCCGCTCACGCCGCTGATAATGGCCGCGGAAGGGGTTTTCTCCAGGGTATGCGCCAGCGTCACCAGTTCGCGCCCGCGGCCGAAGAAGAAGCGCTCCCGCGCCGGCAGGTTGCCGGGGGCGCGGCGGGCGTCGGTCAGCGGCTCGCCCGGCTCGACGGCCTCGAAGCGCAAATCATCCTGTCCAAACAGGCGCGGAACATGCGTGCGGACGCTGGTCTGGGCGCGGGCGAAGGCCTCCTTCAGGGTGTAGCCGCCGCGCGCCATCTCGGCATACAGGCGGGCGGCAAACTGCACCGCCTCGTCATCCAGCACGGGGTCGGGATGTCCCAGGGCGGCGCGCGCCCGTCCGGCCTGGGCAAATGCCTGCGCCGCCGAGAGTGCGCCGTCGGCGCTTTCGCAGGCGTTGAACACCGCCAGGTCGAGCGGCGGGGCGTCTTTCAGCGCCTCCAGCAGGCGCGCGGTGGTCACCGGGTCGCACTGCGAATATTCGTCCTCAAACAGCAGGCCCTCGCGCCAGGCATGGCCGCTGAAATGCAGGACGTGCGGGTACAATCCCTGCTCCACAGCGCGCGGCGAGAGGGCGTAACGCAGGGCGTCCAGCGTGGGCGGCATCAGGCGGATGAGCGCAATCGGCGCGCCGCTGGCCTGCACGGCCTCCGCCAGGCGGTTCCACTCGGCCTGTAAGTCGAGCGGGGTCAGGTCGGTTTCGGGGTTGCGCGGGTCGAGCACCGGCGCAGGGAGCATCACCAGCATACGCAGCATTTTGCGCAGGTCGCGGCGCTGGCGGCGCTCGCTGTACTCGGCGGCATCGAAAATCAAATTGCCGCTGACCTGCATGATCAGGTTTTTGTCGCCTGCAATGATGTTGCTGTGATTGACATTGCCCCCAACGTTGATGGTTGTCTTTGTCATGGCTGTGCTCCTATCCCGGCCAAAAGGTTTGTGCGGCTATGCCTATTTTAGAGGCAAATGTGCGGTAGCACAAGTCTTAAGACTTGTGCTACGGGATAACCGCCCCGCAGGCTTTTTAGAGCCATTGTACGGGCAAAATCGAGCCTGGGGGACGGTTCGAAGGCTGATCCCGAATTCAGGTTATAATACCTGGCATGTCTCCTCTTATCGTTGGTATCCGTTTCAACCCGATTGGGAAAATCTATCATTTCGACTCCAGCGCCCTGCCCGACCTGCAAGTGGGCGAACGTGTCATCGTGGACACGGCGCGCGGCCGGCACCTGGGCGAGGTCGTCCAGCGCCTACCCGAACCGCCCCCCCCGCCGGAGGGCGGCTGGAAGCCGGTCGAGCGCCGCGCCACCCCGCGCGACCTGTTGCTGCGCGAAACCTGGCAGGCGCGGCAGAGCGAGGCCCTCATCGAATGCCGCGCCCGCGCCGCCGAACTCAAACTGGAGGCTGTCAAAATCGTCGCCGCCGAATACAACTTCGACGGTTCGCGCCTGACCTTCCTCTTTTCCACCGAGAGCGATGAAAAAGTGGACCTGAAATCGCTCAAGCGCGACATGCAAAAACGCTATCCCAAGCCGCAAATCGAGATGCGTCAAATCGGCCCGCGCGACGTGGCAAAACTCATCGGCGGCATGGGCGCCTGCGGCCTGGAAACGCGCTGCTGCTCCCGCTTCCTGACCGACTTCAGCCCCATCTCCATCAAAATGGCCAAGGAACAGGGCATCTCCCTCACGCCCGCCGAGATTACTGGCATGTGCGGGCGGCTGCGCTGCTGCCTGGTCTACGAGTACGAGCAATACATCGAAGCCCGCAAGACCTTGCCCAAGCGCAACAAGCGCGTCGTCACGCCCAACGGCGAAGGCAAAGTGGTGGACATCTCGCCGCTCAACGGCATGGTCACGGTGCTGTTCGAATCCGAAGGCCGCCAAACCTATCAAACCTTCCACCGCGACCTGCTCGAGCCCTGGGACGAACTGGAAGCCCTGCGCCGCAAGGCCGAAAACGCCCCTTGTGGAGACGCGCCGTGCGGCAAGTCCGAGCGGGGCGCCGGCAGCGCGCTATGAGCGAGTCCCAACCCGGCCTTTGGCCGTCTCCCCAGAACATCCTGGTCATCCTGGCGCACCCCGACGACCCGGAATTCTTTTGCGGCGCAACGTTGGCGCGTTGGGCGCGCAGCGGACACGCCATCACCTATCACCTGCTGACCTGCGGCGACAAAGGCTTTCACGAAAACACGCCCGCCGACCTCACGCCTGAGGCGCTGTGCCGCCTGCGTCACACCGAACAAGAAGCCGCTGCGCGCGTCATCGGCGTCCGCGCCGTTCATTTCTCGGACCGAGCGGACGGCTACCTGGTCCCCGACCTGCAACTACGCCGCGAAGTGGTGCGCCTCATCCGCAGGTACCGCCCCGACATCCTCGTCACCTGCGACCCGCAGAACCTGTTTGCCCGCTACGGCATCAACCATCCCGACCACCGCGCCGCCGGCCAGGTGGTGCTAGACGCGGTCTTCCCGGCGGCCGGCAACCCGGCCTATTTCCCCGAACTGCTGGCCGAGGGCTGCGCGCCGCACACCCCGCGCGAAGTGTGGGTCTCCCTGACCGAGCAGCCCAACGTCACCCTGGACGTGACGGACACCTGGCCGATCAAACTCCAGGCCCTGCTCCAGCATAAGTCGCAGATCAAGGACGAAAAAGCCTTTCTCGAGCGGATGCGCGCCCGCCGCGCCCCCGACAGCCCCGAAGAAGCCCCGCGCTACGAAGAAAAGTTCCGCGTCATCTACTATGGCTGATTGCGGCCTCTCCCCCATTGCACTCCGACGACTCCTGTTGTCGGAGTGCGCAATTCGTAAGAGTAACGCCAGTTTTCGATCACCGTCCCGCAGGCTTTGTAAAGCAATTGCATGGGCAAAATCGAGCCTTCGAAGGCTGATCCCGAATTCAGGTTAAGGAGTAGATTTTATGTCTGATCTGCTGTCAGAAGCCCAATCCTTGTTCGATTACACGCAATCCATTCGCCGCGACCTGCACATGCACCCCGAACTTGGCTTCCAAGAAGTACGCACCGCCGGCATCGTGGCCCGTGAACTGCAAGCCCTGGGGATGGAAGTGACCAGCGGCGTCGCTCGAACGGGCGTGGTAGGACTGCTGGAAGGCAGCCGCCCCGGCCCGGTCGTCTTGCTGCGCTTCGACATGGACGCCCTGCCGATAACCGAAGAAAGCGGCGCCGCCTACGCCTCCACTGTCCCCGGCGTGATGCACGCCTGCGGGCACGACGGTCACACCGCCATCGGCTTGACGGTAGCCAGATTACTCCATGCCCACCGCGCCGATTGGGCCGGCACGGTCAAATTCGTCTTCCAACCGGCCGAGGAAGGCCCCTGCGGCCAAGAGACGGGCGGCAACGAAGCCATGCTTCGCGAGGGTCTCCTTTCCAATCCCAAGCCCGACCTGGCGCTGGCGCTGCACTTGTGGAACGAGCAGCCGTTGGGTTGGATTCACGCCGCGGCTGGGCCGATCATGGCAGGCGCAGAAGAGTTCAAGATAACGGTAACAGGTCAAGGGGGGCATGGAGCGCTGCCTCATCGTACCGCCGACCCCCTGCTGGCGGCCTGTCAAATCGTCACCGCGCTGCAAAGCGTCGTTTCCCGCAATGTCGCGCCTCTGGAGGCGGCCGTCGTCAGCGTCACCATGCTGCACGCCGGGCAAGCCTTCAACGTCATCCCGCCAGAAGCAGAACTGCAAGGCACCATCCGCACCTTCGAGCCGGCCGTGCGCGAAACCGTGCTGCAGCGTTTCGAAGCAATTGCCCAGGGCGTGGCGGCTGCCATGGGCTGCCGGGCGGAGGTGAGGGTCAAGCGTGTGACGCCGGCCGTCATCAATGCCGCCGACATCGCCCAGGGCGTCCAGGCGGCCGCTCGCCGCGTCTTGCCAGACGCCCACCTGGACACTTCCAGCCACCTGACGATGGGCGCAGAAGACATGGCCTTTACGCTGGAACAAATCCCCGGCTGTTATTTCTTCGTCGGCTCGGCCAATCGCGCCCGCGGCTTGGACTACGGACACCATCACCCCAAATTCGACTTCGACGAGGCTGCCCTGCCCCGCGCAGCAGCATGGATGGCGGAAGCGGCTATGGGCTTTCTATCCTGATATAATCGCTCCATCCAATCCGCTTTTTGGGAGAAGTTCTCATGCCACATAAAATCACCTTCGGCACCGACGGCTGGCGCGGCGTCATTGCCGAGGACTACACCTTCGACAACGTCCGCCGCGCTGCTCAGGGCTATGCCGCCTACATGCTCGAACAAGGAAACGCCGGCCAATGGATCGTGGTCGGTCACGACAAACGGTTCGCCAGCGAACACTTCGCCGCGGCCGTGGCCGAAGTGCTGGCCGCCAACGGCTTCGGCGTCTATTTGACGCAGGAAGCCACCCCCACCCCGGTCATCGCCTACGCCGTGGTGGACAAGAAAGCCGCCGGGGCCGTCAACATCACCGCCAGTCACAACCCGCCCACCGACAACGGCTTCAAGGTGCGCAATTCCACCGGCGGCGCCATTGATCCGGTCGGGCTGAAACGCATCGAAGCCCTCATCCCCGATGACGTGGCCGACGTTCGCCGCCTGCCCTTCGACAGCGCCCTGGCCGAGGGCAAAATCGTCAAATTCGACGCTTCCCTGGCTTACATCGAACACATCCAGAAACTGCTCGACCTCCAGCCCATCAAAGACGCCGGCCTGACCGTGCTGGTGGACGCCATGTGGGGCAATGGGGCAGGCTACTTCACCCGTCTGCTCGCAGGCGGCAAGACGAAGGTCATCGAGATTCACAACACCCGCAATCCGCTCTTCCCGGAGATGAAACGTCCCGAACCCATCCGCCCGAACATTGACGTGGGCCTGCGCGCCACCCGCGAGCATCACGCCGACGTCCTGCTCATCCTGGACGGCGACGCCGACCGCTGCGGCATCGGCGACGAGAACGGCGAGTTCATCAACCAGTTGCGCGTCTATGCCCTGCTGGCCTACTACCTGCTCGAAGTGCGCGGCGAGCGCGGCGACATCGTCAAGACTCTCTCTACCACCACCATGCTCAACAAACTCGGTCAACTCTACGGCGTCCCCGTTCACGAAACCGGCGTGGGCTTCAAGTACGTGGCCCCCAAGATGACCGAGACCAATGCCCTCATCGGCGGCGAAGAGAGCGGCGGCTACGCCTTCCGCGGCAACGTGCCAGAGCGCGACGGCATCCTGGCCGGCCTGTACATGCTCGACTTCATGGTGCGCACCGGCAAAAAGCCCACCGACCTGCTGCAAATGCTCTTCGCCAAACTGGGCAGCGAATACTACTACGACCGCATTGATACCCCCTTCAAGGGCAACCGCGCCGACCGCGAAGCCGCCATCCTGGCCGCCAAACCCGAAACCATCGGCGGCCTGAAAGTGACCGAACTGGTCACAATAGACGGCTTCCAGTTCAAACTCGAAGACGGCGGCTGGCTGCTCATCCGCTTCAGCGGCACCGAACCCATCATGCGCGTCTACTGCGAGACCACTCACAAAGACAAAGTGCAGGCCATCTTGCAGGATGGACTCAAAATAGCCGGAATCGGGTAATTTCAGGCCTTGACGCTCACCGATACTCACTGCCACCTGGACTTCAACAAATTCGACCCCGACCGCTCTGCCGTGCTGGAACGCGCCGCCCGGGCCGGGGTCGAACGCATCCTGATTCCGGGCATCACCCTGACCTCGAGCCGGACCGCCGTCGAACTGGCCGAGTCCCATCCCATGCTGTTTGCCGCGGTCGGCGTCCACCCTACTGAAGCCGCCACCTGGAATGAAACCACCGCCCAAGCCTTACGACGCCTGGCACATCCCCCCTCTCCCACCGGGAGAGGGGACAGGGGTGAGGGCCTCCCCTCGCCCTTTGGGAGAGGGGCCAGGAGTGAGGGCCACCCCTCGCCCTTTGGGAGAGGGGCCAGTGGTGAGAGCCTCCCCTCGCCCTTTGGGACAGGGGCCAGTGGTGAGAGCCTCCCCTCTCCCTTTGGGAGAGGGGTCGGGGATGAAAGCCTCCCCTCTCCCTTTGGG
>DAOUCM010000161.1:0-2711 GCA_034431895.1 Anaerolineales bacterium
GCGTATCACCCGGCTCTGCCTGGTCGAACCGACCCAAGGTCGGTGGCACGACGGCGTATCACCCGGCTCTGCCTGGTCGAACCGACCCAAGGTCGGTGGCACGACGGCGTATCACCCGGCTCTGCCGGGTCGAACCGACCGAAGGTCGGTGGCACGACGGCGTATCACCAGGCTCTGCCGGGTCGAACCGACCCAAGGTCGGTGGCACGACGGCGTATCACCCGGCTCTGCCGGGTCGAACCGACCTAAGGTCGGTGGCACGACGGCGTATCACCCGGCTCTGCCGGGTCGAACCGACCCAAGGTCGGTGGCGCGACGGCGTATCACCAGGCTCTGCCTGGTCGAACCGACCCAAGGTCGGTGGCACGACGGTTGATGGATCGAGACGACGCCAAACAAAAAACCGCGTCTCGTGCAAGGCGCGGTTTCAATAGGAATGAAACGCAAAATCACTCGTTCTTCTTGCTTTCTGTGGCGGCAGGCTTGCTCTCGCTGCTCTCGCTCTTGCTGGGCGAGGACGTCATTCCAGAAGGCGACCTGTGATCGGTAGCGTAAAAGCCGGAACCTTTGAATACAATGCCTACTGGACCAATGACCTTGCGCAGGCTGTTCTTGTTGCATTCCGGGCAACGTTTGAGCGGCGAATCGCTAAAGGATTGGTGACGCTCGAACTGCACACCACAGGATTCACAGCGATAGGAATAAACGGGCATAGCAACCTCCTTACCTTTCAAAAGCGCCCGCATTATAGTCGTAATATCTAGATGTTGCAAGAGGCCAATGCGCCCATGTTATAATTTTCTAACAAAAGAGGCCAGTTTTGCTATGGTAAAAATACAAATTGTTTATTGCGCTGTATGACATTACACCGACCGGGCCGTGAGCCTGGCGCATGACCTTCTCAAGCAATTCGAGGACCAAATCGAAAGCGTGAGCCTGATTCCCTCGGACGGAGGCAGGTTCGAGGTGAGCGTGAACGATCGCTTGGTCTACTCCAAACTCCAGACTCACCGTCACGCCGAGCCTGGCGAGGTAGTTGGCTTGATCCAATCTCTTATCCAACGAGGCAATTCATGAAAAAAGGACGTGTCTTTTCCGGCGCCCGTCCAACGGGACGGCAGCATTTGGGCAACTATCTTGGCGCCATTCAAAACTATGTTGCCTTGCAAGATGAATATGAGTGCGTGTATTGCATCGTGGACATCCATGCTCTCACGACCGTAGAAACCACCGCCGACCTCAAGCAGAATACCTATGAAATGGCGCTCGACTGGCTGGCGGCCGGCATCCGGCCAGACGAAACCATCATGTTCGTGCAATCGCATGTGCCACAGGTGATGGAACTACATACCCTGCTTTCTATGGTCACGCCGTTGGGTAAATTGACCGACCTGCCGACCTTCAAGGAAAAGGTTCGCCAAAACCCCAACAATGTGAATTATGGGCTGGTAGGGTATCCAGTTTTGATGGCAGCCGATATTGTGCTGTATAAAACCGACCTGGTCCCCGTAGGCGTGGACCAGGCGCCGCACATCGAATTTACCCGTGAAACAGTGCGTTCCTTCAACTATCGCTACAATACGAATGTGTTGATCGAGCCGCAAGCCAAGCATACCGAGATTCCCAAGGTCATTGGGCTGGACGGCAAAGAAAAGATGAGCAAGAGCCTGGATAATCACATCGAACTGGCCGCTACGCCCGAAGAGACGCAGAAGCGTGTGATGCAAATGGTGACCGACCCACAGCGTTTGCGCCGCGATGACCCCGGCAACCCGGAGGTATGCAACGTCTTCTCCATGCACAAAATCTTCTCGCCAAAAGAAGAAGTGGAGATGATCAATGTGGAATGCCGCAAGGCGGGTATCGGTTGTGTGGATTGCAAGAAACGTTTCGCGGCCAATTTGAACGCGCACCTGGCACCTTTCCGTGCCAAACGCGCCGAACTTGGTCAGAAACCGGAACAGGTGTGGGATACCCTGCACGACGGCGCTCGGCGCGCCCGCGTCATTGCCCAGAAAACGATGGCAGAAGTGCGCCAGGCAATTGGGCTGCCGGAGTGAGGCGAATCACGCGGCTTGAGGATTGCAAGGCATGAGGAAGGGATGCGTGCGCTGTTACAGCGGGTTTCTTTTGGCAAAGTGACGGTAGATGACCAGGTCATTGCCCATATTGGCAAGGGCCTGGTCATCTTGCTGGGGATCGGTCACGAGGATGGGAAAGAACAAGCCGCATTCCTGGCCGAGAAGATTGCTCACTTGCGTATCTTCGAGGACGAAGAGGGCAAGACCAACCTGTCTATTTTGGATGTAGGCGGAGAAGCAATTGTCGTCTCTCAGTTCACGCTGTATGCCGATACGCGCAAAGGACGCCGCCCGTCTTTTACCGATGCAGCCTTACCCGCCCATGCCGAGCCGTTGGTGGAGCATTTTGCCGCGCTATTGCGCGCGCAGGGCGTTCCCACGCAATGCGGGCTGTTTGGCGCACACATGCTGGTCGAAATCCACAACGATGGCCCGCTCACCATCTGGCTAGAAAAATGATGGCGTCTTTTCTAACTGCCTACCTGCTTGTGCTATAAGTATTTTGACAATGTCACATTTTCGCATAGTTGTCATTGCGAGGAGCGTTCTTTGCGACGAAGCAATCTCCTGGCAGACCGGGAGACTGCTTCGCTATCGCTCGCAGTGACAAAAAACATAGCGTTTTTAGAA
>DAOUCM010000162.1:0-2464 GCA_034431895.1 Anaerolineales bacterium
TCTTTGTCTGGCGGAGCAGCATTGGGAAGGTCGTGGTTTGGAGCAATGACGAATTTTGCCAGTGTGCTGACTGCGCCCCAGAGTTTGCCGCGAACCTTATCGGCATTCGTCAGCGCGTTCCAAAGCGCAGTAACCAAGTCTTCGCTTTCCAAGTAGGCCAGCGGTAAAGGCAGGCTTTCATGGCGGTAAAAATAGATTTTGGCATCCTTGTAGTGCGTTGCCATACCCAATGCTGTACAGCGGAAGGTTTGTTTGGCATCCAGGTAATGTGCGGCGACCAGTTCGGAAAGCCACTGAAAATTCTGGGGCACTCGGTTCTGTCCAGGGTCTTTTAGGCGGAATAAGGCATGGCTGTCTCGCCATAAATCGCGACCTTCTCTGAACACCCATTGTTTCCATGCGTTGTCGTCTTTCTTCGTGTACTGCTTGAATGGGTCCATTACATCGTCTAAATCAAGGCCTCTGGCAATATGAATCTTGCGCACGGCCGTTCTTCCCTTTTCTCCTTCGGGAACGAGGAGGATTTTGCGGTTTTGCCAGGTCAGGTAATCCAGATAGCCAAGTGGAATTTTCCGATTTGGCTGAAAAGGGTCATCCATTTCCCATGCAGGCTGATCCCGGCCGGTTTTGGGCATAGGTTTATCGTTAGCGAGATCGTAACGAATGAGGTTCAGAGCCAACGTCTCGAACAGGCAATTCCCTTCTGCCAGGAAAATAATTCCTCTCGCCCACGGCGCATAAGTGAGGAAGATTTTCAGTTGTGGATTGCACAATCCGCCCATGCCGTAAGCCTGACCAACTAATAAGGCGCGTGCTGCCTGATTGCATGTCAATGAGACATCTTCGGTTACTGTCTCATGCTCGAACAGCTCATTGGCAGTTGACATACCATGCGGCAACAACAGCGCGCTTTTGGGGGACATCCGTTCCTCTCTGACCTGATAGAACGGCCGCTGGGGATGGAACAAGTCGAAGCGTTCACGCCACTGGTCGAGATAGCCATTGATCAGTTCCGGCGTCCAACGGCCCCTTTCCCACAATTCGCCCCACTCGTCCCAGGTACGCGGGCCGCGCAGGGCGCTGTGCAGCACGGCCAGCAGCAGGCGGTAGAGAGCCGCCGTTTCCAGCGGCGAATCGCCTTGCACGCCGCGCAATTCGTGGGCGCGCAGGAGAGTCTGGCGCAAGCCGAGTTCTTCGACGCGCCCGTCTAAGCGGGTGCAGGGAATCCAGGCTTCGTCTACAAGGTTGTATGAGTAAGTCATTGGGCCTCCTTTGTTTAGACTTCGGAAGTCTTGATCACTTGCAAGCCGAGTTCACGGCTGAGTTCCAGGGTAAAGTCTGCGCCTTCGGGACGATATTCCCCATTGGCATCGAACAGGACAGGGAAGTGGTCGCGCACGGCCGCCGATTTCTTCCATTCGGAAGTACGGCTATCGTGACTTACGATATAGTTTACAACATCTTTGCGCTGCACGTTCACCGCACGACGTAACAATTCTCTGGCAAGGGAGACATCAGGGCGTTTGGTCAGGTCGAGCGGGGCGCCGCTGCCATCAGGTTCGAGAGCAATCCCTTGCGGCGTTTGGTACAGACAAATGAGCGAGACGCTGGGTTCGCCCTGGCGGGTGAGGGCGCGGAAGGCCCGCCCGGCTTTCGGGTCGTCTTCTTCCAGTTCTTCGTTGCGCTCGGTCATCAAACCTTCATAAGCGGGTTTGTTGATCAACCGCCTGGCAGCCTCGTGAACGTCTTTGTCCTCGTCCAGCCGGGCTTTTTCGGCGGCGGCGTGCAGGGCAGCCTGGTAAATCGGCTCGCATTGCTCATCCTTGGGATACAATGGGTACACCTGCTCGATGAGAGCGGCGGTTTCTTGCGGCAGGGTAAGTTCCTGACGGTCGCGCAGCGTCAGCCAGGTACGCAGCAGCGTCACTTCGTCGTACACCCACACATCGCGGCCAAAGTCGGGCAGGTGCTCTTTTTCGGGCGGCAAAGTAACCGCCAGGGTCGGACGGGAGAGACCGGCGGGTCTGCCAGCGTCGTTTTGCGAATGACGGTGTAGCCGTCCGGCGCGCTGGATGAGCAAATCCATCGGCGCCAGGTCGGAAATCATGTAGTCGAAATCCAGGTCCAGGCTTTGTTCGATGACCTGGGTAGCCACCACGATAGCGCGGTGCGGACGATGGCGATTGGGCTGGCCAGGATGGCCTTTGTCCTTGCCGAATTTTTCGAGTACCTTTTTCTCGATTTCCTCCCGCCAGTGGAAGGGAAAACGGGCATGGAACAGAATCAAGTCCTCCGGCTCGGTCAGATGAGCGGATTGCAGAGCCCGATAGATGTCCTGCGCCCTCTGGACGCGGTTGCAAATCACTGCTGCACAGCCGCCCTGGCGCAGTTTTTCGGTCAAATGGGCTACAATCTGCTCTGGGGTTGGATCGAGCCAATCGAGGAGTAGCCGCCTCGAGGTCGG
>DAOUCM010000163.1:0-3774 GCA_034431895.1 Anaerolineales bacterium
CCGCAGAGCGTGAAAGTCGGATAGCGTACCACCAGGCTCTGCCTGGTCTAGCAAGCGACCGTACTGGCACATGCAAGTCGGCGGTACGGCGGTTGGCCGCCCACACCCACTTGTTCCGCAGAGCGTGAAAGTCGGATAGCGTACCACCAGGCTCTGCCTAGTCTAGCAAGCGACCGTACTGGCACATGCAAGTCGGCGGTACGGCGGTTGGCCGCCCCCATCCACTTGTTTTGCCAGCCGTTGCATTGCTGGCGGGCGGCAATCCAATAGCATCCCCTGTGGAGACTTCCGCTAGAACGAGAGGATATACGGTAGCAAAATTCTCTATCGTCCTGAGTAGAGGCTCCAGATCTGCCTCTGCTCAGGACGAATAGGACAATGTCGAACTGTGCTACGCCGTTTCCAAATACCGCTCTACCTCATAATCCGTCACATGCAGGCGATAATCGTCCCACTCCTCCCATTTGGCGCGCTTAAAGGCTTCATAAATGGTGGCGCCCAGGGCTGTTTTCAAGACCTCGTCCTTGTCCAGTTCGATCAACGCTTCGGCCAGGGAGCCGGGCAACTCGCCCACGCCCATTTTGGCGCGTTCTTCCTTTGTCAAGTGATACAGATTGACGTTGTTGAGCGGCGCAGGCGGATTCATCTTCTTCTCAATGCCGTCCAGCGCGGCGGCTAACATGGCACAAAAGGCCAGGTAGGGGTTGGAGGACGGATCGGGGAAACGTAACTCGGCGCGCACCGACTTGGGGCGTCCCTCGTTGTAGCGCGGAATGCGAATCAACGCCGAACGATTGATCTGCGCCCACCCGATGTAGACCGGCGCCTCATAACCGGGCACCAACCGCTTGTACGAGTTGACCGTCGGCGAAACCACCGCCGCCAGCGCGCGCGCATGTTTCAACTGCCCTGCAATGAAGTGATAGGCAATCTTCGAGAGTTTGAACTCATCCTGCTCGTCGAAGAACAGGTTATTGCCTTGCGCATCGAACAGCGATTGATGGCAGTGCATCCCCGATCCGTTGATGCCATAAATTGGCTTGGGCATGAACGAAGCCACCAAGTCGTGCTTTGCCGCAATCGCCTTGACGGTGTATTTCAAGGTCAACACGTTATCGGCGGCTCGCAACACATCTGCAAAGCGAAAATCAATCTCGTGCTGGCCGAGCGCCACCTCGTGATGGCCGACTTCGATTTCCAGCCCCATTCTGCTTAGCGCATCCATCAGTTCTGTGCGCACTCGCACGGCCTCGTCGCTGGGTGAAAAATCGAAATAACCGCCTACATCGTGTGGAACGGGGTGTACGTTCCCTCCATTGGCGTCTGCCCGCTTGAACAAAAAGAACTCCGGCTCGGGCCCAACGTTGAACGTCCAGCCGCGTTCGGTAATTTTATTGCGCAGCCGCTTCAAGGTCCCGCGCGGATCGCCCTCGAAGGGATGGCCGTCGGGTGTGTAAATATCGCAGAACACCCGTCCGCGTTTGCGCTCCTCTGCCGCCCACGGTAGCACAGCGTATGTGTCGGGGTCCAGCACCAGGCGCATATCCGATTCCTGGATGCGGGCAAAACCCTCCACAGACGAACCGTCGAACCACACCCCTTCTTCCAGTGCGCCTTCCAGCCCCTTGACGGGCATGTCCACGCTCTTGACCGCCCCGGTCACGTCTGAGAATTGCAAAGAGATGAACTTCAGGCCATCTTCTTTGACTCGTTTCAACAGGTCTTTCGAATCCATTTTTTTCTCCTTTATCGGTTAGCATTTTCTGTCAAAATGGCGGTCTGCTCTTTGACCACCACTTTGCGATACACATCGGATGGAGACAAGCGGACGCCGTCTACCGTTAACAAATCTTCGCTGCGGATCCCAAACAGTCTCTCGTTTTCGAGCAAGTACGGTTCGATCAACCCCCAATCTGCTTCCGTCAAATTGGCAAAGACCCCGCCGTTGAGTTGATCCTCGTCCACCCGGCGGTACGGATCGCGGAGGAAGATGGCCCCGCCCGAGGCCAGCGAGAACAGATTCCCGCCGGGGTAGGGAGTAGGCAAATCAACCAGGCGCCCGTCTTCGGTGTAGGTCACGCCGTTGACAATGACGAAGCCGCCGCCTTTGTGTGGGTCGCCGGCCATGAACGACTCGGCCAGGTAATCCAGGCAGGTCCCGTTGATGACCGCCCGTGGCCGGCCGACGGCATTGATCAGCGGACGCCCGGCCGCTGAGCCAAGCACATAGATTTCGCCGCCTTTGGCCCCGTAAAGAAAGGTTTGTCCCACGTCTCCATGAATAACCAGTTTGCCTGATTTCATGATTTGGCCGAGTTGATCCTGCCCGTCGGCGTGCAGGTGGACTTCGGCCCCGTCCAGCCCGGAGGCTGCGTAATCGCCCACGTCGCCGTACAAGTGCAGCGTGACGCCCTGCGTGTTCGGTCCGAGGCCGACGCCCGCAAAGCGCCCTCCGCGCCAGTTGTAGACTATGAAATGCCTCCAGCCGTGTTGATAGGCCTGGACGATATAACGGGCTGCCGCCTCGTCCCCTTCGGCCGGGAACCCCAGCGCATCAACGATCAATGCGGCCCGGCTCGAGGCGGGCAAAGGCAGGTTGTGGCGAGACTTCCATGTCAAGCGTCGAACGCTCGACCTCGAACGTTCGACATCCTCGAACAAATGGCTCAGGCTTTCGTCTATCAGAGCCAGCACCGAGGCTCTTTTCTTGTTTCCCCAATCTGTGCGCCGGTCGCGGATGAGCGAAAGCGTTTCGCGCGCAAAGTGGAATTCGTCATCCCCTTGGTGGCCGAAATCCGCTAACCAGCCAAGCCCCCAGGCTAATTCGTTCCAATCCAGCGCTGGCAATTGCGGCTGGAGGCTTTCCCAGGCCGTCAGCGGACCGCCATCATCGTAAGCGCGGGTCAACGTATTTTGCCAGCGTTGGCAGAAGGCCCGATTGGCTTGATCTGGCTGCACTTGTGCCGGGGCCTGCCTGAGGCTGGGGAGCAAGGTCAAGGCTTCGCCGAATTTGTTCCTGCAAGACAAAACCCTCGCCCCTGGCCCCTCTCCCTGGAAGGGAGAGGGAGAGACAGTGAATCGAAACGCGCCGCCATCCGTGTACGAACCGCCGCGTGCATTCCAGTATTTGTCAGCGTAGGGCTTGAAGCGTGTATCCTCTGCTGCCAGCGAGCGCAGGCAGGCGTGAATGGCCTGTCTTTCGGAGGCAATCAACCCGATTTGCACATGGCCCTCTCTCTCATCCCCTCTTCCATTGGGAGAGGGTAGCGAGGGATGAGGGGCATTCTCATAAAGCGCAAACACTTGCGGCCTGAGCATGGAAGTATCTGTGATGCCGAGCAACTCGAATTCATCTGCATCTGCCTTCGAGCGGGCGACGATGAAGAACCAGGGGCCGTCTGGCGAGCCGTGGATGTGGGTGCGCTGAATGGCGCGATAGAGCTCTTGTTTCTCAGCGGGCAGCATGGCAAAGTCATGTTCGGTGGTAGGCGCCATGGCTTCGAGGGTAATTTCCAGCGGGTAGCCGTAGACCCGGTCCCATAGATCGAACAATTGCACGCTGACCTCGGTGTCGGTCAAGAACAGTTGCCCGATGTTGCGCTGACGCAAATACTCGCTGACGGCGTGATAGTTGGAGAAATCGCCGTTGTGGACTAGAGCCTCGTTCAGCCCAATGAAAGGGTGCGCCCCGCCGGGATGCCAGACGCGGCCTTTGGTGGGGTAGCGCTGGTGGGCGATCCACACGTGGGCGGTTTGCTCTTCGAGTTGGTAATA
>DAOUCM010000164.1:0-1541 GCA_034431895.1 Anaerolineales bacterium
TGTAGCCCAGGAAGCGCAGAATTGCTCCCAATCCGAGCACTCCGCTCAGGGTCAGCAGTCCGTTGGTCAACAGTTTGAGAAAGTCGCGACGGCTAAGGGTGGGCATGGCGTTCCACAGCGTGACATTGGTGGCAGTAGGAGGAGGACTGGTCTTCGCCCGATTGGGTGCAGCCGCTGCCCATCACCGGGCGGAAGGTGAAGTATTGACGGGTGGCTTTGCCGTACATTTCGAAAAGAATGCCCTCACCCCCGGCCCCTCCCCCGCTGGGGGAGGAGAGCAGGCGGATGTTCCAGAGCGGCTCGCCGGTTTCGGTGACAAGGATGGTGTCGCCGACTTTCAGGTCAATGACGGGGTTGAGGAAAGCCAGTTTGAAAGCCAGGTCTTCGGGGTCGGTGAGGGTTTTGGTGCGGGGCAGTTCGGCCGGCGTGCCGTGACAGGTCTTGCACTGCACGTACTGGATGCTGGCCTGGTCGGGGTGCAGGTCGCCGTCGCCCATGGCTTCGATGCGGGTGTGGCAGTCCACGCAGTCGAGCGTCCACTCACAGCGGACGAATTGGGCAATGGGCTGGTAGTAGTCGTCCAGGCGGGTGGTCGGCTGGTCGCTGCGCTCGTCGAAGGTCATTGTGCGCAGGTTGTAGTTGCCGCGGTTGTGACAGGTGTTGCATTGGGTGTAGGGGATGGCGGTGGTGAGGGTGTGGATTTGCCCCTCACCCCCGGCCCCTCCCCCCAGGGGGGAGGGGAGAACGGTATGGCAGGCGGCGCAGCCGGTGAAGCGGGCGTAGGGCTGGCCGGGGCGGGGTTCGGCCCACAGGTGGCAAGTGAGGCAGTTTTCGCCGAATTTTTGGATCATCGGGTTGGTCTCTGCGGCGGGGTCGAAGGCTTGCAGCGAGACAATGCCGGTCTGGGTCTGCTCATCGGTCACGGCGCGGATGCCGTAGCGCGGACTTAGGTCCGCCTGCGCGCCAAAGGTGAAGCGGATGCTGGCGATGGCGCCCGTGTAGGTGGACTGGACGCTGGTCATCACGCGCTGGATGTGGTCGCGCCCGGCCGCTTCGCTGCCGGAGTGACAGTTGCCCCCGCCGCAGGAGGCCTCGACCACGCTCAGGTCGGAGGGGTTGGCGCCGCCGCGCAGAGTGCTGTGCGCCAGGTCGGCGTCCAGGGCGAGGCGCTCCCCGCCATGACAGAGAACGCAGCCGAACACGTCCACCGGATGGGAGGGGCTGATTTCGGGCAGGTCGGCGTGACAGGTGAGGCAGTATTCCGTCTCGCCGGTCAGGACGGGGGTCAGGGCGACCGGCTGCGGGGCGCGGGAGGTCTGCCACCAGGCCAGCAGGAGGCTGAGAAGCAAGAGGAGGGAGGAAAGAGCGAGGAGGCGGCGCATCGAGAACGCTGAATGCCAGTTCTCGTACTACACGGTTTCCAACTGCACTAAATTCAATTGCTGTTTTGCAACGCGGCTGGAAAGGTTGAGTATCTCGATGCCTACCACGCGATTTTCTTTATCAAAATCCAGAATGACGCCTGGCTGGACTTCTTCCGA
>DAOUCM010000165.1:0-3677 GCA_034431895.1 Anaerolineales bacterium
AACACACTCGAAAGCCACCGCGCGCGCGGCTACATCCTCGAAGCCACCGCCAACTACGAAGAAGCCATCCGCGAGTACGAGGCCGCCATCGCCATCAATCCCAACATTGCTGACCTGCACCTGGCGCTCGGACGCAACTACCGTGTGCTGGGCATCTACGACAAGGCTGTAGAAGAATTCACCCGCGCCAACGCCCTCAACCCCGGTGACCCCACCCCCGACCTGTACATCTCGCGCACCTACGCCACTGTCGGCGAATACGCCAAGGCCGTGCAATACGCCGAAACCGCCCGCAACGACAACCCCACCGATGCCAACCTGCGCGGCAACCTGGGTGTCATGTACTACCGTAACTTCCAATGGCCCGAAGCCGTCGAACAACTCAAACTGGTCGTTGCCGGCGGCGCGACCGAAGACGGCCAACCTATTGAGCCGATCCCGTTGGTCAACGACACCCGCATTGCCGAATACTACTTCACTTATGGACTGGTGTTGGCGCGCCTCAACCGCTGCGGCGAAGCCTTGCAAATTGCTCAGCAAATTCAAGCCCGCGTCCCAGCGGATGAGATTGCCATGACCAACGCCACAGAAATCGTGAACATCTGTCAGACCAACCTCGCCTCTTCCCCGACCCCCGAACTGCTCCCGTTATCGTCGGAGACTCCTTTGCCCGAAGCGCTCACCTCCACCCCCGAGCCATGAACGTTTCTCCCCGCCGTTCCCTGTTCTACCGCAAACAAGGGACGAATATCTACCGCTTGTTCTTCCTGGTCGTCATGATTTTGGGAGGCGTGTGGTTCCTGCGCTTGTTGCAGCAAGGCCAGATCAAGTCACCCTTTCAGCCCACGCCCACGCCCACGCGCACCGTCGAGTCCTTCGTGCTGGAAGGCGACTCGCATTTCACGGCCGGCGCCATGGACGCCGCCATCCTGGCCTACCGTCAAGGAACACAAGTAAACCCAACCAATGCCGAAGTGTGGGCCAAATTAGCGCGCATTCAAACCTACTCCTCGGCCTTGTTGACTACCGATGAGGCGCAACGCGCCCGTTTGCAGGAGGCTCTCGAATCCGCCACCAGGGCCACCGAACTGGCCCCCGATGACAGCCTGGCGCACGCCATCCGCGCCTTTGCGCTGGATTGGAACGCCAATCCCCTGCTGGTAGACGCCAAGCAATCTCAAGCCTATCTGACCGAAGCCGAGCAGGAGGCCAACCGCGCCCTGCTGCTGGACAACACCAACACCCTGGCGCTGGCCTTCTACGCCGAGATCCTGGTAGACCAGCAGAAATGGACCCAGGCCGAGGAGAACATCCTGCAAGCCCTGGAACGCGACCCGTCTCTGATGGACGTGCACCGCGTCTACGCCTATGTGCTGGAATCGCTAGGCCAGTACAATCAGGCCATTCAGGAATACGACCGCGCTATCTCCATCACGCCCAACCTGACCTTCTTGTACCTGCGCGCTGGGGCCAATTACCGCCGCCTGGCCTTTGGCAGTCCCAATCCAGACTCTGCCCGCGCTTTATACGAAAAATCGCTGGAATACTTTGCCCAGGCAGCCCGCATCAACGAGCAGTTGGGGGTGAAAGACCCGGTACCTTATCTCTCGATTGCCAAGACCTATTCGCAGATGGGTGAATTCTTCATCGCGGCGCGCAACGTGCAAAAGGCGCTCGAATTCCAGCCCAACAACCCCGATACCTATGGCCAGTTGGGCATCATCTACTTCAAATCACGCAACTACGAAGGTTCCATCCCGGCCTTGAAATGCGCCATCCGCGGCTGCACAGCCGAAGAATCCTGCGACGGGCGCGGAGGCTGTGGCCCCAATGACACGCCTGCCGAAGTGAAAGGATTGCCGCTCTCGCCCAACACAGTGGTCTACTATTACACCTACGGCTCGGTGCTGGCCGCTCTCAGCCGCCCGCAGCAGAACTACTGTCCCGAGGCGCTCGAAGTGCTGAGAGAAGTCAAAGCCGCCTACGGCAGCGACCCCGACATTGCCGGCATCGTCTCTTCGGGCGAGATCATCTGTGCCTCGCTGGGGGAGGGGGGAACGCCCCTCGCAACCGCCACCCAGGGCGTGATGTCCGAACCGACCGCCACTCCATCGCCGTAACGGCATCTGTCGAGGAGGCCGAAGTCTCCTGTCTTCGGCAAGAAGTCTCAAGAAGTGATGTCCGAACCGCCACCAGCAGTGCAACCAGCATGGTGATTCCCAAAGAGCCCAAAATCAGCGCCATCTGCGTTACAGCGTTCCCTTTGGGGAGCGGCGGATGAATTCGACGGCCTGTACTGTGACCGATAAACCTGCGTCATTTGGCAGCGCCCCGTAATATCAGAGTTTCGTTAACGCTTTGCATTCCCCCTTGACTTACATCCAAAAGGCCATTATCATTCGGTCTAAATTAGCACTCTTTGACTTTGAGTGCTAAAAATTTGACTACTTGCTCATCACTTTTATTCAGGAGGAACAAATGGCGCTATCTCTCAAACCCCTCGGCGACCGCGTGGTGGTCGAGCCTATCGAGCAGGAAGAAGTGACCGCCGGCGGTATCGTTCTACCCGAAACCGCTAAGGAAAAGCCCCAACAGGGCAAAATATTGGCCGCAGGCCCCGGCGCGCGCGATGATGCCGGCAAACGCATTGAGATGGATGTCAAAGTGGGCGACAAAGTCTTGTACGCCAAGTATGCCGGCACCGAGTTCAAAGTGGACGGCAAGAAATTGCTCATCCTGCGCGAGAGCGACCTGCTCGCAATCGTCGAAGGTTAATCACCCAATTCCTTTGGAGGTAATTCACTATGGCTGCTAAACAACTTGTCTTCTCTGAAGACGCACGTCGTAAACTCAAGAACGGTATCAACGTGGTGGCCGAAGCCGTGTCGGCTACCCTGGGGCCAAAAGGCCGCAACGTAGCCGTGGACCGCAAGTTCGGTTCCCCCACCATCACCCACGATGGCGTTTCGGTTGCGAAAGAAATTGAATTGGAAGACCCCTTCGAGAACATGGGCGCCCAGTTGTTGAAAGAGGCGGCGTCCAAGACCAACGACATCGCCGGCGACGGCACGACCACATCCACTGTGCTGGCGCACGCCATTGTCAACGAAGGCTTGAAAGCCCTGGAAGCCGGTTACAACCCCATGTTGTTGAAACACGGCATCGAACTGGCCACCGACAAGGTCGTGGAAGAACTGCGCAAGATGTCGGTCAAGATCGATACCAAAGAAGAGATCGCTTCCGTGGCCACCAACTCCGCCGCTGATGCCGAAATCGGCAATCTGATTGCGGACGTGATGGACAAGGTCGGCAAAGACGGCGTCATCACCGTCGAAGAATCCAAGTCGCTGCAATTCGAGACCGAATACGTCGAAGGTATGCAGTTCGACCGCGGCTACATCTCGCCCTACTTCATCACCGACGCCGAGCACATGGAAGCCGTCATTGCCGAGCCGTACGTGTTGATCAACGAGAAGAAGATCTCCGCCGCGCAGGACATCGTCCCGCTGCTGGAGAAACTCGTCCAGGTCGGCAAGCGCGAACTGGTCATCATCGCCGAAGACATCGACGGCGAAGCGCTTGCCACCCTCGTTCTCAACAAGCTGCGGGGGATGCTGAACGTCACCGCCGTCAAGGCACCCGGCTTTGGTGATCGGCGCAAGGCCATGCTGCAGGAC
>DAOUCM010000166.1:0-2331 GCA_034431895.1 Anaerolineales bacterium
CGAGAGGCATGGAGCAATCCAGATGGATTTTGGTATAGCCAGCCTGGACGAAGGCGCGCACCAGGTCGGCGGCCTTTTGCATGGCGCTTGCGGCGGGTTCGCTGGCCCAGGGCAGCGGGCCGAGATGGTCGCCACCCAGGAGCAGGCGCGAGCGCGGCAGGCCCAGGCGGTACGCGGTCTCCTGCACGAAGCGGGCAAAGTCGGCGGGGGTCTGGCCGGTGTAGCCGCCAAACTGATTGACCTGGTTGCAGGTGGCCTCGATGAGCACCGGCGAGCGGTGGTTCAACCCATGCCGCAGGGCAGCTTCGATGACCAGCGGGTGCGCCGAGCAGACGGAAGTCAGGCCGATGGGTCGGCCAAAGTGGTGGGAGAGGGTGAGGTAGTCGAGGTAGTGCATACTGGACAATGGACAGTGGACGGTGGTTAGAGGAAAGAGAGGGCTTCGGGGAGGGTCGGTTGGGCAGCGGTGCCGCCGGCGGCGCGGGTAGAGAGCGCACCGCAGACGGCCGCCAGGCGCAGCGATTTCTTCAACGACCAGCCGTTGAGATAACCGTAAAGAAAACCGGCGTCGAAGGTGTCGCCGGCGCCGACGGTATCCACGACGCGGACGGGAATGCTGGGCACGCGGACTTTCTGACCGTGCGAGACGCCCAACGCCCCGTCCTGCCCCAGTTTGATGGCTGCCGTTTCCACCCGGACCTGAAGCCTGGACGCCGCTTCCTCGACGTTTTCCGCCTTTGTGATCGCCTTTGCTTCGGCCTCGTTGGGCAGGAAGACGTTGACGAGGGGCAGCAGGTCGAGGACGCCCTCCCAGGTTCCAGTGGGATCCCAGTTCGTATCAAGAGAGATAGTCAGGCCGAGGGCGCGGGCGCGCTCGAAGAGGCGGGGCAGGCCGGGGCGCAGCCCATGTTGCAAAAAGTAGGAGGCAACGTGCAGGTGACGGGTTTGACGGAGCAAATCGTCAGGGATGTCGTCTGCCGATAAAGCGGGAATCAGGCCCGGGTGAGTCAGAATCGCGCGGTCAATGTCCCGGTTCAGGATCACGCTCAGGCCGGTCGTCCCGCCGGGGACCTGAATCACGTTGTCCACATTCACCCCGCGTTTTTGCATCTCTTCGAGCATGAAGTGGCCAAAGAGGTCGTCGCCGCAAATGCCGATGAAGGCCACCTTCAGGCCGAGACGGGCTGCGCCACAGGCGGCAATGACGGAGGACGAGCCAATGGCGAGGGCGGCGGATTCGACCAGTTTTTCCGCCTGACCGAATTGAGGTTCGACATCGCCGCTGAGGATGAGGTCGGGGTTGATTTCGCCGGGGATGAGGAGGTCAAAGGTTTTCATGGAGTATAATTTCCCTGGAAAGGATGGTCGTATGTTGCTCGAAAAAGTTGCTTCACAGTTGAATATCCAGCCAGAAACGCTGGAACGTGAAAGCCTGAAAATCTACCTGGAGCGGCAATCGCGCATCGTGGAAAGTGAATTGCTCAGCCTGGCACAGCGCTACGGCGTTCGCAGCGTCCTGGAACTGGATGAGAAAATCCAGCAAGGCGCTTTTCACGAAACAGAAGCCTTCGACGACTACTTCCGCTTCGATTTTCTGGAAAGTGAACGCCGCAAACTTGCCGAAATCCTGGCTGGGCTATGAATCCTGCGCTGGAAACGCTGGCGAGAATTGCCGAAGTCGAGTTCTCGCAAATTGTGGTAGATAGTGCTGTGATAGGCGAAAAATTACGCCTGTTCCTGTCTGATTCCAGCATCATAGACGTTTGGGTATCGCGCGTGCTGGAAGGGCGCTTTGGCTTTCACTGGGAACGGCGTCATCTGGATGGCAGGTTCTATCGCTACGATAACTTTCCAGATACTGCCTGGAAGGGGGTGGAAACCTATCCGCGGCATTTCCATAATGGCACTCAAGAGAAGGTCGAGGCCGCGCCCTTCTCCGCTGATGTTACGGAGGGGTTTCGGGAGTTTTTGCGCTTCGTGGAAGAGAAGATAAAAGCATCCTGAAGTTCCATCGGACAGGGGAAGCGGGAAACCGGTTTCTCAGTAATTTTTGTACCAGTCGAGTGGGACCTCGGTGGTGCAGGTATCCGTCCACGGGCGGGCGAGGGCCTGGGTGAGGGCATTCAGGCGGATGAGACGGTCGCGGGCGGTCGTGCGCAGGAAGTCCAGGCGCGGCTGACCGTCGAGGTGAACAGATTCCTGCCATACGGCGCGGCCTACCGCTACCCCGCTCGCCCCAGCCTGACAGGCGGCAATGACTTGTTGCAGGTACAGGTCGAAGGAGACGGCGGCGGAGAGGACAATCCAGGGGACGCGGCTGGCGGCGTTCAG
>DAOUCM010000167.1:0-2486 GCA_034431895.1 Anaerolineales bacterium
CCCTCCAGATACGCGGTTCGCATGGCTTCACGATTGGGTAATTGCATCGGTGTCATAGAACACAATTATCCTGGATGTTTGTATAATTCACGATAGTAATTTGTTAGAATTCTGTCAGGCTGAATAGTTACCAAGTTGAAGGCTATTACGGTTTAAGCGGAAGTTGCCCTGCCGACACAAAAATGGAATATTTACTTTATCCCCCCTTATGTTGGCTGTCACCGGAAAGCGCCGAGATAATGGCCGGGGAGAGCGCGGCTTTGACGATGAATATTGGCGGCGGGACAGTGAATGAAGTCCGGTTTGAATCTAGCAATACCGGCGCGGCCAGCGTCACCAGCCCGGACAGCGCCGCTCCCTACGAAACAACCGTCAGCGGGGTGGGCGCCGGCACAGCCACTATCACCGGCCGGACTTATATTGGCTCGACCAATGTCTGCACCGATACGGCAACGATTACTGTCACCGGCAGTGCCGAAGCCTGGTGGCAGGTGGTGGACGGCAATGTCCACGCCAATGCCGGCGGCTGGAAGGGGTTCAATGCGCTCGAAAGCAAAGGGAAGCCGCCACAGTTATCTGTTTGCTTATACTGTTTCGAGGCAATCAACGGACTAACCAGGCAGAGTGTTACGTGACAGGCACAGCGTATGCAGCGCCAATTTTCTGGAAACCCTGGGTTTGTTCCTTTTCCAGTCTGGCAGAGATCATTTCGAAGTAAGCAATCGTTTCAGGCGTGAAGAGCCTTTCGCCGCAATGCAGACAAAGCTCTGCCTCGACTGTAACAATGGCCGTGTTGCCTCCTCCCTGTAAGATTTCTTCGACCGTTTTGTGAATCATTTCACCACCGCAGATCGGACATGTTGGAAAAGGCATCATTTCACTTTTTCCTTTCACGGAAATTCTCCCAGAGATTTGGATCCGGGCGATACACCGTAATAAGTACAGCAAAACGATTTTCAGAATTATAGGCCCAAACCGAGTGAACGGCTTGGCCTGCAACCGTGAAACCCAGAATCAGGCAGGATGGATAAGGGCGGTCATCTGGATATTCTTTGATCATTTCGCCTCGTATCACCGAAGTATAAATCTGCTCCAATGTCAACCCATCTGCTTGAGCCTCTTTCTGGGCATGGGAGGTTATCCGGATACGATTGGCCCGAATCGCATGAAATATATCCGACAAATCCATTGGCAAGAGATTATATCATAGCGCAAAATCCACTAACATAAGCATCCCTAACCAGGACGTGGCTCGAATTTTCGGGGGAAGTAGGTCAAGGCACGACCTCCATCGTGGGACGAATTGGCCCTGCCTTCTCCCTGTTCATACGAGCCCCGCTAAGGCGGGCCAGGCGGCTTGAGCCGTCTTCGTATGCATAGCTCGACGGTTGATCGTCGGGCGGGTTCGCTTCGCGTTGCTCCCCGAAAGAATGTGCCACTCCCTTGACCACGAGCAAATCTAGACGCCCTTGCCTGCCAGACATCATTGCCTCACACAAGAATGCTCGATGATATAATGCCCTTATCGCATCACAGCAACAAAGATTGCCGCCCTGCCTTCATCATCACGGCGAACAGGAGTTGAAGTATGGAATGCCCAAACGGTTGTACAAGTTCAATGAAAATCGTGCGCGTGACCAGGATTTTTTACCGCGACAATCAACCTTATGTGATCAACGACCTGGAAATGTACGTTTGTCCCGAATGTGGCAGTGAAGCCATGCCCCTGCACTCTGCGCGCCTGGTCGAAAACGTGTTGAATGGGCGGGTGAAACCTATCGGCCAATTCTCCGCGCCGCTCTTTCAATCAGCCCAGCCGACTTAATCCGCACCTTCCTGGCCCCTCCCAAAATCGAAGGAGGGCAGGGAGGGATCCCCATTTTGGAGGTGTTCCATGTCCCGCCTCATCCTCTCCCTCTGCCTGCTGACCGTACTCTCGGCCTGTCTCTCGCCGACAGGTTCCCCGCCCGCCCCCGCCCCCACTCCCAGCCCCACCCCCACACTGCTCCCCGCCGACGTCCCGGCGGCGACCGGCAACACCTACGACTTTGTGGCCTATTCCGCTACCAAGGACAACGCTTGCATCAGCCTGACCTTCACGTTGCATTCCTCCGATCAGGCTAACGCCGCCACGCCGCTGCCATCCTTCGACAAGACCGCCGAGTCGGCTGTGTTCGACACCATCATGTCCACGTTCTCGTTTGGGCAGTAAACGAGGCTTCACATCCATTCTTGCTTTTTAGGCAAGGCAGTCATACCACAGAGGCACAGCCTGTCCTCTGGCCTGACGGCAGGACAGGCTGGCTGACAGGCCAGGGAGTCACGGAGTCTTTCCTCCGTGACTCTTTTTGTAGTGCGGAATTCCATTCCGCAGCCAAACGTAGGGCCAGCCTACCTGTACTGTATATGGAGCAAGGGAACATGCTATAATTTTTTTCTCTACCGTACAAATGTCATTGCGAGAGCGGTGTTCTTCCGCTCGAAGC
>DAOUCM010000168.1:0-7386 GCA_034431895.1 Anaerolineales bacterium
TCGCCTGCGCCAGACATCAGTTCGAAGCCCAGGAAGTTGTACACAATGACCGGCAGGAAGGCCAGCCCGGCATCCCAGGTGGGCAGCATGGCCTGGAACGACAGGTCATTGGCAACGCCATTCCGCAGGGCAAACACAATCCCGCCGCCTCCCAGGACAAGAATGATAACCGCTTTGACGATCGCGCCTACATTCGGCACCCATTTGCCTACCTCCAGCGTGACGACGCCAACCAGCACGGTCACCCAGGTCATCACGATGCCAATGAAGATAATCCAGGGCAGGCTCATCTCAGGGAAGAACAACTGCGAGAAAACCCCTGCAAACAGCACATAGACCGAGGGCATCCACAAAGCGACGTTGATCCAGTAATACCAGGTCGTGCGGGCGGCCCACTTCTCGCCAAAGGCACGCCGCACCCAGGCATAAATGCCGCCCTGCTCCGGGTAGGTAGAGCCCAATTCGGCGGTAATCAGCCCATAGGGGATGAAAAACAGAAACAGCGTGATGAGATACCAGGACACGCTGGATGCGCCAATGGACGCCGAAGCGCCCAGCGTATCCAGCACGATAATCGCGCAGATGGAAAAGAGCGTCATATCCACAGCGCGCAAAACTTTCTTGAAACCTTTGGAGTCAGATGGGGAACTCATATTTTTTCTCCTTGCTATGTGGCAAACACTCTCAAAGTACATCACTGCGAGCGAAGCGCATGTCCCAATGCGTAGCATGGGAAAAGCAGTCTCTCAGCCGGAAAGGGGATTGCTTACCCTTCGGGTACGCTTCGCGGTCGCCGCTCGCGGCGGCTTGCAATGACATCCTCGCAACAGAGCATTTTCTCCTTGTAAAGTCAATGCCAACCACAATCGTGTGGGAGGCTTTCACCCGATGCCAAATCCGGGACGATTGAGCAGCGCCTCGATTTGCCCTTTGTGATAGGCTTTCAGTTCTTCGGAGGGATGCTTCAGGCGCGGGTAGAGGAAATAAACCAAAAGACCCTTTTCGGTGTGCAGGCGGTTTTCCGATTGGTCAAAGATAATCGAGCGGGGATGATCCATCACCTCGTCGGTGGCTTCCACACCGCGCGAGGCCGGCAGGCAGTGCATGAATTTGCAGTGCGAGGGGGCTTTGTTGAACAGGTCGAGGTTGACCTGGTAGGTGGGCATGAAGGCGGCGCGGCGTTCGGGAATCTGGTCTTCCTGGCCGACCCACCACCACAGGTCGGTGTAAATGAAATCGGCCTCGCGGACCGCCTCGACCGGGTCCTCTGTGACCGTGATCGTGCCGCCCGATTCCCGGCAATTGGCCTCCGCCCAGGCAATCCACTCGGCGGGCGCCTGGTATTTCTTCGGCGCGGCGTGGGTGAAGTGCATGCCCAGTTTGGTGCAGATGAGCATCAGCGAAGAGAGGACGTTGGTGGCGTCGCCGATGAAGGTCACATGCAGGTCTTCCAGGCGCTTGCCAGCAGGCATGTGTTCGAGCATGGTAGTCACATCGCAAACGACCTGGGTAGGATGGTTGTAATCGGTCAGGCCGTTGATGACTGGCACATCGGCGTGTTTGGCGAATTCGGTCACGGTCTCGTGCTTGAGGGCGCGGCAGAAGATGGCGTCGCACATGCGCGAGAGGACTTTGGCGGTATCGTACATGGACTCGCGCACGCCGAGGTGAATCTCACCCGGCTTGAGATAGAGGGCGTGGCCGCCCAGTTCGGTCATGGCCACCTCGAACGAGACGCGCGTGCGGGTGGAGGGTTCTTCGAAAATCATGGCCAGCGAAGCGCCCTCCAGCAGTTTAGGCGTGCAGCCTTGCTTATCGGCGGCTTTGATGCGGCGGGTGAGTTCGATCATGTCGAGCAGTTCTTGTTTGGTGAAATCTTGGGTGTCAATGAAGTGGCGAAGAGTCATGGCAGGTGTCCTTTCTGCTAAATTATTTATTCCGTTTCGGAACTATAAAATTCCGAATACATCATCATTATACATCCTTGACGGGAGAAATAATAGTGATAAATGTCACTATTTCCCCCAAAAAAGAAAACCGCTCCGGCTGGAGCGGTAAAAGTCGCAGCAAGGGGACTCCTCGCACCTATTCCAGGCCAAAATCCTCGCGAGGTGGCAGCCATTCATCAATGTTGCGTAAAATGCGTGGCACAAGCGCATAACGGCTCACAGTCACACCAGGGATAGATGGCAGAGTCTTGCGCAAAAATTCGCGCAGGGCTTCGTTGTCCTTGAAACGCGCCTCGATGGAAATTTCCGCCGTCTCCTGGCCCAGGGCCATGTAGGTGATTTCGGGCATGGCCCTCAGCCGCTCGATGATGTCTGTTTCCAGGTTGGGGTCGGTTTCGAGGAAAATATCGGCTGTGGTGTGATAGCCAAAAGCGCCCGGCTCCAGAATGGCCGTCAAACGAACCGCGCCACCCTCTACTAAGCGCTCGATGCGCTTGCGGATGGTGCGTTCATTGGCGCCCGTCTGGCGGGCAATCTCAGAGGCCGAGGCGCGGGCGTCGTGATGCAGCGCCTGGATGATTTGGTAATCGAGTTCGTCGAAGTCAATTTTGCGGGGAGGCATTTGTTGTTCCGTTTCGGAATTATATAATACCGAATTGTGTATTTATATTATACAAAAGCGGGAATCGAAATGCAAGTGTCAAATGTCATGTTCTCGCATAGATGTTGTGGCAAGCGAGGTCGGCAGTTTTCTGGTGTCCGCATCTGCATGAGTTCGCCAACAGAAGCAAAACATGTCGGGTGGCGAGTCAAAAATCTCCCGCCTTTCGAGCAATATCTGGAGATTTTGCAGTCCCCGGTAACAACCTTTGCGTGCGCGTATCCGCTAAGCAGTATCACTTCCAAGAGGAATCGAGAGGGGGTATTTTGGATGTGCAGCGCACACCCAAAATACCCCGCTTCCCTTTGTTTTTGAGATTCTATTCGACCAACCTTCAGGAGTTGGCTATGTTTCGATAGGGGTTTGGCAGGCGCCTATTCCTGTAAGTTATGGGGCTTTGTTGGGCTTACGGCGCACCGCTTTGACAATCAGCCAGACGACCAGGGCGGGCGGGGCTATGACCGGCAGGACGGCTACGAATAGCCAGATGGCAAATTCCACGATGCCTTGATAAGCGCTCACCAGCGTATGTGTGGCGTCTTCTAGCGTGTCGGCGGGGGTCCAGGGAACAGGCGTGGGCGTAGGGGTCGGCGTAGCAGGCTCAACGTCCGGCAATTGAGGCGAGACGGTGACGGTGATGGTCGAGAAGGCTGAACGGTCGTTGAGATAGTTCATGCGGCCTTTGACTTCCTCGATTTGGGCTTCGATAGAGGCCAGTTCCTGGTTGATGCGCAGAGCCTCGTCCACGGTTTTAGCGTCTTCGAGGAAAGATTGAATGCGCGCCTGCGTGGCCTCCAGATTTCGCAGGCGGGATTCCAGGTCTACGTATTGGTCGGTAACGTCCTCACCGGAGGCGGTTTCGTTCAGCACGCGGATGGCCAGATCGCGGATGCGGCGCAGGCTGACCTCGAATTGCTCGACCGGTACTCCCATGGTAATTGAAGCGTATTTGTAGTTTTCCCCGTAGTATTCCTCGAACCAGATGCGCGAACTGACGATGTAGCCGCCCGCGTCGCCAACGATCTGTGTCAGGCGGTCTATGGCGACATCGCTGTCTTCGACCAGAACGCTGACCTCGGCGTTCTTGACGATCTTGCGCTCAATGCTGGCGGTCTGACCGGGAGCATTGTTCACATCTGGAACGGTCTGGTACACCACGCCGGCGGTAGGCAGGGCAGCGCGCGGGGCCTCTGCTGGAGGCATGGGCGGCTCTGCGTCAGCCATGCCCATATCGAAGCCAGGCAAAGGGGGTGCTTCGATTGCGGCGGGCGCTTCGGTTGCTGCAGGGGCTTGTGTTGCAGCGCTTCCACACGCGGCCAGCGAGGTCAGCGCCACGACAAGCACAGATGCAAGGGCTAACAGTTTGGTTTTCATTTCTCCTCCAGGAAGTTGGATTTTGGCGTCACAGGCAAGACGCTATGTCAACCTTTTTTGTTCCAGGAGAAATATTTGGGCGCGCGGAGGAACAATTTAGACTTTCGACGAAACTGCCCCAACGTATTGGGAAAGATGTATACTTTAAGTGATGACGCATGGCACTACCTCCTCAAAACAAAAAGAGTGATAATAGGTAAGAATTGGCTGATAAGCCGATTTATCTTCTTGAAAAGGAGAACTGAATGCCCGCAAAAGGTTGGATCGAAGTATCGGATACCTACTGCAAAGGGTGTGAATTATGCGTCAATGCCTGTCCACAAAAAGTATTGTCGCTGAACATGGAACGGTTGACGCCCCGAGGCTACCACCCGGCTCACATTTACAAAGATGGCTGTACAGGCTGCGCTATTTGTGCGCTGGTGTGTCCCGATGCGGCTATCACGGTCTACCGTGAAGTGACCAAAGCCGTTCCGGCGGCAGCATAGGAGGCAGATATGGCGCGTGAACTTCTCAAAGGCAATGAGGCAATCGCCGAAGCGGCCGTCCGTGCAGGGCTGGAGGGGTACTTTGGGTATCCCATTACCCCCCAGACAGAGATACTCGAACATCTCTCCCGCCGCTTACCTGAACTAGGCCGCGCATTTGTCCAGGCCGAGAGCGAGGTAGCGGCAATCAACATGGTCTACGGCGCAGCCTGCACCGGGGCACGGGTGATGAGTACCTCATCCAGCCCCGGTGTATCTTTGATGATGGAAGGCATTTCCTATATCATGGGAACCGAGATTCCGGTTGTCCTGGTCAACGTGATGCGCGGCGGCCCAGGCCTGGGGAATATCGCCCCCTCGCAAAGCGATTACAACCAAGCCGTACATGGCGGCGGTCATGGCGATTATAGCCCCATTGTATTGGCTCCCTCGACAGTGCAGGAAGCCATTGATATGATGGTTCTTTCCTTCGACCTGGCAGAACGCTACCGCACCGTATGTATGGTCATCGCCGACGGCTCGATTGGCCAGATGATGGAACCGGCCGAACTGCCCGAAATGCGGCCGGTGCAACGCAAGGACTGGGAATGGGCGACCAACGGCGCCCTTGGGCGAAAGCGCCGCATCCTGACCTCGATTTACATTGACCCGCCCGATGAGGAAGTCACTAACTTGCGCATCTTCAAGCGCTGGATGGAAGTGCAAGCCAACGAAGTCCGTTACAAAGAATATTATCTGGATGACGCAGATTATGTAGTCGTTGGCTTTGGTACAGCCGGGCGTGTGGCGCTCTCTGCGGTGCGCGCTGCCCGGCAGGACGGCATCAAGGTCGGCCTGCTGCGCCCGGTGACGGTCAGCCCTTTCCCCTATGCCGCCCTGGATGAGCTTTCGAAGCGTGTGCAAGCCTTCCTGGTGGTCGAGATGAACATGGGGCAAATGCTGAACGATGTGCAACTGGCGACCAAAGGGCGTGTTCCGGTTGAGTTCTATGGCCGGCCGGGGGGCGTGGTGCCCTTTCCGGATGAAATTTACGATGAAATCCAACGGATAGCGACCACCGAACTCCAGATCGAAGCGGACCCGCGTCATGCCTGGTATCAGCGCATGATTACAAGAGTAACGAGAGTAAAATAGAGGTGCAAATGGATACGTTGGTCAAACCTGAAAATCTTGTTTACGTTCGTCCTCAGGCTTTCACTGAATTCCCAACGCATTATTGCCCTGGCTGCACGCATGGGGTGGCGCATCGTCTGGTTGCTGAAGTGCTGGACGAAATGAACCTGACCGAGCGCACCATCGGGGTTGCCCCGGTTGGATGCTCAGTTTTTGCTTACAACTATTTCGACTGCGACTTCGTAGAAGCAGCCCATGGACGCGCCCCGGCCATGGCAACCGGCATGAAGCGCGTCTTACCAGACCGAATCGTGTTCACCTACCAAGGCGACGGCGATTTGGCTTCGATTGGCATGGCAGAAATCATGCACGCCGCCGCACGCGGGGAAAACATCACCGTCATCTTCATCAACAATGCTATTTACGGCATGACCGGCGGTCAAATGGCGCCGACCTCCCTGCCGGGCATGAAGACCACCTCTTCTCCGCTAGGCCGCGATGTGGAAACGCAGGGTTTCCCTATCCGTATGGCCGAAATCTTGGCTAACATGGATGGAGCCGGTTACATTGCCCGCCGCTCCCTGCATGATCCCGGCAATATCCGCAAGGCCAAAAAAGCCATCCGTACCGCTTTCGAGACCCAAGTGCGCGGATTGGGATTCTCGATGGTCGAACTCCTGTCCACTTGCCCGACCAATTGGGGCGTTTCTCCCATCGAAGCGCTCAAGTGGGTGGAAGAGCATATGGTGCCGGCTTATCCGTTAGGCGATTATAAGGTCGCCCCGCAGATAGCGGAGATAAAGTAGTGAGTAGAGAGTAGTGAGTAGTGAGTAGAGAAGGAGGAGAGAGGAGTTGATTGCTCTCCAGTATTTATTCTCTGCTCCAAAGGAGCGTCATGCAAAAAGAAATTCTGATTGCTGGTTTTGGCGGGCAAGGCGTGTTGTTTGCCGGCCAGGTGCTGGCTTATGCCGCCATGGACGTTGGCTATGAAGTGACCTGGATCCCTTCTTATGGCCCCGAAATGCGCGGCGGGACGGCCAATTGCACCGTCGTCATTGCAGATGAGGAAATCGGTTCGCCGTTGGTGAAACATCCGCCGGCGGTGATCGTCCTCAACTTACCTTCATTCGACAAGTACGAATCCTTGGTACAGCCCGGCGGGGTGTTGGTGGTAAACGAGTCGATGGTGGACCGCAAAGCCAGGCGCGATGATATTACCGTGCTTTATGTGCCCGGCAACGAAATGGCCGAAGAAACTGGCGACCGGCGCCTGCTCAACATGGTGATGGTGGGCGCTCTGCTGGCCTGTTTCCACGAACTCAAACTAGAAAATGTGAAAGCGGCCCTCAAAGCGCACTTGCCGGCCAAACATCAGAAATTGATTCCCAACAACTTCGAGGCCTTGGAGAAAGGCTACGCCCATGCAAAGGCGCAGTTGGAGGGCGTAGCGGCGTAAGCCAGACACTGGGAAATCACCCCCGAGCAAAAAATACACAAAAACATCCCTCACCAAACGGCGGGGGATGTTTTCGTTGGCCAATGCTCAATAACAACAACATATTGTGATATTGGGTATTTATGTCACGTTGAATATGACGTTTTGTACAAATGAATGTGACATAATGCACTATGTTTCACAAAGTGAAGGGGGTAAGATGTGGAAAGAGATATATTCGCCTATCCGAATAAGGTTACTCCATGCTCTCGCCCACCCTCATTCAGGAAATCACGCAATTACACGCCGACTTTTGCTCGGCGCTGGCTGATTCGACCCGCCTGATTCTGCTCTACGCGCTGGCCG
>DAOUCM010000169.1:0-2828 GCA_034431895.1 Anaerolineales bacterium
GTTGTCCGAGGAAGGGGTTGGGAGGGTCATAAACAAGATTGTAATACAAGAAAAATATTAATATGGGACGAATTTTTTACCCGCTGCCATCCCAATTGTGTTAAAATGCCTGTCAAGAAATTGCGAGGGAAGCGCGTATGGCGCCCTCGTTTTGTTGTACACTAATATTACGATATTTCATACCAGAAAAGGAATATAAAATGCAAATCAGCAAATCCATGTCCGACCTGATGAGCGCCCAGGTGGGGAACGAATTAGGCGCCTCCAACCAGTATGTCCAGATTGCCACCTATTTCGATGGCCAGGCACTGTCCAAACTAGCCAAATTCTTCTACCAACAGGCCGAGGAAGAGCGCGAACACGCCATGAAGTTCGTCCACTACTTGATGGATGTGGGCGCCCCGCTGCGCATTCCAGCCATCCCTGCCTCGCAGACCGAGATCGGCACGGCAGAAAAGGCCTTCGAGATGTCGTTGGCTTGGGAGAAGGAAGTGACCCGCCAGATCCACGCTATGATGGACTTAGCCGTCGAGGAAAAGGATTACGCCTCGCAGGCCTTCCTGCAATGGTTCGTGACCGAGCAAGTGGAGGAAGTGTCCACGATGGAGAATATGCTGGAAGTCGTCCGAAAGGCAGGCGAGAAGAACCTGCTGATGGTGGAAGCCTACCTGACGCATAACGCCGCTTAGTTTCGGAACGTTGATGAGAAAAGCCGCATACAGCCTGGCTGTGTGCGGCTTTTTCTTTCAATGATTTGTCTTCCGGCTCTTTTCTTGGGCGCCCACAGCGCGCCCAAAGCACCCCGCCTCCGATGGATGGAGACGATACCCCTTCCTGGAGGAAATGAATTGTGCAATGACAAGCGAGCAGCCTAATGACGGCGACCCTTCAATTCGTCCTTCAAGATCAGGCTCATCACGATGCTGACCAGCGAGACAATCAGCGCGCCCAGGAAGGCTAACCCAAAGCCATCCAGCGTGAAGCCAATGCCAAAGGTTTGCCCAACCTGACCGGTGAGCCAGAACAGAAAGGTATTGAGGAGCAAGGTGAACAGCCCCAGGGTAAGAACGATGAGCGGGCAAGTCAATAATTTGAGCAGCGGGCGCAGAAAGGCGTTGAGCAGCCCAAAGATGAGCGCCAGCCAAATGATCGAAATCCATCCGCTTTGCAGATGAATTCCAGGGACGAAACGTACTGCCACGAAAAGCGCAACGGCATTGATGGCCCAACGTAAGATGAATTTGGTCATGGAGAACTCCTTTTGCCCTTATGTACGCAAGATGTCTTGGCGAGTTGCATCAGGCGCGCGCATCCAAATGAGGGTGCGTTGAGGGAAGAAGCCGGCCTCATGGATGGCCTGGTCGTGCAGGCCGGCAGGATGTTCCAGCCACAGACTGCGCCGGTAGCCCAGTTCGCGGCGGGCGTGACGCAACAAGGCGGTGACGGCTCGCGGCTCAGATTCGGGCCCGCAGGCCAACCAGAGCAAGTCGTTTCGATAGGAGGGGGTCCAGGCCAGAGCCGCTTGCATGTGGTCGCCTGTCAGGGCAACCCATTGGCGCAAGTCGAACTCGACGAACAAGCGATAGAGCCAGTTCCAAAGTCCCGGTTGCAAAATGTTCCAATCCCAGGCGTGATACCAGGCCAGTTCATCGGGATGCGATTTCTCGAGCCAGGCGCGCTGCTGCGGCCAAAAGTGAGGATCACGCCGCGTAATGGCAAGCAAGCCGGGGGGAGATGCCGCAGGCAAGGGCGGGGAATCGCTCGGTACACGCCAGAGGATACGGCGGGCGCGTTCCTCGAATCCCAAATCGGTATAGATTTTGAGGGCAGAGGGGTTGTCGGCGCGGACATGCAGCCAAACCTGATCTGCGCCGCGCTGACGAGCGGTTCGCAGGGCTTGTTCGGTCAGCACCCGCGCAATACCGCGCCCGCGATAGTCAGGATGAGTGGCGACATTGGCAATCAGAAAATAGCGCACGCCTTTGCGCCGAAAGGGCATCAGGCTGGCGTTGCCGACAATGCGCCCGTCTTGCTCCCAGACAACACCGGCAAGCGGCATCGAAGCGCCTTCGACAGCGTGGTTCGCCCATCTCAAGAAAGAATGATCGTTGCTGGCTCGCCGCATCTCACGAATGTAAGATTTGCCGTCGTTGTCCAGGTTGCTGGCAAAACAGAGTTCAATGAGATCGGCCACGCGCGGCAGGTCACGCAGGATGTTGAGAGGGCGCACACAGCCGTTTTCGCTGTGGACAGGAAGCGAGATCGAGGTCATGCGACAATTATAACTGAAACCCTCCTGCAGATTTCCTCGAAGAACAACCCGCCACAATTCATGTTGCCTAATATCGAATCCCCAACCCGCCGATTGCCATTTGCTTTCACCCGTCAGGTCGTTTAAAATAACAGCGTTCTCCATTTCACCCTCCGATCTCTCCAACTATCTCCCTCCAACTATTCGACTAAAAAGGAGTTCCCCTTGTCCCTCGAAAAGATGCTCTCTGGTAACGAAGCCGTGGCGCGCGGCATGTGGGAGGCCGGCGTGGAGGTTGCCTCGGCTTACCCTGGCACCCCCAGCACTGAAATCCTTGAAAACTTCGCCCTCTTCCCCAACATTTACGCTGAATGGGCCACCAATGAAAAGGTGGCCGTAGACGCGGCGGTCGGCGCGGCCTACGCCGGCAAACGCGCCCTGGCCGCCATGAAACACGTCGGCTTGAACGTGGCCGCCGACTCGTTCATGTACGCCTCCATGACCGGCATCGAGGCCGGGCTGGTCATCGTCAGCGCCGATGACCCCTCCATGCACTCCAGCCAGAACGAACAGGACA
>DAOUCM010000170.1:0-5652 GCA_034431895.1 Anaerolineales bacterium
GAGGGCCGCGCCCTGCTCAAGAGCGGCGGTTACAGCATCGAAGGCCTCAAACCTGTGGATGATACCTTCTACGATGAGTATCGTCTCTACCTCGAAGCCTCCGGCATCGACCCGACCACGCTCTTCAAGTAAACCATCTCGAAAACGAGAGGGAGGACGGTTCGTCCTCCCTCTTTTTTCACCCCTCACCCCTGCGCCCCTCTCCCTTTGGGAGAGGGGATGGGGGTGAGGGTTACGAGGCTACCCATGCTGCGAATTCAAAACCTCTCCAAAACCTACCCCAACGGCACACAGGCGTTGAAGAACGTCTCTTTCGATGTGAAGGACGGCGAATTCATGGTCGTCATCGGGCTTTCGGGTTCGGGCAAGTCCACCCTGCTACGCTGTATCAACCGCCTCATCGAGCCGACCGAGGGCAAAATCTTCTGGGACGATCTGGACATCACCGCCGCGTCGCCTGCCGAATTGCGGAACATCCGCCGCAAAATCGGCATGGTCTTCCAGCAATTCAACCTCGTCAAACGCTCCACCGTGCTGACCAATGTCCTCTCCGGGCGGCTGGGCTATGCCAACCCCTGGATGAGTTTGCTGGGAATCTGGCCGCAGGAAGACCGTCAGCATGCTATTCAGGCGCTGGAGCGCGTTGGCATCGCCGACAAAGCCGGCAGCCGCGCCGACGCCCTCTCCGGCGGTCAGCAGCAGCGGGTGGGAATCGCCCGTGCGCTCATGCAGGACCCGAAACTGATTCTCGCCGACGAGCCGGTCGCCAGCCTCGACCCGGTGCTCTCGCATTCCATCCTGCAATATCTCGAACAACTCAACAAAGAGGGCATTACCGTCATCTGCTCCTTGCACTTTTTGGACCTGGTTCATCGTTATGCCACGCGCGTCGTCGCCTTGAAAGACGGCGTGAAAGTATTCGAAGGCACGGCACAGGAGATTGACCGCGCCAAATTCAAAGAAATCTATGGGGAAGAGGCGCAGGAAGTGCGCGCCGCCTCGCTGTGAGGGTGGAAGCATGCCCAATGAAACGGTAAACAGCCGTCCCGTCGTGCGAAGCGGAATCGCCTCCGCGTTGCTGCCGGGGCTGGGACAAATCCTGCTCGGTCAGCGTTATCGCGGCGCAAGCATCCTGTTGGGGTTTCTTGTGATGCTGGGGACTGTGGCGTGGTACAAAGTCCCTGTATGGTATCTGGCTCTGGTTTTGATTTGGCTATGGAATGTGTGGGACGCCGTCAGCCTGGCAGGCGGGCGCGCTCGCTCGGTACTGTTGCCGGTGCTGATTGGGCTGATCGCCTCGTATGGCATCGGCTGGCAGGTGGTAGGCATTGACTTTAGCAACGCTGACATGAACCGCGCCCTGTCCATTCTGCGCCCGATGACGAACCCCGATTTCATCCAGCCGCGCCGCGAAGTGAATCAGATGTGGGTGCCGGTGCAGGTGCCGTGTTCTAGCGCACCGCCGGCTGCCCGCCGCGAAGACGCCGGGCGCGTTGCCATGGTCATCCCCGATTGCGGCGGCGTGGGAGAGACGCTCATCGTCACGGTGAGCGGCATGTGGCCCAACGCCGAGACGAACATTTTCTGGCAGAACCCCATCGGTAACCCGCTCATGCTCGGCGAGGGCGAAATCACCATGCTCACCCTCACCAGCGACGAGAACGGCTCGGTCACGACCACCATTCGCGTCCCCTCTACGGCGCTGGTGGCGGCGCCCGACCCCACCCTGTCGCAATTCCACCGCGTCTATTTCGAGCAATACCGCCCCAGCGGCGGCTATGAACTCTCCTTCATCGGCAACGAGGTATTGAAAGGCGCGCTGGCCACCATTGCCATGGCACTGCTGGCAACCGGGCTGGCGATGATCTTCGCTGTTCCGCTTTCTTTCCTGGCGGCGCGCAACCTGATGAGCGCCAACCCGCTCACCTATGCCATTTACGTGGTGGTGCGCACCCTGCTCAACATCCTGCGTTCCATCGAATCGCTCATCATTGCCATCGTCTTCGTTGTCATCGTCGGGCTGGGACCGTTCGCGGGCATGCTGGCGCTCGCCCTGCACTCGGTGGCGGCGCTCGGCAAACTCTACTCCGAAGTCATCGAAGGCATAGACCCCGGCCCCATCGAGGCCATCCGCGCCACTGGCGCCAACTGGCTGCAGGTCGTCCGCTACGCCGTCATCCCGCAAATCATCCCGCCCTTCACTGCCTTCACCATCTACCGCTGGGACATCAATGTCCGCTCTGCTACTGTCATCGGTTTGGTGGGCGGCGGCGGCATCGGCTTTTTGCTCATCGAACTCATCCGCGTCAACAACATGCGCGGCGTGAGCGCCGTCTTCATTGCCATTGCGGTCATCGTCATCGCCCTGGATTACGTCAGCGCCAAACTGCGCGAAAGGCTGGTGTGACATGCCCATCGCGCGCATCGCTCGCAACACCTTGCTGACAGCGCTCGTCATCGCCGCCTTCGTCGTTTCCTACCGCGTTACCGAGGCGGACTTTCCCCGCCTGTTCCGCGACCTGCCCAAAGGCAAAGACCTGCTGGTCGCCTTTCTGACGCCCGACGTGTTCACCCGCGAGGTGGAAACGCGCACCATCTCCATCGTCTTCCCCATCCCCTGCGATTCCGCCCCGACCGAGAGCGCGCTCCCCTCCGAGGGACCGCGTCTCGTCCCCAGCGTCCTGTGCGCCGCGCCGCTCGAAACATTCACCCTGCAAGGCTTCGACCTGCAGCCCAACTCCGAAGTCGTCATCCGCTGGCGTCTGCCCGATGGCCGCACCATGACCGCCATCCGCACGCAGACCGACTCGAATGGCTATTTCACCTACGAAGTACAGGCACGCCCCATCCAATCCACTGTGGATGGCGTTGCCAGCCGCCTGGAGGTGGATACCCTCACGCCGGTGGGCGGCCTGAAGCCCAGCCAGGCGCTCAAAGACGTGATGGACAACATGTTCGTCACCATCTTCATGGCGCTCCTGTCCACCACGCTGGCGACGGTCATCGCCGCGCCGCTCAGTTTCCTGGCGGCCAGCAACATCACCCGCAAGGGCGTGTTTGGCACAGCCATCTACTACGTCTTCCGCTCATTCTTCAACTTGATGCGCTCCTATGACCCGTTGGTGATGGCAACCGTCTTCGGCTTCTGGCTGGGATTTGGTCCTTTTCCGGGCTTTCTTGCCCTCACCGTCGTCACGATCGCCTCGCTGGGTAAACTGTTTTCCGAAGCCGTCGAAAGCATTGACCCCGGCCCCGTAGAAGCCATCCATGCTACCGGTGCGCCGCAACTTCACACTGTTCGCTATGGGGTGGTGCCTCAAATCATCCCAGATTTTGTCTCCTACATCATCTACCACTGGGACATCAATGTCCGTATCTCCACCATCATTGGCTTCGTGGGCGGCGGCGGCATTGGTTACTACCTCAACCTGAGCATCAACGACTTCAAGTGGAATCAGGCCGGCACCGCCATCTGGGCCATCGTCATCGTCGTCTGGGCGATGGACTTCCTCAGTTCCGAAATCCGCAAACGGTTGACGTGACATCAGGTTGCATCGAAAAACGGGACGTGATATTGGCGTCTCGTTTTTGTTTGGTACAATCTTACTCATGCTCAAAAAGGTTTGGAAACTTCTCTGCCGCCTCCTCCTGACCCTGGGCCTGCTCGGCCTTTTGGGTCTTTTCCTGCCCCGCCTCGTCACCGCGCTCTATGCTGCTCCCCGCACGTTTACCGTAGAGGCAGCGCCGCCTGAACGTGTGGCCATCGTCTTTGGCGCCGGCCTGCGCCGCGACGGCACCCCTACGGCCGTATTACGCGACCGCGTGGAAACCGCCGTCCAACTCTACATGGCGGGCAAGGTCGAAAAACTGCTTCTCAGCGGCGACAACCGCTTTGTGGACTACAACGAACCGGAGGCCATGCGTCAGTATGCCCTTAGCCTGGGCGTGCCAGACGAAGCCATGGTTCTCGATTACGCCGGCCGCCGCACCTACGATACCTGCTATCGCGCCAAAGCCATCTTCGGCGTGGAACGCGCCATCCTTGTCACGCAGAATTTTCACCTGCCGCGCGCCCTGTTCACCTGTAACGCCTTGGGCCTGGAGGCCATCGGCGTCGGGGCCAACAACATTTATTACCTCAAACGCTCGCGTCTGTACTGGCATATACGCGAGCTCTTTGCCACCTCTGGCGCATTCTGGGACATTTGTGTTTCCAGGCCGCTGCCTGTGTTGGGCGAACCGCAGCCGATTTTCAGCGATTCATACCAATCCATTAGGAGACCTACATGAAATACCTTATTGCCGGCCTTGGCTCAGTAGGCCGCCGTCACATGCGCAATTTGATTGCCCTTGGCGAGACCGACATCGTCTTGCTGCGCACGCGCAAGGCCACTTTGCCCGAAGACGAATTGGCGCCTTATCCACAGGAAACCGATTTGCAAGAGGCGCTGAAAAAACACAAACCAGACGCTGTCATCGTAGCCAACCCGACCGCCTTGCATCTGGATGTAGCCATCCCTGCCGCTCAAGCCGGCTGCGCCATCTTGCTCGAAAAGCCAATTTCGCATTCGACCGAACGCTTAGAGCAACTCGAAGCCGCGGTGCAGAAAAGCGGCGCGAAGGTGTTGGTGGCCTTCCAGTTCCGCTTTCACCCCGGCCTGGTGCGCGCCAAACAATTGATTGCGGCTGGCGAGATCGGGCGCGTCATTTCCGCGCATGTCCATTTTGGCGAGTACCTGCCTGCCTGGCATCCGTGGGAGGATTACCGTCAGGGTTATGCCGCCCGCGCCGACCTGGGCGGCGGCGTAGTGCTGACTCAGTGCCACTCGCTCGACTACCTCCCTTGGCTGGTGGGGAAAAAAGTAGAGCAGGTTTGGGGTTTCGTTGGCAAGATCAGCGACCTGGAAGTAGATGTGGAAGACACGGCCAAGATCGGCCTGCGCTTCGAGGGCGGCGCGCTGGGAAGTTTGCATCTCGATTACAACCGCCAGCCGCCGGTGCATACTTTCGATATCGTTGGCACGCAAGGCTCTATCAAATGGGATTTGGTAGACGGCGTGACGCACATCTACCGTGCCTTTCCTCCCTCTCCCACTGGGAGAGCCCCTTCCGCGGCGCTTCAGGGTGGCTCCGCGCAGGCTGGGGGTGAGGGCCTCCCCTCGCCCATTGGGAGAGAGGCCGGGGGTGAGGGCCTCCCCTCGCCCGCTGGGAGAGGGGCTGGGGGTGAGGGCCTCCCCTCGCCTGCTGGGAGAGAGGCCGGGGGTGAGGGCCTCCCCTCGCCTGCTGGGAGAGGGGCTGGGGGTGAGGGCCTCCCCTCGCCCGCTGGGAGAGGGGCTGGGGGTGAGGGCCTCCCCTCGCCCGCTGGGAGAGGGGCTGGGGGTGAGGGAAAATGGCAGGCTTATCCCATGCCGGAGGGCTGGGAGCGCAACGTCATGTTCCTGGAGCAGATGAAGCATTTCGTAGCCGTTGTGCGCGGCGAGGCGCAGCCGTCCTGTCCGCTCGAAGATGGGATTCGTGTTCAGAAACTGGTGCAGGCCATTCGTGAGTCGGATGCGCGCGGCAGGGTCGTGTGTTTGTGATGTGTTATTTCAAAATTCATTCACTGAATTTTGATGTATAATTCCCCTTCGTGCTTGTGTGAAGCGCCGAACA
>DAOUCM010000171.1:0-2138 GCA_034431895.1 Anaerolineales bacterium
GTCAAATGCAGGCCTCTGCCCTGGCGAATGCCCGCCGCTTGCTTGCCTTGTGGCACACCATCCATATTCCCATTGGCATGGCGCTTTTTGTGGCTGCCTTTGTCCACATGCTGGGCGCGCTGTATTACGTTGCGCTGCTCTGGTAACATCCATAAACTGGAGGCTAGTTCCCATGAATAGCAAACGACTAGGCTGTCTTTCTCCCATTGCCATCCTCAGTGGTTTCACTGCTTTGATCATTTTACTGGCAATCGAAGTCATCTCGGGAAATTCCATATTCAGCCCAGGAGCATTGAACGCCCAGGCTGGCCCTATGCTAGGCGGAATCACTTCGCATGCCGACTTGGGTAAAGACTGCGGCGCCTGCCATCCCTCTTTGCTGTCTGGACGCACGATGAGCGACCTGTGCCTGACCTGCCACAGTAACATTCAGGCCGAGATCCAGGACTCGACCAGCCTGCATGGAGTATTTGCCAAAAGCGGCGTTCTCACCTGCCAAAGTTGCCACACCGAACATAAAGGCCCCAACGGCCCGCTCACGGTCATGTCTTCCATCTCTTTCCCTCACGAGACGACCGGCTTTGCCCTCACAGCGCATCAGACACGCTCCCCCGGCGTTCCTTTCATGTGCAGCGACTGTCACACTGAAAGCATCGCGCGCTTCGACCAGCAAATCTGCGCCGACTGCCACCGCACGCTCGATATTGTCTTTACCACCGCCCATCGCCTCGAATTTGGCGATGACTGCCTGGCCTGCCATGATGGTCACGACCGTTTCAGCGATTTCGACCACAGCAAAGCGCCCTTCGCGCTCACAGGGAAACACCTCGGCCCGGCCTGTTCCGCCTGTCATCTCGATGCGCGCACGGTCGCCGATTTACAGAACACGCCGGCCGCTTGCGAATCTTGTCATCTCGAAGATGACGCACATCAAGGGCGGTTTGGCACCAATTGCGGCGTTTGCCACTCGCCCGAAGGCTGGGAACCTGCCAAGTTCGATCACAATCTGGCCGCGTTCAAACTGGAAGGGCAACATGCCAGCGTGAAATGCGAGCAGTGTCATCTCAACGGCGTCTTCGCAGGCACGCCGCAAGACTGCTATTCATGCCACGCCCAAGACGATGAACACAACGGCCAATTTGGTAAGGATTGCGCCGCCTGCCATACGCCCCAAACCTGGGACGACGCCAAAGTGGATCACAATCTCTTCGCGTTCAAACTGGAAGGGCAACACGCACGCGTGAAATGCGAGCAGTGTCACCTCAACGGCGTCTTCGCAGGCACGCCGCAAGACTGCTATTCATGCCACGCCCAAGACGATGAACACAACGGCCAATTTGGTAAGGATTGCGCCGCCTGCCATACGCCAACCAACTGGGAGAATGCCACCTTCGACCACTCCTTGAGCGCTTTCCCCTTGACAGGCGCGCACGTCAACGTAGCCTGCCAAGAATGCCATGTCAACAATCAGTTCAAAGGGCTTTCCTCTGCCTGTGTCAATTGTCATGCCGATCCACCTTTCCATGCTGGCGCCTTTGGAAACGCTTGTCAATCGTGCCATAATACGGCTGCCTGGGCGCCGGCCTCGTTCAATTTGTCACATCCTCAGCCGGCAGTGGATGAACACGGCAGCGGCATTTTCCACGGCGGCGCATCCTGCCGCACTTGCCACCCCTCTACCGTTTATACATACACTTGTCTCTCCTGCCACAGCGACAATCAAGGCGGCGAGGGAGGCGAAGGTCATGAGGGGGGCGATGATGATTGAAAACTTGTACTGTCGCCCGCCAGCAGTGCAACAGCGTCCCCTTTGGGGATAGTATTCCCTCTGGGGACTGCTGGCGAAACAATCACGGCGCTTCCCAAAGAGTGAGAATCCATCAAGATCGTGAAGATTTTCCTCATCGGCGGCACATCATCATTAACCGTGCAAAGTCGCAGGTCTTTCCTGCGTGGACCATGACCAACGGATGTCGAAGCGGATGAACGGATGGAAGCGCCTGCTCTGCCTATCCGCTTCCTATCCGTTGGTTACTTTTCCTCCCGCGCTGTAATATCAAACGCCTTGGAACCGTCCCGCGAAGTACCCGCAGGGTGAAGGCTCGATTTTGCCCATACTGCTCTAAAAAGCCTTCGGG
>DAOUCM010000172.1:0-1991 GCA_034431895.1 Anaerolineales bacterium
GTTCATCCTGGCGGGGATGTTGGGGCTGGTTTTCTGGCTGACCTTAACCCTCGCTACACCGATCCAAGATTTCATGGATGCGCGCATGATCGCGCCCTTTGCCGAATGGGTGAGCGGCCTGCTGGCCAACGCCCCGTTCTGGCTGCGCGGCATGGTTGTGGATGGCGCCATCGGCGGCGTCGGTTCAGTGCTGACCTTCCTGCCTGTGCTGGTGATCTTCTTTGCCGCCTTTGCCTTGCTTGAAGACGTGGGCTACATGGCGCGCGCCGCCTATGTGATGGACAATCTGATGCACTTGATGGGCCTGCATGGCAAATCCTTCCTGCCGCTCTTCCTTGGGTTTGGCTGCAACGTTCCGGCCATCATGGGGACGCGCGTCATCGACTCGTGGCCGGCGCGCCTGCTGACCATCCTGATTGCCCCGCTCGTCCCCTGCACGGCCCGCATGGTGGTGGTGACCTTCATTGCCCCGATCTTCTTTGGCGCAAATGCCCTGTGGGTCTCCTGGGGATTGGTTCTGGTGACGTTGAGCCTGCTGGTCTCGAGCGGCGCTTTGCTCAACCTGGTCCTTTTCAAGGGGCAACGCTCGGCCTTCATCATGGAGATGCCGCTCTATCACATTCCCAATGCACGCACCATCGGCCTTCTGGTCTGGCAGCGCTCCATCTCGTTCGTCCAAAAAGCCGGCACAGCCATCCTGGGCATGTCGCTGGCGGTGTGGGTATTGTCGTTCCTGCCGAATGGCGACTTGAACACCAGTTTCCTGGCGCAGTTTGGGAAGGCGCTCGAGCCGGTGGGACGGCTGATGGGCTTCGACTGGCGCTTGACGGTGGCGCTGATTACCAGTTTCCCGGCCAAGGAAAACGCCATTGCCACGCTGGGCGTCCTGTTCGGCAATTCCCCCGAAGCGGGACTGGCCGAAGCGCTTGCGGCGACATTCTCTACTGCGTCTGCCCTCTCGTTCCTGGTCGTGACCATGCTCTTCATCCCTTGCATGGCGACGGTGGCGGTTATCAAACAGGAGACCCATTCCTGGCGCTGGACGTTCCTCAGCATTGCCATGTTCCTGGGGCTTTCGCTGGCCGGTGGGACGCTGGTCTACCGCCTGGCCGGCCTCTTTGGGTTGGGATAGCGTATGCTCGAACGCTTGCTCTCCGAAATCCGTTCCGGCGGCGCGCTCGAAGTGGGCGCGCTCTCGAAGAAATTGGGCGCCTCCCCGCAGTTGGTGGAGGCCATGCTCGAACATCTCCAGCGCGTTGGGTACATCCGTCCTTATGAACGCTGCGGTGATGGGTGTAACGGGTGCAGCCTGAAGGCGCAATGCAGTCAGCCTCAGCGCAACACGCCGCTAAAACTGTGGCAGGGGTAAGAAGCCAAAAGCCTCCCGAACCTGGCGTAACGCCAACCTGCCTGTGCTATAAATTGGTATGGTTGGCCTGGCCGGGCGGAGCCGTTGGTACGAAAAGTAACCTGACATTACACTTTGAAAAGTTCTATTCCAACAGCCTGTGACCCTCCCTAAGCGTGGTAAAATTAAGAACAAAGGTACTAGTTGTGGAAGACGAAGCCGTCCGTGAGATTATCTTGAAGGAACTGCCTGCGCTGGTGATGCGAGATAGTCAAATCCGCGATTGGGTGTGGCGTTTGATCCATGATTACGCTCCCAGCCGTGAAGAGACTGAAAACCGCTTCGACCGCGCGTTAGCCGAACTGCGCGCCATGCGCGAGGAGAGCGAGCGCAAGTGGGAAGAGAATGTACGCCAGTGGAGAGAGAATGAACGCAAGTGGGAAGAGAATGTACGCCAATGGAGAGAGAATGAGCGCAAGTGGGAAGAGAATGTACGCCAATGGAGAGAGAATGAACGCAAGTGGGAAGAAAACCAGCGTCAAATTCGCGTTCTGATGGCAAAGATCGAACAATCGGATCGCCGCATCGAGCGGACGCTGGGCGCATTGGGCGCCCGTTGGGGACTTTCTTCTGAGGTTGCATT
>DAOUCM010000173.1:0-1913 GCA_034431895.1 Anaerolineales bacterium
TCAGCGGCGTGGTGGAAGGGCTGGAGGTGCTGCAGGAGCGCTTCACCGAATTGATGGCGCAGGGTCGAGCCGATTACCTGCCGCTCACGGCTGGGAAAACCGAAGACAAGGCCGCCGAAGCCGTGCTGGAACATTTCCGCGACAAAGAACGCCGCGAAGCCTTCTATACTTTCTTCCGTGAGTTGCAGGAAATCTACGAAATCCTCTCCCCCGATCCCTTCCTGCGCCCCTTCCTCAAAGACTACGAGCGGCTGGTCGAGATGTACCACCTGGCGCGCAGCGCCTACGAGCCGCACGTGTCCGTGGACAAATCCTTCCTGCGCAAGACGGCGGAGATCGTCCAGCAGCATACGACCACCTCGCAGATTCGTGAACCTCAGGCCACCTACGAAATCGGGCCGGAAGCGCTGCTCGCCCTGCTCCACGAGGACAGGCCCGATACGGTCAAAGTCTTCAACCTGCTCAAAGAGTTGAACCGCATCGTTGCCGAACAGGGGAAGACCGCGCCGCATCTCATCCCCATCGGCGAACGGGCAGAGGAGATCCGCCGCCGCTTCGAGGAGCGTCTGATCTCAGCCCAGGATGCGTTGCAGGACCTGGAGGAAGTTGTGCGTCAACTGCAAACCGCCCAGGAGGAGCGCCGCTCCAGTCCGCTCTCGCCGCAAGCCTTCGCCGTCGAGTGGTGGCTGCGCACCCAGGGCGTAGAGGCGGAAAAGGCCGCCCAGACTGCGGCCTCGCTGGAAGAAGCCTTCGCCCTCTTCCCAAACTGGCTCATCAGCGTCGCCGATGAGCGCGAACTGCGCACCCGCCTGTACAAAGCTCTGGTAGCGGTAACCACGAACGTCGAAGAAGTCATCCCCTGGGCGAATCGTATCCTCGACCTGCTGCGGAGGGCTGCTGAATGAAAAAGAGCGCAACGCCGGACTGGGAACCACTGGAAGAGACCGTGCCGTTCGACCTGTTCAAAGCCGAGGTCCAGGCCTGGGCGCAGCGGCTGGGGGTCACCCCGCGTGAAATCCGCCTGCGCCCGATGAAGCGCAAATGGGCCAGTTGCTCCTCGCGCGGCCGCCTCACCTTCGATACCGATTTACTGCGCCAACCCGCCGCCTTCCGTCGAGAGGTCATCGTCCACGAACTGCTGCACCTGAAAGTGCCGAATCACGGTCGGCTGTTCAAGGCTTTGCTCAAGGCCCATCTTTCACGTCACGAATGATGGTGGCTGTCTGTGCGGCTGCGGCGAATCATCTGTAAGGAGGCAGACATGAAATCCCAAATTTTTCTCTTTCTCCTTCTTCTTCCCCTTCTTGCCCTCGCCGCGCCCATGCGCGCCGCTTCTGCGCCCGAGTTCGACGCCGTGGATGCCTGCCTCGCCGCCCAGGTGCGCGCCGACCGCACCCCCGGCCTGGCGACGCCTCACCGCTGGTGGTTCGGCCTGCCCTTCCCCGTGAATGCCCCCTACTTGGCCGACGCCCTGCCGGCTGGTTTCCTCATCTCGAACGCCGAAGATATGAGCCGCTATCTGGATGAATGGGTACAGGCCGTCAACGCTCACGGCGGTTTTGGTCGCTGGCGCTGGGCGGTTGTGAAAAGCCCCGGCGAGATACGCGACCTCCTCTTGTAAGCCGAAATTGTGAACGCTTCTTCTCCTCCTGCTCCGCTTCCCAACACCTACTGGGTCCTGCCCGGCCGTTTCCTGGCAGGCGAATACCCTGCCCTGGGCAGCGACTTCGAGAATCGCCGGCGTCTCACTGCCCTGCTCCTGGCCGGCATAGACACTTTTGTCAACCTGACCTGGCCTGGCGAACTGCCGCCCTACGATGCCCTCCTGGCTGAAGAGGCCAGCCTGCTCGAAAAGACCGCCGCCTGCCTGCGCTTCCCCATCCCCGACTTCGACATTCCCACGCAGGAGCAAA
>DAOUCM010000174.1:0-8675 GCA_034431895.1 Anaerolineales bacterium
GTTCAAGTCAATTTCATCTTCTGTAATTGCGTAGAGAGTAGGAGCATTTGTCATAGGGTGTCTCTTTCTGCCGTTCTGCCGCGGCAACAAGGCAACAAGTACACGCTCGATTATATCCTGCCTAACGAAAAGATGACACGCCAGCGGAAGCCGGGTGTCCACGCAAAAGAGGTCAACGATGACGAGGGAAATCCGCAGATTTCACAGATTACACAGAAAATCCGCGAGCATCTGCCTGACAGCATCCCTTTTGAGGATCTGCGGGGGGGCGACAACCTTCGATTCTGTTGGCGAACTCTTGCAGATACGGTGACTTTCATGCTCCCTCCAGGTTTTCGACGCGAATACCCATGCGGGTACGATAAGTTGCGAAACGAGCGAAATACGCGAACTTCTTTTTGTTGCGCCAGGCCGCCCCCTCCACCATTCCTTGTGGATACTTTCGCGCTTTTCGCCTTTTTCGCATCATTCGCGTTGAGTCAACGCCCGTTGAATTCTGGCCGGAAGTTCTAGGAAAGTCGGCTGGAAGCCGACCGAGTCTGCTTTGCAAAGCGCCCTTTTTCGAGCGAAGTGCAAAATCTCCAGATTTTGACCGAAAATTGGGGGACTTTCGACTCCGCACCCATGGTTTTCTCCAGAATGCTTGACAAAAGAGCCATGTCGTTGCGAAGCGGCGGTTTGTGCCGCTGAAGCAATCTCCTCAAGGTCAATTTTGTCCGTCGAACGGGAGACTGCTTCGCCAGAGAGCGGCTCGCAGCGACATTTTGAAAACATTTGTTATATATACATTTTCTTGAGAAAGCCATATCCCCAGAGAATTCTCTCCTTGTCACAGCCAGATAGAAATGCTAAACTATGCCAATGGCCTGCCTTTCTCGCCGTGACTTCCTGAAATTAGGCACTTATTCCCTGCTGGGCGCTGCCTTTGGGCGCTATGACCGTATCTTCTCAGCCGGACAACAACCCGTCCTGTATCGGGGTAGCGCGCGCTATCCTTATGTGGCGCTGACCTATGACGATTGCAACCTGGTCACCCAACTGCAGAAGTTGGAGAAAATCTACGACCAGTATCCTGACATGTGCATTACCTTCTTCCCGGTGGGCGAGGCGCTGCTCAATAACGAACGAAAAGACCCCGGCCTCTGGCGGCGTTTCTACCAGCGCGGTTACGAATTTGGCTATCATACCTTTCCGTTCGAGCATATCAATCCACAAGTCCTTTCGGCTGAACAAGTCATCGAAGATTACCACTTATGGCTGGATGCCTTGCGAACGGTGTTGAAGGCCGAGCCTGTCGTCCGCTTTGCCCGCCCGGCTTTTGGCAATGCCAGTCCCTCCTTCCTGGCGATGTGCGCCGCCGAAGGCTTGACGCCTACGATGTGGTCCACCGGCTGGGGGGGGCCGACCGAGGACGTGGTGAAGTACACCGTTCCTAAACTGCGCAACGGCGACATTGTGCTGATGCACACCCGCATCGAGGATGTGGAAACGACCGCTTTGGCGCTGCCTCAAGTCCAGGCGCGGGGCATCCAGCCGGTTGGCATGACGCGGCTGTACCTGGAGTGGCTCAAAGACCAGCACCAATCGGCAGGCTGTCAGCCAGATGCCGCCTGGTCCTCGAAAATGATTTGTATCGAGTAAACCGCTTCTCCATGCCAGCGCTCGAGACGCTTACCAGCATCAACCTGGACGATTTGGTCTCGTCCTTTGGGTGGGAGAACCATCCCCGGCTGGCGCGTTTGCTGCGTTTCCTCTTTCGTTCCCAGGCGCGGCGTTTTGCCCGTCAGATGTTGGATTTCGATGCCGCCGTTGGCGCATACGGCCTGACCGAGGCCTCTCGCCTGACTTTGCGCTCTTTCGTGCGCGACGTGCGCTTCTTCTTGGAGACTTCGACCGGCTCGGAAGGATGCTCGCGGCCTGTATCGTCGCTGAAAGAGGCCGGCCCCCTGCTGGTCTTGTCCAATCATCCCGGCATGACCGATACCCTGGCTTTGTTTGCAGCGCTGAACCGCTCGGACCTGAAAATCATTGCCCTCGACCGCCCCTTCTTGAAGTCTCTGCCCAACGTGAGCAAACGGCTTTACTTTGTCACAGACGAGCCGGCGGCGCGCATGGCGCTCGTCCGACAGGTGAGCGGACACCTGCGCTCGGGCGGCGCGGCCCTGACCTTCCCGGCCGGGCAGATCGAGCCAGACCCAGATGTGTACCCCGGCGCAGTCCAATCGCTCGAGGCGTGGACCGACAGCGTGGGCGTCTTCGTCCGCCTGGTGCCAGAGACGGTCATCTTGCCGGTTTTGGTGCGCGGCGTCATTTGGGAACGAACGGCGCGGCATGTTGTCACTCGTTTCAAAAAGACCAAGGCAGAAAGGGAGAAACTGGCCGCAGCCTTGCAACTGCTGGCGCACCTGATGTTAGGGGTGAGGCCGGTCAGCGTGCGTGTGCAGGTGGGCCGGCCGATTACGGCGACCGCGCTGGGCAGCAAGGAGACGCAGGTCGTTCATCGGGCGGTATTGGCAGAAATGGAGCGCCTCATCGAGAATCCGCCGCAGGCAGAGGGGCAATCGGTGCTATGACCGTTTTGAACGTGCGCAAATGGGCTTGGAAGCGAGCCGTTCGAAATGGGCTGATTTATGCTGTGCTCCTTGGGCTGTTGGGATGGGCGCTGCGCAATGTCCCCTTGGTAGATATTTGGCAAGCGCTGAGCAGATTGCGCTTCTGGCAGATCGTTTTGCTGTTGGCGCTCAACGCGCTCGTCATCCTGCTGATGACCGCTCGCTGGTGGATCATCGTGCGCGCCGAAAAGCGCGAAGTGCCGTTCCTGCGGCTGGTTGGGTATCGCTTGTCGGCCTTTGGCTTGAGTTACTTTACGCCTGGCCCGCAGGTGGGCGGGGAGCCCTGGCAGGTGATTGCCTTGCAAAGGGCGCATGGCTTGACCTACGCCCGCGCGACGGCCTCGATCATCATGGACAAGTTGGTCGAGTTCCTGGTCAACTTTCTGCTGTTGGCGGCGGGGGCCTGGGCGGTCTTTCGGGTAGGATTACTTTCCCATAACGGGAGCAGTTCCCTCGTGAGTGTGAGCGCGTTGGGCGTCCTGTTGTGCTGGCCGCTCGTCCACATTCTCTTGATGTATCATGGCGTCCTGCCCGTATCCGTCCTTTTGCGCCTACAGCCCTTCGTCTCCCCCAAATCCAGGGCGATACGCTTGCTTTTGGCCTCGGAACGTCTGGCTGCCAACTTTTGCCGGCGTCATTTGCGGGCGTTGTTGGCCTCCATTGGCATCTCGCTGCTGGCGGTGCTGGGAATTGCCGCCGAGTATGCGCTGATGGCGTCGTTCCTGGGAATGCGCCTCACAGCCCTGCAAATCCTGGCGGCGTTGACGGCGTTACAATTGGCCTTTTTGATGCCGCTGCCCGGCGGACTGGGCGCGCTGGAAGCCAGTCAGGTGTTTGCGCTGGGCGCCTTTGGACAGCCGGCCTCGATGGCCATTGGCTTGACGTTGCTGCAACGGGCGCGCGACATTTTGAACGGCGGCGTGGGGCTGTTGCTGGCCGGGGGCGGGTTTGCCGTGCGCGATTCGATAGAATAAGAGTAGCCCATGAATGCCAGACGTTTGTATTTCATTGCTCCGCGCCGTGTGAGTGTGCGTTCTGAGCCGCTGCCGCCGCTGGCGAAGGGCCAGGTGCTGGTCGAGAGTTTGTGTTCGGCTGTCAGCCCGGGCAGCGAGATGCTGATTTATCGGGGCCTGTTTCCGCGGGGTCTGCCCGATGCGCATGATACGCTGAGCAGCAACCTGGGTTACCCTTTGACTTATGGCTACGCGGTCGTTGGGCGGGTCATCGAGGCCGGCAAGGGGACGCCTCGCCCATGGCTGGGACGGTTGGTCTTTGCCTTCCAGCCGCACGCCTCGCACTTCGTCGCCAGCCTGAACGACCTGCTGCCGCTGCCCGAAGGGATGCGCCCCGAAACGGCTTGTTTCTTGCCCAACATGGAGACGGCCGTCAACCTGGTGCAAGACGCTGCGCCCCTGCTGGGGGAACGGGTCTTGGTGTTGGGTCAGGGCATCGTGGGACTGCTGACCGCCGCGCTGCTGAGGGAATTCCCGCTCGCTTCGCTCGTGACCTGTGACTGCTTGCCGCTGCGAAGGGAGGCTTCTCTGGCCCTGGGCGTCTCTGCCGCGCTCGACCCGGGCGCTTCCGATTTTCGGGCGCAGGCGCGCGGCTGGCTGCCTGGCGGCGCCGACCTGTCGCTGGAACTCTCGGGCGCGCCCGAAGCCCTGAACGACGCCATTGCGTTGACCGGCTTCGGCGGGCGAATCGTCATCGGCTCGTGGTACGGCGAAAAACGCGCCGCGCTCGACCTGGGCGGCGCCTTCCATCGCAGCCGCATCCAATTGATCGCCTCGCAGGTCAGCAGCATCGCGCCCAAACTGTCCGCCCGCTGGGACAAGGCGCGCCGCTTCCAGGTGGCCTGGGATGCACTGCGACGCATCCAACCGCAGCAGTGGATCACCCACCGCTTCCCGCTGGAACAGGCTGGCGAGGCCTACCGCTTGTTGGATGAAAGCCCAGGCGAAGCGATTCAGGTGGTGTTCGAATACAGGTGAAGAGGTATAGTGTTACCGTCCAGGATTTGCCTCGAACGCGGAAATTTGGGCGCGTGACCAACGGATGTCAAGCGGATGAACGGATGGAGGCGCCTTATCCGCTCCCTATCCGCTGGTCGCTTTGGTTGCGGCCCTGGCCCGACGCCAAGACAGGCCGGAGGCCGCGCTATGCTATAATCCTATCGGTTCGTTTGCGAGGGGTAAGGTGGTCTGCCCCCCTACGAGGGAAGCCTGCGCTTGATGTTCGTCCCCCATGGAGCAGGCGCGCGGGATATTCCCTGCATTCGATACCGACCCGCAACACGAAGAAGAGGACGAAGAACGATGAAGTCTTCCAACGTTTGCATCAACAACGAGACAAAGAAGCGGCGCTGCAAGGCATGAGCAGGTTATACCGGGGTCGAATCGCCCCTGTTAGCGATGAGATAGCCTTGCTTGGCGCAGGTCTGTCGCTGGAACATCACCTGGCAATGGCAGATAGCCTGATCTATGCCACTGCCCGCGTTTATCAGGCTACGCTTTGGACACAAGATGCGCACTTCGCCGGGTTGGAAGGCGTGCGCTGCGTGGAAAAATAAGCGCCAGGGTAAAAACCTTCGAGACAATTCGTGTCATTCGATGCAGGCTAGATGTGCGCGAAGGATGCAACCCGAGCGGTAATGTTATAACATGACGGAGAATACCCGAAAACAAGCCGAGGAGCCTGCCATGCCCACTTCTTTCCAGCAAACCCAACAACTGACCTGCCCGCGCTGCGGACAATCCTTCCAGGCCGCCATCTGGCTCATCGTGGACGCCGCCGAGCGCCCCGACCTGCTCGAAAAAATCCAGGCCGGGACGCTGCACCAGGTGGTTTGCCCGCATTGCCAGTTTCAGGGGGAAGTAGACGCGCCCCTGCTGCTATACAATCCCCCTCTCCCTTTGGGAGCCCCCTTCGGGGATGATAAGGGGCCAGGGGTGAGGGCGCTCTTCTCCCCTGCCCAAGGGACGACCGCCGAACAAGACCAGGAACAGGCGCGTGCCCTGATGGAACGCTTGCGGCAAAGCCTGGGCGACGCCTGGCAGGATGACTGGCTGAGCCACGGACTGCCTGCCGTACCCCGCCCGCTCCTGCCGCTGGCGCTGCGTGAGGGCCTGCAGGCCGCCCAGCGCAAGATGCAGGAATCCGCCGCCGGACTGCCTCCCGAAGTGCGCGAAGTGCTGGAAGAACTGGCCCGCAGCGAGGTGGAAATCCGCACGGCGGAAGACCTGCAGCGCGCCCTGGAAAACCGCCCTGACCTGCGAGAGAAGCTGGAACGCGCCGCCGTCATCGGTCAGCCGTCAACTGGCGGCCGCGTTGCTGCCGGATTACGCGCACTCCTGGAAGAAATCGATCATCTCAGCCGTCCGTCCGAGATGCCGCGCCAGGTGGAACTGTGCGAACGAGCGCTGGGTATGGTCGAGCGCGAAGACAATCCAGTGCTATGGGGGGCGTTACAAGTCGCACTGGCCAATGCGCTCCAGCAAAACCCGCTTGGCAATCGCGCCGAGAATCTCGAAAAGGCCATCCACCACTACCAGCAGGCGCTGGAAGTGTATACCCACCAGGCCTACCCGCAGCAATGGGCGACCGCGCAAAACAACCTGGCAGCCGCCTACCAAAACCGCATTCGGGGCGAGCGGGCGGAGAATCTGGAGCAGGCGATTGCCCACCACCAGCAGGCGCTGGAAGTGTATACCCGCCAGGCCTACCCGGAGCAATGGGCGGCCACGCAAAACAACCTGGCAAACGCTTATTCCGACCGCATTCGGGGCGAGCGGGCGGAGAATCTGGAGCAGGCCATTGTCCACTACCAGCAGGCGCTGGAAGTCAGAACCCGCCAGGCCTACCCGCAAGATTGGGCCAGGACGCAAAACAACCTGGGGAACGCCTATGCTGACCGCATTCGGGGCGAGCGGGCGGAGAACCTGGAGCAGGCGATTTTCCACTCCCAGCAGGCGCTGGACGTGTATACCCGCCAGGCCTACCCGCAGCAATGGGCCATGACGCAACACAACCTGGGGAATGCCTACCGAAACCGCATTCGGGGCGAGCGGGCGGAGAATCTGGAGCAGGCGATTTTCCACTCCCAGCAGGCGCTGGAAGTCAGAACCCGCCAGGCCTACCCGCAAGATTGGGCCATGACGCAAAACAACCTGGGGAACGCCTACCAAAAACGCATTCGAGGCGAGCGGGCGGAGAATCTGCAGCAGGCGATTTTCCACTACCAGCAGGCGTTGGACGTGTATACCCGCCAGGCCTACCCGGTCGAATGCCGCCGGACAGCGCGCAATTTAGGGAACCTGGCTTTCGAGCAGGGGGACTGGCAACTGGCCTGCACTGCCTATACCGAAGCCTGGCTGGCGCAGGACATCTTATGGCGCTCCACTTCCCTGCGCCCGAACAAAGAAATGGAGTTGCGTGAGATGCGTGATATTCCGGCGCGCCTGGCCTTTGCCCACATCAGGCTCGCTCAAGCGCACCAGGCCCTGACGACCCTCGAATCCGGCCGCGCCCGCCTGCTGGGCGAAGCGCTGGAGCGCAGCCGCCGCGACCTGGAACGCCTGGCGGAGATCGGGCAGCAGGACCTGCTCGCCCGCTACCGCGCCCTTGACGAGCGCATGGAAACCCTGCAGCGCCTGGCGGCAGCGGGGGACCGTCCCCCGGACTGGCTGGCGCAGATGGAGCAGGCCCAGGCAGAATGGAACGCCGTCATCGAGCAAATCCGCACCCTGCCGGGCTACGAGACCTTCCTGCGCTCGCTCACCGCGGAGCAAATCCAGGCGCAGGCGGGGGATGCGCCGCTGGTCTATCTGGCCGCCACGCCGCATGGGGGGGTGGCGCTCCTCGTCCGCGGGCCGGGCGAGCCGTTGGCGGTGGAGTTGCCGGATTTGACCGAAAAGGCTTTGCGGGATCAAGTCGAAGGGCCGGGAGAAGAATGGGGCGGCTACCTGGGCGCCTACTTCCGCTGGCGGGCGTCGCTCCGTCCGGGAACTCCCAAAACTGAGCAGGAAGCGGCCCGTCAGGCCTGGTTCGAGGCCCTCGAGTCTACCCTGCGCTGGCTGGGCCAGGCCGTCATGGGGCCGGTGCTGGAGGCGCTGGCGACCTTCCTGCCGCCGAGCGGCCTGGTGCGTCTGGCGCCGGGCGGCTTGCTCGCCCTGCTCCCGCTGCACGCCGCGATTCTGACCGCGGACCGCAGACCGCAGACGGCACCATCGTCCACTGTCCATCGTCCATCGCCCGATTACGCCCTCGATCACTACACCTTCGCCTACGTCCCCTCTGCCCAGGCGCTTTACCACGCCCGTCCTGCCGCCAATCGCCCGGCCGATTCGCTGCTGGCGGTGGACAACCCGGATGGCACGCTGGTCTTCTCGGAGATGGAAATCGCCGAAGCGCGGCGGCATTTCCCCGAACATCGCCATCTGCCGAAGGCAAAGGCCAGCCTGCAGGCCGTGCGCCAGGCCCTGCCCGCTCATGCCGTGCTGCATTTCTCCACCCACGGCTGGGCCGGTTGGGGGGAGGGCGAAGCCAGCGGGCTGAAACTGGCGGATGGGAATCTCTATCTGCGCGACCTGTTCGATCTGCGCCTGGAGGGCGCCCGCCTGGGGATTCTCTCCGCCTGCGAGAGCGGCCTGCCGGGCATGAAACTGCTCGAGGAAGTCGTTTCCCTGCCCGCGGCGATGATGCAGGCCGGGGTGCCGGGCGTCCTGGGGTCGCTGTGGGCGGTGAATGACCTGAGCACCGCCATGCTCATCGCCCGCTTCTACGAGAACTGGCGCGAGCGCGGCCTGGATTTGCCCCAGGCCCTGCGCGAGGCCCAGCGCTGGCTGCGCGGCCTGTTCTCCGATGAAAGCAAACTGGCCGAACTGGAAGCCGAATTGCCCGAGTCCATCGCCAACCGCTTTGCCGCTGAGCAGGCCGATGCGTTCTACAAAATCGCCGCCCTGCGCGACCTTGCACATCCCAACTACTGGGCGGCGTTCGCGTTTTATGGAGTGTGAGACCCTCACCCCGCACCCCCAACCCCTCACCCCCACGGCGAGGGGCTGG
>DAOUCM010000175.1:0-3997 GCA_034431895.1 Anaerolineales bacterium
CGACTATTTCCACAAAGTATCAGGTTGTCATTCCCCGAGAAGTGCGCAAACAATTCGACTTGCGCCCCGGCCAAAGGGTTGTCTTTATCCCACACAAAAAGACTCTGCGCATGGTAATTCTCCCGCCTATTGAGCAAGCAGAAGGCTTTTTGCCGGGCATAGATACCGACCCGCAGCGTGAAGAAGAGGACGAAGAACGATGAATGTGGTTGATTCGAGCGGCTGGCTGGAGTATTTTGCCAAAGCCTCCAACGCGGCTTTCTTTCGCCCGGCCATTCACGATACACAGGCATTATTGGTTCCCACGATCTGCATTTACGAAGTCTATAAACGCATTGCCGCGCAGCGTGACGAGGAGGAGGCTCTGGCAGCCATTGCCTGGATGTCTGTTGGGCAAGTGGTAGACATGACCCGGCAAATCGCCTTGCTGGCGGCTGATCTTTCGCTTGAACATGGTTTGGCCATGGCAGACAGTGTGATTTACGCAACTGCCCGTATTCACAATGCCACACTGTGGACGCAAGACGCGCACTTTGCCGGGTTGGAAGGCGTGCGTTATGTGAAGAAATAGGTCAGATACCGTGAAACTGCCACTCCACTGCGCCTCCCCCGCCCGCCATATCGTTTCCCTTTCCGGCGGCACAGCCAAACCCTCCTCCCCGGCACAAGATGACGATGACGTGATTGATGCCGAAGTACGCGATATTTACGGCTGAAATCCTTGAATTGGCATTGCTAAGGTCACCTGGGGATGGTTTCGTTTTTGCTTTGGGAGATACCGGAATCATGTTTCCCGTTCCGCCTTCTCCATCGCTGCCCGTTTCTGCTCTGGTTGCGAGTGTCGAGGAAGTCACCAACTCCTACAAGTTCTACTGGTTTCTGGCTATCCTGGAAAGCGTGCGCAAGAACAAGGGAGGGGGTCTTTACGCTGGATTCGCTCCTGGCACGCATGACTGCCAGCGTGTGGTATCCGGTCAATTATTTTCGGCTCTCGTTTGGCAAACAAGACCGGCTCGGAAGCATCACTGCCGCGCTGGGCGAAAAATCCGCTCTCAGCATGGACAGCTCGCGCTCCTGCGTGACCCAGATCGCGCTCGACCATCTCCGACGGGGGGATGATGTTGGGCGCGAGATTGTTTCGCTGGCGAATTTTGTCCTCTACCGCTTTTTGCGCCTGTTTTTTGCTCAAACCCTGCGCAGGGCGAAAGATTGGGAAGTCAACCGCCACATCGCCCTGGTCTTGCAGGACCCGCTCCTGTTCGATACCTCCGTCTACGAGAATGTCGCCCTCGGCCTGCGCTTCCGTGGCCTGTCGAAACAGGAAATCCAGCCGAGGGTGGAAGCGTGGCTGAAGCGTTTGGGGATTTTGCACCTGTCCTCTCGCCGCGCCAGCGAACTTTCGGGCGGCGAGGGACAGCGCGTCAGCCTGGCGCGGGCGCTGGTGCTGGAACCGGAATTATTGCTGCTTGACGAGCCTTTCAGCGCGCTCGACCCGCCCACCCGCGCCCGTTTGTTGGCTGATTTGGGCGAAATCCTGCCCGAAAGCGGCACGACGACGATTTTCATCACCCACAACCTGGAGGAGGCCCGCCATCTGGCCGGGCGCATCGCCGTCATCATGGATGGACGCCTGCAACCCAGCCGCGCGGCGCAGGAGATTTTGCAGGACTTCCCTGCTGGCCACTGGTAGGAAACCGCATCTGGCCATTTTTGCGCTAAAATAGACAAACCCCCGCCTTTCTAGCGGTGAGGCTTGCTGTGCTACGCGGTTGCGGCGCGTAGCGGTGGAGGAAATTACAGCACATCCTTTTGCTACCTGCGTTTATCCCAGTGCAGGCGGTTATTTCAAGCAAACCCCTTCGAAATCGGAGTACCCATGGCAAACACAACAACCAACGGCGCAACCTTAGGCTTCGAGCGAGACCTTTGGGCGGCCGCCGATACCCTGCGCGGCAGCATGGACGCCGCCGAGTACAAGCATGTCGTGCTGGGGCTGATTTTCCTCAAGTACATCTCCGATGCCTTTGAGGAGACCCACGCCCGCCTGGAAACGGAACGCGATCAGGGCGCTGATCCCGAAGACCCGGACGAGTACCGCGCCCTCAACGTCTTCTGGGTGCCGCCGGAGGCGCGCTGGGCGCGGATTCAATCGCAGGCGCGGCAATCCACCATCGGTCAGGTGGTGGACGAGGCAATGAGCGCCATCGAGCGCGATAACCCGGCGCTGAAGGGCGTGCTGCCCAAGGACTACGCCCGCCCGGCGCTCGACAAACAGCGCCTGGGGCAGTTGATTGACCTGATTACCAACATCCGCGTCGGCGACCAGGCGGCGCGCGACCGCGACATCCTGGGGCGCGTGTACGAGTATTTCCTTTCGCAGTTCGCCAGCGCCGAGGGCAAGAAGGGCGGCGAGTTCTACACCCCGCGCTGCGTGGTCAAACTGCTGGTGGAGATGATCGAACCCTATCGCGGGCGCGTTTACGACCCCTGCTGCGGCTCCGGGGGGATGTTCGTCCAGTCCATGGAGTTCATCCGCGCCCACGCCACCGGCAACGGCAACGGGGCGCGTGGCGGCGGAGCGGCGCCCCGCCCGAAAGCCGATATTTCCATCTACGGGCAGGAATCGAACTACAACACCTGGCGGCTGTGCAAGATGAACCTGGCGATTCGCGGCATTGACGGGCAGATCGCCCAGGGCGATACCTTCCACGACGACCGCTTCCCCGACCTGAAAGCCGATTATATCCTCGCCAATCCGCCCTTCAACGTCTCGGATTGGGGCGGCGAGCGGCTGCGGCAGGATAAACGCTGGCAGTTTGGCATTCCCCCGGCGGGCAACGCCAACTTTGCCTGGGTGCAGCACATGATTTACCACCTGGCGCCCAAAGGCGTGGCCGGTTTTGTGCTGGCGAACGGCTCGATGTCGTCCAATCAGTCCGGCGAGGGCGAGATTCGCCGCGCCATCATCGAGGCCGACCTGGTGGATTGCATGGTGGCGCTGCCGGGGCAACTCTTCTACTCCACCCAAATCCCGGCCTGCCTGTGGTTCCTGCGCCGCGACCGCCCGCGCAAAGGGGAAGTGCTCTTCATTGACGCCCGCCAGATGGGGCGCATGGTGGACCGCACGCACCGCGAACTGACCGACGAGGACATCCGCCGCATCGCTGATACCTATCACGCCTGGCGCGGCAAGCTCCCCTCGCCCTCTGGGAGAGGGGTGGGGGGTGAGGGTTACGAGGACGTGCCCGGCTTTTGCAAATCGGCCCGCTGGAAGAAATCCGCAAGCACAACTACGTGCTGACGCCGGGGCGTTACGTGGGCGCGGCGCAACAGCAGGAAGACGACGAACCTTTCGAGCAGAAGATGGCGCGGCTGATGGCGGAACTGGAAGCGCAGTTCGCCGAGAGCGCCCGGCTGGAAAAAGAGATAAAGGCGAATTTGGAGAAGTTGGTATATGGCAAATGATTATTGGGATGATTTGGCTGTATCAGATGTTGCTGATATTTATCTAGGTGGAACACCAAGCCGTAGTATTCCTGAATACTGGGGAGGCAATATCAAGTGGGCTTCAGCCAAGGATATTGCTGCAACCACTGAGAGGTACATTTTTGAAACAGAAGAGAGGATAACTGATCTTGGACTGAAAAATAGTGCTGCCAAGTTGTTAGAGAAAGACACTGTAGTAATTACGGCAAGAGGGACAGTGGGCGCAATTCGCATGCTTGGGACGACCATGTCTTTCAACCAAACGTGCTATGGATTGGTGGCCCGAGATTGTATTTTGCCCACATTTTTATTTTATGCACTACGGGCAAGTTTGGAAAATATAAAATCTCTTTCTTACGGAACTGTTTTCGATACTATTACTACAAAAACATTCGACACATTAATCATACCTGTTCCTCCCCTCCCCGAACAGCGCGCCATTGCCGCGGTGCTCGGCGCGCTGGACGACAAAATCGAACTCAACCGCCGCATGAACCGCACCCTCGAAGCC
>DAOUCM010000176.1:0-11371 GCA_034431895.1 Anaerolineales bacterium
CAAAGCGAATCTCCTCGCGCGTGGGGTTGGGGTTACGCTGGAGCAGCGCGTAGGCGGTCATGATCTGCCCAGGGATGCAGAACCCGCACTGCACCGCGCCGTGTTCCACGAAGGCTTCTTGAAGAGGGTGAAGACCCCCCTCCGTCTCCCCCCATTTTCTACTAAAATGGGGGGAGTGGCGCGTAGCGCCGAGGGGGGCCAACCCCTCGATCGTCAAAACCGTCTTCCCATCCGCGCGCTCGGCGGGATAAATGCACGAGACCACCGGTTCGCCATCCACAAGGACGGTACACGCGCCGCACTCGGCTTCTTCACAGCCAATTTTCGTCCCTGTCAGGCGCAGTCGCTCGCGCAGGAGGGTTGAGAGAGTCTCGCCAGGTACGGCTTCGCGGGTGTGGGGCTGTCCGTTAACGGTAAGGGTGATTTGATGGGTCATATCATTGTCCTGCGGCATCCAATGCCTTTTCCAAAAGGTCTGCGACTTTGAGAAGGTTTGCCTCGCGCCGCAGATATTCCAGATCTAATCGCTCTGCCTGCACTTTGATGACCCCAAGAATATCCGTCCATTGGCGGTCAGAGATTTCACCCCCCATGCGATACCATTCCAGTTTTGCGAGAATGACATCTTCGGCGCTGGCAACATAGGCGCTTTCATTTCGTTCAACAGATAAAAGATAAGCGGAACGCCGCGCCATTTGCAAACGATCGAAGTCCCGATCTTTGGCTACAAAAATATCCACCTTGAATAAGGATTGGAGGTGGATCACGTTGAAACTTCTGCGAGAGCGAATCGCGTCGCGAATCATTTCATCATCCACATAAAAAGTGGATTTGAGCGCCGCAACGAACGGGGCAACATGCTCCTCTTTGAAGTCTGCAACGATGTCCGAATCCATGGTCGCACGCGCAACGCCGTGAAGTGCGCTGGCAAGAGAACCGCCAATGACATAATTTATGCCAAGACGCTCCAGTACATTTACCACTTCCATCGTAACCTGGATAGGTTCATCACTGTCCATGGTAAGAAATTACCTTCCGGGCAAGGTCCTCTCCAAGCAATAAACCAGCAAACAGGCGGCGAAGCGTTTCGGGAGATGCCTCTGGATGACGGCGCTTCAGCCCCGCCATCATAAATGTGCGGACGGTATGATTCATCTGAGCAACCATCTTCATTTTGCGTGCCGGGGAAACTTGGCGTAAAAGTTCGATTTGAAGATGTTCAATTCGTGGATCCGTATCTACAGAAAGCGTTGACATTGTGGAATTCATTCCTCGAACGTTCTGTGTGTTATATGCCCTCTCCCACGCCGTCTCCAGCGTCTCTCGAAACAACCCGCTGACGCTGTGCCTGCGGTGGTCTGTGCTGGCGTGGTGCTTACCAGACCACTTCGACCTCATGTTATAGTGATGGCTTGTTCTTGCAACACCTGTTCCCAGAATGGTGACAGGCGATGCATAGCAATCTCGTCGGGCGTGATGCCGCGCGCCTGGATTGGCTCCAGGATGCGCGCTGCCGCGATGCCCAGTATCTCAAAGCGTTCGCGATCGCTGTAGCGCTCCCAATCAGGGGAGATGACAATCAGGTCAATATCGCTGCCTTCTTCGGCTGTGCCGTTCGCCTGCGAGCCGAAAAGGAGAATGCGCTCGCAGCGGATGCCCATCTTCTCCAGTTCAGCCCGAAAGCACTGAATCGTTATCGCAAGTTCGGACCTCATTGCCCGTCTCCGACTACCAATGCGTTTTCGATCTGCTCCACCACGCTTTTCTGGAACGAACCCTCTCCTGGATCGCGCTCGCGGCGCTCAGGAAGATTTCGTTCTTGCCGTCCGAGATGACTTCCTTTCTACATGGAGGACAATTGCGGGTCATCCATGTTCCACCAAAGGAAGGTGTTTGTATCGAGCAGGTACTTCATGCCGAGAATTCCTCGAACGGCGCGTCGAAATCGGGCATGATCATCACCTTGCCTTTGTCATTGCCAGGTTGGCGCGTGGAAACGTTCGTAGTCACAGGTAGAATCCGCGCCACGGGTTTGCCCGCCTTTGCGATTACCACTTCTTCGCCTTTCATCACGCGCTCAAGAAGTTTGGAAAAGTGGGTTTTCGCTTCCTGGATATTGAATACAGCCATCCTGCATCTCCACAGATATTGTAGACTCAGCGGTGGACTGAGTCAAGCGTGGCCGGCTCTTTCCCACGCCGTCTCCAGCGTCTCTCGAAACAATCCGCTCACGATGTGCCGGCGGTAGTCCGCGCTGGCACGGCGCGGGCTGGTGCGGAATTGGGCTTGTTGAAGCAAGGCATCCATCGCAGACTGAAACGCCGTTTCGGTCAGGGGCTGCCCGCGCAGGGCTTCTTCTGCTGCGGTGGAGCGGAAGGGAACGGGACCAGCGGGACCAACGGCAATGTGAATATCCTCGATCATGTCTCCTTCGCGCGCCAGCCAGACGGCACAGTTGAGGATTGGAAGGGCAACGCCTTGCGGACGCATGATGCGTTTGAAGCAGGAGGCGGTATGTAGAGATTGGAGATTGGAGATTGGGATATGGAAACCGACGATGATTTCTTTGGTTTTGTCCACGGCAGATTTACCGGGACCGAGGAAAAGGGATGTAAACGGTACGCGGCGGGTCGCGGTACGCTCCCCTACTCGACCCGCGATTTCTGCAACGGGGTCGAGGGCGGTCAGGGCAATCGTCCCGTCGGCGGCGGGGAGGGCGTGGGCTACGTTGCCGCCGAGGGTCGCCACGTTGCGGACTTGCGGACCGGCGATCAAGTTACAGGCTTCGGTCAATGCCTGGGCGTGGCGGACAGTGAGCGGGTCCCGCGCGATGCGGTTGACCGGGACGGCCGCGCCGATGTAGAGCGAGTCGCCGCGCAGTTCGAGCGTGGTCATTTCGCGGACGGAGGTCAGGTCAATGAGGGTGTGAACGGGTGGATGGCGTCCTTGTTCGAGGTCGAGCAGTAAATCGGTTCCTCCTGCAATCGGCGCAAGCGGACGCGGCGCGTGTGCAAGGGCGTCCAGGGCTTCGGTTAAATTTTTGGGTCGAACGTAATTCTGCCAAAGGTTCATGGTGGCGTCCTTTCAACTGACGGCGGCGCTTTTCGATGGGCTTTTGCAACCCAACGCCGTGACGCATGGTTTCGATACGAGCAGAAAAACGCCGTTCTACTCAGCCACCAGGCGTCACGACCACCAAACCAATGGATTGTGTTTTTATTTGCCGCGTTCCCCTCGAATGTAGGGTTCACCCAGGGCAGCCGGCGCGCCCAGCCGTTTGCGCATGGCCTCGCGCGAACCGATGACCAGTACGATAACGGTGAAGGCGTAAGGGAGCATCTTCAGGAAGAAGCCCCAGTAAGGATTGTAGTAAAAGGGATTGGCCAGGCCGAACAAGGTGGTTGGGCCCTGGATGTCCAGGATGAGACGGCGCAGCGCGCCAAAAGCGTAGGAACCGACCGCGGCGCGGACGGGATCCCATTGGGCAAAGATGACCAGGCCAACCGCAATCCAGCCCTGACCGGCGGTGGTCAGTTCGCTGAACCAACCAGGCGAGACGGCCAGGCTGATGGTGGCGCCGGCCAGTCCGGCCATCACGCCGCCTACGAAGACGTACAGGTAACGCATTCGATAGACATTGATGCCTAGGGCATCGGCGGCAGCCGGGTATTCGCCCACTGCGCGCAAGTGCATTCCCGGACGTGTTCGGTTGATGTAATACCAGGCCGCCGGAATCATCAAATAACCCAGGTAGACGAGCAGGCGTTGGTTGGTAAAAAAGATGGGCCCCAGGATAGGGATTTGCGAGAGAAGCGGAACGGAAAAGGCAGGCATGGGCGAGACGGTGCCGGCCTTGCTCAGGCCTTCACCCAGCACCAGGCTGATGCCCGCCCCCAGGAAGGTAAGCGCCAGCCCGCTGACTACCTGGTCGGCTTGCAGGGTGACGGTGATGAAGGCGTGAATCTGGCTGATGACGCCGGCAAAAAGCATGGCCGCCAGTACACCCAGCCAGGGATTGCCGGTCTTGATGCCGACGCTGAAGCCGGTCATGGCGCCAATGAGCATCATGCCTTCCACGCCCAGGTTCAACACGCCGGAGCGTTCGGCAAAGATTTCGCCCAGGGTGGCAAAGAGCAGAACGGTGCCGGTAGCGACGCCGGCTTGCAGGATGACGATTAGATCCATGCGCTATTCCTCCTTCCCTGCACGGACGAAACGGATGCGATAACGCAGCATGAAATCGCTGGCGATCAAGCATACCAGGATGATGCCCTGGATCATCTTGGGGACGCCGGAGGGCTGAATCTCGCGCCCGGCCAGGATCAAGGCCCCAAACAGGATGGATACCAGGATGATAATCACCGGGTTCAATTTCGCCAGCCAGGCGACAATGATTCCGGTGAAGCCATAACCGGCGGCGATAGGGGCGGTTTGCAGGCGATGGACTACGCCGGCCACCTCAGACGTGCCGCCCAGTCCGGCCAGCGCGCCGGAGAGCATCATCACCCAGATGGTGTTGCGCGTGATGTTGATGCCGGCATATTTGGCCGCCTGCGGATTGTCGCCGATCAGCCGAATTTCGTAGCCCCAGCGGCTGCGGAAAACTACCAGCCATAAGAGGAAAGCGGCAACGATGCCCATCAGCAAGCCGGCATGGGTGGTCAAGCCGCGAAAGGCCGGAATCGCTTTGGCATAATCGGCCAGGCGCGGCAGCCAGGTGTTGGCCGGGAATTTTGGACTCATCTGGAAGCCCGCCTCGGTCCAGACGGCAAAAATCCAGAAATCTACCCACGAAACGGCAATGTAATTCAACATCAGAGTACTGATGATTTCGTTGACGTTGAACCTGGCCTTGAGGTAACCGGGGATGAAGCCCCAAATGGCGCCGGCGGCCATGCCGGCCAGCATCATGACGGGAATGAAGGCCCATCTGGATGCTTCTGGCGGCAGGACCTTGCCCAGCACAATGGCGCTTGCCCCAAACGCGCCCATGATGAATTGACCTTCTGCGCCAATGTTCCACAATTTCATGCGGAAGGCTACCGAGCAGGCCAGCGCCGTCAGGATGATGGGTGTAGCCTTGACAATCGTATCGGAAAGCACGCCCAAACTGCCAAAGGAGGCTTTGGCAATATGAGCGTAAGAGCGCAATGGGTCGCCGCCTGCCAGGGCTATGACAACCCCGCCCAGCAACAGCGCCACAATGATCGCGCCCAGGGAAATCACAGCCGGATACCAGCGCGGAGGTTCGCTCAGGCGCGGTTCGATGCGAATGCGAAAAGGCAAAAGGGGTTGACGGGAAATAGACTCAGCCATGCGCCGCCACTCCTTCCTTGTGGATTTGGTCGAGCGGCGTGCCGGTCATCATCAGGCCAATCGTTTCGATCAAGCCCGCTTCCGGCTCGCCGCTCTCGATCTTGACCTCGCCCATGATTTTCCCCTCGTAAATCACATACACCCGGTCGCTGAGCGAGAGCAGTTCCTCCAGTTCTTCAGAGATGAGCAGCACAGCCGCGCCGGCTTCGCGCTGCGTCAGCAGCAGGCGGTGGACGCCCTCGATGGCGCCCACATCCAGGCCGCGCGTGGGCTGAACCGCCACCATGAAACGCGGTTGACCGGAAATTTCACGCGCCAAAATCACCCGCTGCAGGTTGCCGCCGGAAAGCAGGCGCACAGGCGTTTCGACGGTCGGAACCATGATGTCGTATGCCTGTTTGAGTTCATTGGCAAATTTAGCCGCTGTGGTCATATCCAGCAGGCCGTAATGGGAGATGGGCGGCTGGCGATACTTTTTCATGATGACGTTGTCGGTCACGCTCAAGTTGGGGGCCGTGCCGACGTGTGTGCGGTCCTCTGGAATATAAGCCATGCCGTGCTGGATGCCGAACAGAGCGTTGCGGTTGCTGACCATCGTTCCATTCAAGATGACCTGGCCCTGTTTGCATGAGCGCAAGCCGGTGATGACCTGCGACAGTTCCCGCTGACCGTTACCCGCCACGCCTGCCAGACCGACGATTTCCCCGGCGCGCACGTTCAGTGAAACGCCGCGCAAGGCGGGCAGTCCTTTGTCGTTTTCGGCGTGTACATCCTGCACGTCCAGGACGATGTCCCCGGCCGCCAGGGGCTTCTTTTCCAGGCTGAAAATGACTTCCCGTCCTACCATCTGGCGAGCCAAATCCTGTTTGGTCACGCCTTTGGCGGGCAAACCAGCGGCGGTCACCTTGCCGCGCCGCAGCACCGTGATTCGGTCGGCGATGGCGGTCACTTCGTTGAGTTTGTGGCTGATGAAAATAATGGATTTTCCCTGCGCGGTCATAGCGCGCAGGATGCCGAACAAGCCCTCGATTTCCTGCGGCGCCAGCACAGCCGTTGGCTCGTCCATGATGAGCACGTCCGCGCCGCGATAAAGCATCTTGAGAATTTCCACTCGCTGTTGTTCCCCCACCGATAACTGCCAGATTTTGGCGCGCGGGTCCACTGCCAGGCCGAATTTTTGTCCCAAATCGGCCACTTTAGCGTCGTACGTCGGCAGCCGCAGCAGGAAGCGCGGTTCATCCAGCCCAAGCAGGATGTTTTCGGTTACGGTTTGGGAAGGAACGAGCATGAAATGTTGATGCACCATGCCGATACCGGCTTGGATGGCGTCGCGCGGGGACGAAAAATGAACCGCTTTCCCCTTGACGAGGATGACGCCCGCTTCCTGTCGGTAGAGGCCGGCCAGCACGTTCATCAGTGTACTTTTGCCGGCGCCGTTCTCTCCCAATAGCGCATGAATCTCCCCCGCTCGTAATTCGAAATCCACATGATCGTTAGCCAGCACGCCGGGAAAGCGTTTGACGATTCCCCGCATCTCCACGACCAGGGGAAGACTGGCGTGCAAATCGGAGGTGGTTGTATTCGTTGGGGTCACGCTAGCTCCTCAATGTAAGAGAACGCCAGATTTGTGTCGGACGCGAATATTTATGAAAAAGGGGCCAGAACCCCTGACGTTCTGGCCCCAATCGTCTTACAGGTTATTCCAAAGTGGGTAGTTCGGCGGTGATGCCCTCCGCCCACCAGTACATACCGGTCTTGACGTCGGGATTCCACTCTTTGAACTGGTCGAGGTCGAGTTGCTCCAGCGAGACGCCTTCGGCAAGGATGACATTGCCTTTGTTATCCTTGATGGGTCCCTTGAAGACATCGAAGCGGGTGAATTCGCCAGCCAGCATCTTGTCCAGGGTTTCCTGAACCATGGCAATCACCGCTGGGTCGAGGTCTTTCATGCCGGGAGTCAATTCCTGGCCTTCCATGAAGCCATACAGGCCCAGGGCGCCGCTGTCAGCGTCGAAGTAGTCCCAGCCGGGAACGTAAGTGCCGTCAATGGTGCCTTGTGTAATTTTCGCGTAGATGGGGCCCCAGTTCCAGTAGGGAGCGGTCAAGCAGCGTTCGACTTTGCAGGAACCAAACCAGTCGTAGGTGATGCCCCATTTACCTTTTTCCTGAGCCACATCGGCCACGGCGGGCGTATCCGCGCCGGTGAAGACGACCTGCGCGCCAGCATCGAAGAGCGAAGCCGCAGCCTCTTTCTCGATGATGGGGTCATGCCAGGTATTGATCCAGCGGACATCCATGGTGCATTCGGGGCAGGTCTTCTTCATGCCCAGAGCGATGGCGTTGCCCAGGCGCAGTTCCTCCGGGATGGGGAAGGTGGCCATGTAGCCCAGTTTGGGGTTGCCGTCGGCCTTGGCGCGGGCACCGGCGATCATGCCGGCCAGATACTTCATGTCTTCCATAGCCCCAAACAGGTTGCCAAAGTTGGTCTGGTTGGTCTTGTAGCCGCTGATATGGATGAACATCACATCGGGGAATTCTCCCGCCACCGTTTCCATCGGGTCCATATAACCGAAGGATGTGCCGAAGATGAGATTGAAACCCTTGCGGGCCAGGCTGCGGAAGACCTGTTCGGAGTCCGCGCCCTCCGGCACGTTCTCGATGTAGGCCACATGGACGTTGGGGACATTCTGTTCCACGTAGACCAGACCCTCATAATGAGCCTGTGACCAGCCGCCGTCGTCATGTGGGCCAATCAGCACCATAGCGACATTGAACTTACCTTCTTGTACATCCGGAATCTGCATCCCTCCGGCCTCGGCCGGGGCTTCGGTGGCCACAGGCGCTTCGGTGGCGGCGGGTGCTTCGGTAGCCGCGGGCGCTTCGGTGGCCGCGGGCGCTTCGGTGGCAGCGGGCGCTTCGGTCGCCGCAGGGCCGCAGGCAGATAGCGCCATTGCCAAAACCAGCCCCAGGGCGAAAATGCGCAAAATCATTGGGTGTTTCATACGTTACTCCTCCAGAGTTGTGAATATGGGAATTGGATACAATATTTCGAAGGTGTAGTTTCTCTCGGCGTGCCTCCTTTCGAAATGTCTAGACAATAGGCGCTATTTTACTTTCAAGATGTCGTTTTGACAACTCATTTTGCCTTAAAAAATATTCTATCACAAGTCACGATGTTCACGAATCGCATACGAACATCGTCACTGCTCGTCTCACGAATTCGTTCTTTTGCAGCGAGGGCGGCGTTGTCTCTTCGAGACGTTTCCACAAATGGCACAACAGCGGCCCCATCACGTTCTTGGACACGCGGTAGGAATCTTGGGACAGTTCCAGCGCTTTTTCCCAATCTCCTCGATGGGCATATCCCTCGATGAAAACAAAGCGTTCTGTTGGGTCGTTAGGGTAATCCTCCAGCGCAAACGCTTGTTCGCCCAGTTCTGCCACTCGTTCCCAATCTTGCAATTGGCGGGCCAAGTCGGCCTGCTCGAAATAATAACACCATCCGTGCTGCGGTTCAGGAGCGTAAATTTGCGGCATTCGAGCAATCGGCTCTTCCAAGATCTGATCTGCCCTGGATAGAACAGCCGCCTCGCGCATCAAACTTTCGGCAGGAATCAGGCGATTGGATGAATCTATCTGTGGATCGAGCAGGCGCAGGCAAGCCGGGGGGTGATAGTAAAACGCAACTGTTTGTGAGGTGTTTCCACTGAACTGACCGGCTAAGTAGTCGTACCTCACCGGCAGCCCTGTTGTCAGGTCAATCAGGGCGCCGTCCAAGCGGTTGGTGGGATAGAAGAGCGCGTAGTCCACGCGGTCGGTATGATTGTCCGGCGCGTAAATCCAATTCAAGGCTGCGCCCAGTGAATTATCGGCATAGAACGACAATTCTTCGTTCATCAGAACTATCGTACCCGGCTTCAACCCCGGCGCGCGCCAGGTCATTTGCCAGAACAGGTTCTTTTGGGCGTTCCAGTCGCGGCGAAAATCGTTCGACCACAGGAACTGCCGGCCAGAGGCCAGAGCAACCAACACAATCAGAACCCCTGTTTCTAGGCGGGTGGGCAGCAGCGTCAGCAGACCTGCCGTCAGGAGGCTAGCTCCCAGCATGAATGATAAGGTAGCGCGATTGGCCGGATAGGCCAGCGAGACCGGCACCCCCGTCAGCCAGAACGGCCAACCAGCCGCCAACAGAAGGAAGATGCCCACACCTATCGCCCAGAGCGCATCCCGCCGCCTTCCGCTTCGCGCCTGGACCTGGGCCTGCTGAGGCCTCGAGAGGGCGAATCCTACCCCTGCGGCCGTGACCAGCGTCACTGCGACATACAGGGCGGTCGTCCGCAGCCCGTCTGCGCTGGGATGGGGGAGATGAAAGATCTGCCCCCAAGCGGCAGCCGTGACCGTCCACAGGCTGGTCAGGATGGTGATGAGCGCTTCGGAGAGCGTTGTCCCTGCTTGTTCGCTTCCAATTTCGTAAATTTGGTTGTTGAAGATCAATAAACGGGACAAAACCGCAGCCGCGAAAACCGTCAGATAGGGCGCCCACAGGCCGAGGGTCCGGCGAAGACGCGGTTTTGGCTGTGCTTCCTGATCGCGGAGCATTGTCCAAATCAGCGCCAGTCGTCCGGCTTCGAGGGTGAAAAAATATTCGTGCATCCAAAGATTGAGCGCTGAAAGGAACAGAGCAAGCGCTGTCCACAGCCAATAGCGCGATTTTTGGGCGCGAAGCATGGCGTAAAGAGACAGGAGAAAGAAATCGAGGACGATGAAAAAATGACTGTAGAGATAGGCCCCCCATTGTTGGTTAAAGCCAGGGTAGAGCAGGAAAAACAGGGCGGTCGAAAACGCCAAACGCGCTCGCTGTGGGAAGAGTTCGTGCAGGAGGCCCCACACCAACAGGGCAGAGATGATGCGCCAGAAAAGCGCAAAGACTTGCCAGTAGATCGGGACCTGCGGAAAGATGCGTGTAGTGACTTGGTAAAGCAGCCCCCACACCGGCCGGTTGGTCGAAAAATAACGCGCCATCGCCTGTGTCCCTAACTGGTAGCGAATCCACGACATGGGCAGATCGTCCCAGTAAAAGCCCAGAGACGGGAGAATCAGCCCATACGCAAGAATGGCGCTGAGGAGGATGACCAGGGCAGGATGAAGACGTTTCATTCTCGATAGTCTGATAGTCTCATAGCCGCTCGACTATAAGACTATCAGACTCCCAACGATGAGACCAAACTTATGGAAGGATCCACGTCCCCGTTTCACCTTTGAGGGCGCGGCCGATGTTTTCGGGGTTGGTGATGAGCGCCTTGCCGTTGGGATTGGCCTCCAGGAACCAGATGATGGCCTGAATCTTGGGCGCCATTGAGCCTTTGGCAAAGTGCGTGCCTTCGGCCAGGTATCCTTTGGCCTCGGCCAGGGTCATCTTGTCGAGCCATTTCTGGTCGGGCTTGCCGAAATTGAGCGCCACCTTCTCGACGGCGGTGGAGATGACGAACAGGTCAGCCTTGATTTCACGGGCCAGCAGGCTGGAGGCGTAGTCCTTGTCAATGACCGCCGCCGTGCCGACGTATTCGCCCTCGCCCTTGTCAATGACCGGGATGCCGCCGCCGCCCACCGTGATGACCACGATGCCAGCATTCAGCAGCGTCTTGACGGTATCGAGTTCGACCACTTCCTTCGGCAGGGGCGAGGCGACCACGCGCCGCCAGCCGCGGCCGGCGTCTTCGCGCACGGCCCAACCGAGTTCCTTCTCGCGGCGTTTGGCTTCGGCCTCGTCCATGAAACCGCCAATGGGCTTGGTGGGGTTCTGAAAGGCCGGGTCATTCTTGTCCACCAGCACCTGGGTCACGATGGTGGCGACGTTCTTCTTGATGCCGCGCCGGTAGAGTTCGTTTTGCAGATTCTGCTGAAGGGCGTAGCCGATGGCGCCCTGGCTGTCGGCCCCGCACACGTCCAGCGGGACCTCGTGCATGCCCTCGACCTTCGCGGCGATCTCGGAGCGGCGCAGGATGAAGCCCACCTGCGGCCCGTTGCCGTGACCGATGGCCACGTCCCAGCCGGC
>DAOUCM010000177.1:0-1540 GCA_034431895.1 Anaerolineales bacterium
TGTTACTCGTTTTGCTGAATCAGGGCTTTTTGCCGGTCATCGCGCCGGTGGCTGTCAGCCAGAACGGGGAAGCCCTCAACGTGGATGCCGACCGCGCCGCGGCGATGGTCGCCTCCGCGCTGAAAGCGGAAACCCTGCTGCTGCTGACCGCCGCACCGGGGCTGATGGAGAAATTCCCCGACGAGACGACCGTCATCCGGCATCTGCCGCAAAATAAACTGCCAGCCGCGCTCGAAATGGCGCAGGGCCGCATGAAGAAAAAAGTGCTTGGCGCGCAAGAAGCCTTGCAGGGCGGGGTGCGGCGCGTCATCATTGCCGATGGGCGGGTGGAAAAGCCGATTTCAGCGGCGCTGGCTGGCAAGGGCACGGTCATCGCATAAAACAGAGAATGCCAAGCGAGAACCCATGAACATTGTCGAAATCGAAAATAAACACACTTCTGGCGTGTACGTCAAACAAAACTTCGCCATCGTGCGCGGACAGGGCGCAACGCTCTGGGACGCGGAGGGCAACGAGTACATTGACTGTTCCTCCGGGCATGGCGTGGCGAATCTGGGTCATGCCCATCCCAAAGTAGCGGCGGCGGTGGCTGAGCAGGCCGCGAAACTGGTGACGTTGTTCGAGACCTTTCCGAACGACCAACGCGCCGCGCTGATGGAGAAATTGACCGCTCTCACCCCCGGACTCGACCGAGTTTTCTTTTGCAACTCCGGCACCGAATCCATCGAGGCGGCGATTAAGTTCGCTCGCCTTTCCACTGGCCGCGCCGAAATCGTTGCTGCCATGCGCGGTTTTCACGGGCGCACGCTCGGTTCGCTTTCGGCCACCTGGAACAAGAAGTACCGCCAACCGTTCGAGCCGCTGGTGCCGGGCTTCAGCCACATTCCCTATAACAACATCGGCGCGCTGGAAAAAGCCGTGACCGAAAAAACCGCCGCCGTCTTGTTGGAAGTGATTCAGGGCGAAGGCGGGGTGTACCCGGCAGATCCCGCTTTTTTGCATGCCGCCCGGCAAATTTGTTCGGAGCGCGGCGCGCTGCTGGTGATTGACGAGGTCCAAAGCGGCTTTGGACGTACGGGGAAGATGTTCGCTTATCAACACTATGGCATTACCCCCGATATGTTGTGTGTCGCTAAATCGCTGGCGGGCGGAATTCCGATGGGCGCGGTGCTGCTTAGCCCGGCGGTCAAGAATCTCGGCGCGGGGCTGCACGGCTCGACCTTTGGAGGCAATCCGCTCTCGTGCGCGGCAGCGGTAGCAGCCCTGACCGCGATGGAAGAGGAAAATCTGCCCCAGCAGGCCGCCGAAAAAGGCGCCTACCTGATGGAAAAACTGCGGGCAATTCAATCGCCCAACCTCCGCGAAGTGCGCGGGCTGGGACTGATGATCGGCGTGGAACTCAAGCAGAAGGTTGCGCCGTATCTCAAGGCATTGCAGGAAAAGCGCATTATCGCCCTCAACGCCGGGCTGACCGTCATTCGCTTGCTGCCGCCGCTGGTCATCACCTATGAGCAGTTGGACAGGGTAGCGCAGGCGCTGG
>DAOUCM010000178.1:0-8053 GCA_034431895.1 Anaerolineales bacterium
TTTCTACTCCGCGCAGCACGAGAGTTTGGCGGGGTCTTTGAAATACGAAATCGCCGCAATCTTTAACGCCTCCGCCATCGTGGGATAGACATGAATCATATCAATGAAATCCTCCAGTTTGGCGTGGAAGCGCATCGCCATCGCCGCCTCATGAATCACTTCGCCCGCGTTGGGCATGACCAGCGAAACGCCCTTCACTTCTTCCGTGTCGCGGTCAATCACTACTTTGGCGATGCCGTCCGTTTGATGGGTCGCGCCCGCGCGGGGAACGTATTCGAGCGGAATTGTGCCGCACCAACAGCGCAAGCCCGAACCGACCACTTCTTCATCCGTCTGCCCGACAACCGCCACCTGCGGGTCAGTGAAGATGACGCGCGGAATCACGCGATGATCCACTTTTTGATGCGCGCCAGCCAGCGCGTTCTTGGCGGCGATTACACCATCATGTGCGCCGACTGGCGTGGCAGGCTGGCTGTCGGTCTGATCCCCAATCACATCGCCCGCCGCCCAGATGTTCGGCACGCTGGTTTGCAGTTCGTCATTGACCTTGACATAGCCGCGCTCATCCAACGCCACGCCGACTTTCTCCAAGCCGATGCCGTCCGTGTTTGGCTCTCTGCCTGTGGCAATCAAAAGTTTCTGCGCCGTGAAGATCTGCTCCTTGCCGCCGACGTTCGCCGTGACTTCGATTTGATTCTTCAACTTCTGCGCCACGCGCGTCGCCTGCGCGTCGGTGACAATGTTCACGCCTTCCTTGCGGAGAATGAACGTCAGCGCGTCCGAGACTTCGGGTTCGTAGCGCGGCAAGATGACCTGACTGCGCTCCAAAATCGTGACGCGCGTCCCGAAGCGGTGGAACATCTGTCCCAGTTCGAGCGCGATGTAGCCCGCGCCGATGATGACCAGAGACTCGGGCAGTTCGGTCAGTTCCATTGCTTCGCCCGTCGTGAGCAGGTCGGAGGTGAGATAAGGCACATCGTCCAAGCCCTCAATTGTCGGGATGACAGGACGCGTCCCCGTCGCGACGAGAATCTGGTCGCCGCTTAAGGTGACATCTCCCACGCGGACGGTGTGCGCGTCCACCAGTTCCGCTTTGCCATCGAAGACTTGAATCTTGTCGTCATCGGTCAGGATGGATTGATATTTCTTGCCGCCATAGGTTTCGACGATTTCCTGCTTTTGGGCGATGAGTTCCGCGAAGTTCACGTCCATTTTGACGGGAGCCAGCCCAGGGTAGCGCGGATGCGCCGCTTCCCAAACGATGCGCGCGGCTTCGATGAGATTCTTGCTCGGCAAACAGCCGCGATTGACACACGTCCCGCCAAGCGTGCGCATTTCGGTCATGGCGGCGGTCTTGCCCAGTTCCGCGGCGCGGATGGCGGCGGCAAAGGCGGTGGAGCCTGAGCCGAGAATCACAAGGTCGAATTTATTTTGCATTTGAGACGCTCCTGTTGGGGTGGCGCAAACTTCCAGTTTGCGCCGCAAGTCGGAGACTTGCGCTACGTTATGCGCTGTGTTCGCTCACAAGGTGGCAGACGCAATGCTTGCCATCCACATCGTCAGTGGGAAAGGTCAGTCCCAGTGCGTGCAGTTCGCGCAGTTCGCGTTCCAGCCGTTTCAAGTCGCGGATGCGCTCGGCGATTTCGTCCGCTTTGCGCTCCAGGCGTTCGAGCAGCACGCGGCAGGGCGCTTCGCGGCGTTCGCGCAGCGCCAACACTTCGCGGATTTCTTCCAGCGATAAATCCAGCCGCCGCGCACCGACAATCAGCCGCAGACGTTCCACGTCCGACTCGCCGTATTGACGGTAGTTATTCTCCGCGCGGGCAGGCGCAGGCAGCAAGCCGATTTCTTCGTAGTAGCGAATCGTCTTGGCAGATACGCCTGTCATTTGCGATAAATCTTGAATTTTCATCGCGGCTCCTTATAACGTAATGGGAGTCTACACCTTCCAGCAACTGGCATGTCAAGACCTGAGATTAACCTTTTCCCTGTGCAAGGTGTGCGGGCAGACGTTTGCGACTACCCAAGGTACGATCTTCTATCGCTTACGACATGCGCCGGAGCGGGTGATTCAGGTATGGGTTCTGCTGGCATATGGCTGCCCCATTCAAGCCATCGTCAAAGCCTTTGGGTTAGATGAACGAACGGTTCGGAGCTAGATTGGCAAGTCGTCAAACAGCGCGTGGAAGGCATCTTACATGTGGAGCGGCGCATGGTGCAGGGTGCAAAAGACCTGGTCGTACGCCTGATCCAACAGACCCAAGGCCAAGGCGTGATCAATATGGCTTTCATCGAACGCCTCAATGCCACCTTTCGCCAGCGGATCAGCGCCCTGACGCGTCGCACACGCAATTTGGCTCAACAAGCCGAGACCTTGATTGCAGGCATGTATCTGGTCGGTTGCTTTTACAACTTCTGCGACTTTCACAAAAGCCTGCGTTTGAAATTGTCCGTTGGTTCGTTCGGCCACCATTGGGTGCAACGCACTCCAGCCGTTGCCGCAGGCTTGACCGATCACCAGTGGATGCCTGCCGAATTATTCCATTTCAAAGTTCCTTTGCCGCGCTGGGAACCGCCAAACAGCGCGGTAGACTTTCCACTGCCATGCTGCAAGTGGCTCAACAATGGGCTCAGTGACCACGTTTAACTGCGGTGTTACCAAATTTTTTGGGGGAAGCAGGTAAAGGCACGACAATCAGCGTAAAATTGCCTACCGAAGCGGGCAAATGCCAAAGCGCTTTGCGTTGCCTTATCTTCCTCTTTCGACCAGGCAGAGCCTGGTGATACGTTGTTTGCATCCTGCGTACCACCAACCTTTGGTCGGCTTTCGAGCAGGTAGAGCGATGTGGGCAATCACGGGAGATGATGATTGACTCGCAAGAGGATTTTTGCTATACTATGTAAGCGCTTACAGAAAGCGTTTACACCCAATGCAATCCAAGCAAATACATCCCACTATTTCCGATGTGGCGCGCCGAGCGGGGGTTTCGATTGCGACGGTGAGCCGCGTCATCAATGCGACCGGGCCGGTAGCGGACGGCACGGCGCGGCGGGTGCAAGAAGCCATCCAGGAATTGTCCTTTGTTCCGCGTGCGGCGGCGCGTGTGCTGGCCAGTCGCCGCACGGAGACGCTGGGACTGTTGCTGCCTCAAATCGGCGGCGCGTTCTTTTCCCCTTTACTGCGCGGCATCGAAGCGGAAGCCCAAATGGCCGGATTCGATTTGTTGATTCATGCTACCAGTCACGCTCCTCATGCTGCCAGCCCAGCGGCGCATCGTCCTTTAGGGGAGCATAATACGGACGGCTTGATTGTATTTCCGCAGAGCATTGACGAAAAAGAGTTGAGGCGTTTACATTCCCGCAACTTTCCGGTGGTGTTGCTTTATCAAAGTTCTCCCTCTTCCTTGAACATTCCCTCGATTACTGTGGAAAACAAAGACGGCGCGCAGAGGATTGTAGAACATTTGATTCAGGTACACGGTCGTCGCCGTATCGTTTTTTTGCGGGGGCCAGAGGGAAACGAGGATTCGGAGTGGCGCGAGCGTGGCTATCGTGCGGCATTACAGGCGCACGGGATTCAAGTTGATTCGATGTGGATTGGTCGGGGAGGTTTTAATGAAATAGAGGCACAAGAGGCCATTCAAAAAATGTTGGCCAACGGTGTGGATTTCGACGCGGTATTTGCCGCCGATGACGATTCGGCCGCTGGCGCGCTTGTGGCGCTCAAGCGTGCAGGGAAGCGCGTCCCTCAAGATGTATCAGTGGTCGGCTTCGATGACATTATGGTGGCGCGTTATTTGCACCCGCCTCTTACCACTGTGCATGTACCCATCGAGCAGGTGGGCAGGGAAGGCGTTCGGCAATTGGTGCGCTTGATACGCGGTCAGCAGGCCGAGGCATTGGTTTTGCTGCGCACCGAACTTGTCATTCGCGAATCGTGCGGCTGCCTGCCTGTCTCTACAACAGCGTCAGTTCCAGAGGCATCCCTTTCTGATGCAAGGAGGTGAATGGGGAACAAAGGTAAATTTTGATATAAAGAATGAATCCGAGAGGACCTTTTTTTGGAGGAGAAAATGTACAAGAAAATGTATAGCCTACTCTCTATCCTGGCGCTGGTTTCGATGCTGCTGGCCGCTTGCGGCGGTGGACAACCGACAGTCAGCCAGGCGCCGGAGGTGCTGCGTGTCTGGATCCAATGGGGCGACAATCCGCAGCAGATACAGGAACTGTTCGACAAATACACTGCCGTTTCTGGCATAAAAGTCGAAGTGACCGCGCCCTTGGAAGAAGATAAAATCTTGCCTGCGTTGACCGGCTCTGAGCCGCCGGATGTGCTGGTGCTTTCGGGCGGCGATCTGGTCAAGTCGTATGCAAAGGAAGGCCTCGTGGTCGAACTGTCTGACATCATCAAGACCGGCGATATTGACTTGAACGACTTCTTCGAAGCACCACTGCAACAATGCAAATCCGGCGATCAAATTCTGTGCCTGCCGTGGGGTACGGATATGTATGCCCTGTTCTGGAACAAGGATATGTTCGAGGCGGCCGGTCTGGATCCCAACACACCGCCCAAGACGATGGAAGAATTGGCTGAATTTGCCGACAAACTGACCGTGCGCGGCGCAGACGGCAAATTGGAGCAAATTGGCTTCCTGCCTGATCAGGCCTGGGATCATAGCGACTTGTATGTGCGCATGTTTGGTGGTTTCTGGTATAGCGAGGATGGCACGCAACTGACGGCCAACAGTCAGGCAATGGTCGATTCGCTTACCTGGCAGCAACAGTTTTATACGAAGTACGGCGCAGATGAAGTGCTGGCGTTGTCATCTGGCTGGGCCGATGCGTACATGTCGGCAGATTATCCTTTCTACACCGGCAAAATGGCTATGTATGTGGATGGAGAATGGATGACCGGTCCGAACTTCATCAGCGCTTTCAAGCCTGAGGCTAGTTATGGCGTTGCACCTTTCCCGCCTCCAGCGGACCATCCAGAACGCGCTAATACCGCTGTTGTCCAGGGAACGGTTGCTGTTATCCCGGCCGGCGCCAAGAATAAAGACGCATCGGCTAAGTTACTGGCCTGGATGATGTCACCAGAAGTCGTGGCAGAGGAATTTTGCTTCAATGCCAACTTGCCTACCAGCAAAAAGGCCGCCACCGATCCGTGCTTCACAGAAAACCCCAAATTCAAGGTGTTCACAGACCTCATGGCCAGCCCCAATGCTACTTACATTATCACTACGCCCATCTCGCTGGAATTCAACGATGCGTATGGATTGGTGTTCGAGCAAGTCGTTCATCATGGCGCCGACCCCAAGCCGCTGCTAGACCAACTCCAGGCTGAGTTCGAGCCAAAATTACAAGAGGCGCTCAAATAATAAAATTTATGTAAGGGCAGAGGGCGGTGAATATGCCGCCCTCTTTTCCCTTTATGAGGAGAAAGGCTATGGAAGAACTTCGGATGAAGCAAAGATGGACGTGGCCGCCCCGTTTACCGAAATGGAGTTATCGCGAGCGCGTCAATTTCAGGATCGGGATGCTGTTCCTGCTGCCCTGGACGATTGGCTTCCTGCTCTTCACCCTTTATCCAATGGCGGCCTCGTTTGTCTACAGTTTTAGCATTTATCATGCCAGGCAACCGCTCGAGTGGGTGGGGTTTCAGAATTATGCTCATTTGCTGGCAGACGATAAGTTTTGGAAATCGCTGTCCAACACGCTTTATATGGTGGTGGTCGGCGTTCCGTTGACGTTGCTTGGATCGTTTTTCTGTGCTATCTTGCTCAATTTGAAAGTGCGCGGACAATCTATTTATCGCGTCATTTATTTCCTTCCGTCTATCGTTCCTACCGTTGCCAGTACGATTCTCTGGCTATGGATCTTGAACCCGCAGACCGGTATCCTGAATACTATCCTGGGTTATGTGGGCATCCAGGGCCCAAACTGGATGAGCAACCCGACTTGGTCGAAGCCGGGTTTGATTTTGTTGGGCATGTGGGGGATGGGAGGAACAATTGTGATTTATCTTTCTGGCTTACAGGATGTCCCCGTTTCCTTGCTCGAGGCGGCCGAGTTGGATGGGGCTAATTGGTGGCAGCGTCTCTGGTATATTACGATTCCGATGGTCTCGCCTATCACGCTGTTCAATTTGATTACCGGCGTGATTGCCATGTTCCAGTATTTTGCGCAGGCGTATGTCTTTCGAGGCGCTCATGACCTCGGTTATCCGTTGAATTCCACCCTGTTCTACAGCGTTTACCTGTATCAGAATGCTTTCCTGTGGCTCAAAATGGGATATGCCTCTGCTATGGCCTGGGTATTATTCATTATCATCTTGATTTGCACCGTCCTGTTGTTGAAAGTCAGCGAACGCTTTACCTACTATGCGGGATAATCCTATGTCAGTTGATTCTTCTACTCCCTATTCTCGCTTTTCTCTGCCTCCCAAAGCGGAAGATGAGTATCGCCAACAGATGCGTTCTCGCAAGGTGCGTCTTGTGGTCAAATCCTTGTTCAGCCACGCTGTCATCAATTTCATTGGGTTGTTTTTCCTGGTCCCGTTTCTGTGGATGCTGTTGACTGCCTTCAAGTCCAATCAAGATGTTTTCCATACCCCGCCGCGCTGGCTGCCGTATGACAATGTGCGCGTAAACGTGAACGGCGAGCAATTGCCTCTCTATGATGTCCAGACGGAAGACGGCGTAAAGCGGCTGGCGGCCGTCAAAATTATAGAAGGTGTGGGCATATTTGTAGACCCGGCCAATCCGAGTCAGACTATGGAATATGAAATCCAGCAAGGCGCAATCAAAATTGCCGAACCGGTCATGCACGTTTACTTCAATTGGCGGAATTTCCCCGATGCCATGCAGCGTGGCAGTCGCCCAGGGATTGGCGCCAGTTTTTGGGTCTATTTCAGGAACAGCCTGATCATTGCGTTTTTCTCGATTGTTGGCACATTGCTTTCCAATACGCCGGTTGCTTATGCGTTTGCGCGCCTCCAATTTCCTGGCCGAGACCTCTTGTTCATCATCATCCTGGCGACTATGATGCTGCCTTTTCAGGTCACGATGATTCCCGTTTATCTGTTCTTCAACGATTTTCTGGGGTGGGGCAACACCTTCCTCCCCCTCATTGTCCCGACCTTTTTTGCCAATGCTTACGACGTATTCCTGCTGCGGCAGTTCTTCCGCACCATCCCTGAAGAGATGTGCGATGCCGCCCGCGTGGATGGCGCTTCAGAGTGGCAGATTTTCACCCGCATTGTTCTGCCTTTGTCTGTGCCTGTGTTAGCCACAGTCACCGTCTTCACTTTCCTGTGGGCTTGGAACGATTTTACCGGCCCCTTGCTTTTCCTTACCAGCCCTAAGAATTTCACCATGGCGCTCGGCTTGCAGGATTTCCAGAGTCAGCGGACGATGGTTTGGAATCAATTGATGGCGGCAGCAACCGTCTTCACCGTGCCAATCGTGATTGCCTTCTTCTTTGCGCAGAAGACGTTTATTCAAGGAATCAAACTGACGGGATTGAAAGAGTAAGAAGGGAAACAGGTATACAAATATTGTAACCCATCCACCTATGTCTGTCTTCAAAGTTTCCAACGGTCAAATCACGTTCGATGGCTTTCCCATCCGCCTGCGCGGCTGGAACATCGGCGGCTGGCTGAACATGGAAGATTTCATCAACGGCTTCGTCGGCGCGGAACACAACTTGCGCGCCGCGATGAGCCGCGTCATGGGCAAAGAAAAGGCGCAGTTCTTTTTCGATCGCCTGCTCGACCACTTCTTCGCCGAAGACGATGTGAAGGCAATGGCGCAGTTCGGCGCGAACGTGATTCGCATTCCGTTCAACTACCGCCACTTCGAGCGCGACGACCAGCCCTTCGAATATCTCGAAGACGGGTTCAAACGCCTCGACCAGGCCTTTGACTGGTGCGCCAAACACGGCATGTACGTCATCCTCGACTTTCACGCCGTGCAGGGCTGGCAAAATCCCGACTGGCACAGCGACAACGCCCACGTTCACATCCTGCTCTACCAGCACAAACTCTTTCAAGACC
>DAOUCM010000179.1:0-2541 GCA_034431895.1 Anaerolineales bacterium
TGCTGGATGAGGAGCAGCAAGTGCTGGTGCCGCAAGCAGTAGCCGGTTTCGATGCGCCGCAAGCAGCCAGGGCCAACATGCGCCTGGGAGAAGGCGCTGCCGGCCAGGCCATTGCCAGCGGGCAGGTCATCAATATTTCTGATATTACGACCGATGCGCGCTTTGTCACTCCTTCTGCACCGCCTACCTACCGTTCTCTGCTGGTGGCACCCATTCATAGCGCCGGAAAGCCCATTGGCACAATTAGCGTACAGAGCAATCGGATATTAGGATTTTCTCGCAAGGATGAACGGCTGATCCAAACATTGAGTACCCAGGCGGCCATTGCCATCGAAAATGCGCGCTTGTTGGACTCCACGCGCCAAAGTCTAAAAGAAGTGGAAGCCCTCTACCGCATCAACCAGGGATTAGTTGCTTCCATCGAATCGAGTCAGTTGATGAAACAAGTGGTCAATCTGCTCCAAAAGAACTTTGGCTATTATCATGTGCAAGTCTATGTTTTCGAGGAGGGAAGCGGCAGCCTGGTTTTGCAAGAAGCCACCGGCAAGATTGGCGCCAAACTCAAGCAACGAGGTCATCGTTTGCCGGCTGGCACGGGCATTGTGGGGCATGTGGCAGAAACGGGTCAGGCCTTTATGACCAACGATGTCGAGCGAGTCATCTTTTTCTATCGCAACCCTCTCTTGCCCAACACCAAAGCCGAACTAGCAGCGCCCATCAAAATCGAAGGCAAGGTGGTGGGCGTACTCGATATCCAGCAGCAGGCGCCGGGCGCGTTCGATGCGCGTGATTTGAAATTGGTCAACGGTGTGGCCGACCAATTGGCAGTGGTCTTGCAAAAGGCGAATCTGTATGCCGATTTACAACGCGCCCTCGAGCAGGAAAAGGCCATGCGCGCCCAACTGCTCCAGAGCGAAAGATTGACCGTGATGGGACGTTTGTTGGCCTCGGTCTCACACGAGTTGAACAATCCTCTGCAAGCCATCCAAAATGCCCTCTTCTTGCTTCGAGAGGAACATGGTCTCACGCCCCAGGGACAACAAGATTTGGAAATTGTCTTGTCCGAGTCCGAACGCATGGCTGCCATGATTGCACGACTGCGCGCCACCTATCGGCCGGCTCAGGATGAAGATTTTCAGCCGCTGGACCTCAACAGGCTGGTGGAAGATGTCTATGCGCTGGTGGCTACTCACTTGCGACACAATGGGATTTCTTTTGCGTTCCATCCCGACCCGAACCTGCCTCTCGTCCCCGGCTTGGCCAACCAACTTCGGCAGGTGCTTCTCAACCTGTTCATGAATTCGGTCGAGGCCATGACAGGCGGGGGAAAACTGGATGTTTGCACCCTTCTCTTGCCACAGGATGGCGAAGTCTTTTTATCGGTGACAGATAACGGACCCGGCATCGAGCCCTCTCTTTTGCCCCACATCTTCGATGCCTTCGTAACCGGCAAACAAAGCGGCACCGGCCTGGGTCTGACCATCTCGTATGATATTATTCTCAAACACAATGGACGCATCGAGGCCAAAAACAATCCCGAAGGTGGCGCTACCTTTAGCATATGGCTGCCGGCTGGAGCGGAGAAAGACGTATGAACGTCCCCGGTCGTATTCTGGTCATTGACGATGAACTATCCCTGCGCAAAACGCTGGCGCGCATTTTGCAGCGGGCCGGCTTCGAGGTCACCAGCGCCGAGAGCGCCGAGCAGGGCCTGGCCTTTTTGGAAACAACTCATTTCGATTTGATTTACCTTGATATTCGTATGCCAGGGTTGGCCGGCCTGGATGCCTTGAAGTTGATTCATGCTAGAGACCCCAGCCTGCCGGTCATCTTGTTCACTGCTCAGCCCGACCTGAACTCGGCAGTAGAAGCCTTGCGCCGAGGGGCTACCGATTACTTGCTGAAACCGCTCAAACCAGAAGTCATCATCGAACGTACGAAGAGTGTTCTTGCGCTCCAGCAAAAAGAACGGCGTAAGCGCGAAATTCAGATGCAAATCGAGGCGCTGCAGGCTGAACTCAAGAGTTTGGAAAGCAGTGACGGGAGCGTCTCTGCACCTGATTCTCAAGCCACGCTCTCTGACCGTTTCCTGAAACGCGGCGCCTTGTTGCTTGACTTGCATACCTATCGTGTTACCGTTGGCGAGCGGGTTGCCAGCCTGCCGCCTACTTCTTTCGATTATCTTCTGGTGTTGGCCCGACACGCTCCTCATGTGGTAGATTACCAAACCCTGATAGCGGAGGCGCAGGGGTATGAGGGCGAAGTGCGCGAGGCGCAGGAACTGGCGAAATGGCACGTTCATCTCATCCGCCAGGCCATCGAGCCCAACCCGCAAAGCCCGACTTACATTATCAATGTGCGGGGGAGGGGATACCGCCTGGTGACAGAATAGAATAGGGTGAGGCGTAGATTCGCCTCCTCGCGCGGCAGCCCGCTTCAGGTCCAGACCCGAAGTGGCTGCCGTTTCCCAACTTTTGCCAACTTTTTTGCTCCCATCCCTATCGTTTTTGGGGGGAATTTCAAGGAAAATGAGAGCAATGG
>DAOUCM010000180.1:0-43516 GCA_034431895.1 Anaerolineales bacterium
TTGCCTTTGGCGCCGGGGGCCGTGCGGCGCGAGCCAAGCAACATGCCGGCGTAACTGCTCAAGTCCATTTGCGCCGAGGCCACCGCTATATCCGGCTGGTGGCAGGAAGCGCAGGCCAGCGAGCCGGGATACCACAGGTTGGATTCCAGGAACAAGGGCTGGACATCCCGCGTGAAGGTGGCTTCACATTGCAAGCCATCGGCATCAGTAAAAGAGAAGGTCTCTGTTTCGGAATAGCCGGCCGAGACCCAGGCGCCAATCAGGTTCACGGCTGCCACGCGGCATTTCTTGACGGTGGGGGCTGCTACCGAAAAATCGGGCGCAGGCAGGGTGGCAGCCGCCAGGGTCGGAATGGGGGTGCGGTCTGGCACGGCCTGACCACGCCGGCAGGAAAATGACAGTCCACAGGCTGAAACATAGACGAAGCCAATCCATACGACCAGCAGTCCTATGAATCCCGCCAGCACGCCATACAGTATTTTGCGAAAATCGTCCATGAGGATATCTCCTTGCTTATGGCGCGGCTTTCAACGTGCGGATGTAATTGACCAGGTCCCAGCGGTCGCGCACGGTCAGGTTTTCGACCATGGGCGGCATACGCCCGGTTACACCGTTGGTCAGGGTGAGGAACAGCGCGCCGTCGCTCTTGTTTTGCGTTACGGGCAGGGTCAGGTTGGCGGGCTTGTTCGCCAGGAAGGCTGCGATTGCGCCGTTGCCCTCCCCGGTGACGCCGTGACACATGACACAATTGATCTCGTACAAGGTGCGCGCGCGTTCCAGCGAGAGCGCGTCGGCCGGCACCGGGTTGACGGGCGCGCCCATGTTCGGGATGGAAGCGGGGCCGTCCACCGGGATGGAGCGCGCCGGCACCGGCAGCGGTTTCTCCTGCGCGTCGTAGGACGGCTGAATTTCCATGAAGACGATCCAGTCTATCTTGAGGACATCATAGGTGAAGAGCATCAATCCACCGAACAAGACGCCGACCACCAGGAAGACGACCAGGAGTTGCTTGAACAGTCTCATAGTTGTTGGGCCTCCGCTGTTTCGATTTTTTCCGCGCCCAGTTTAGACAGCGCCTGGCTGATTCTGTCACGGCTCTTCTCTGGGCAGGTGAACAGGATGCCGATCTTGCCATCGCTGATTTCTGGCACGTATTCCATCGGGCGGTAGGAGGGGAAGTAAGAATCGAGGAAGACGCCCAAGAAGGTAGAAATCAACATGCCCAACATGGTCAACTCGAAGATGACCACCACGCTAGGCGGGCCGGGGAACAAGGATTGTCCGCCCACGAAAATGGGATACATCGGCGGCGTGCCAAAGGTCAGGAACGAGCCAGCCAGGAAGCCGATCGCTGCACCGCCCATCGCCAGGCGTGGGACGTTGGTCCACTGGCGCGGACGCCCCAGCATGGCCTCGGTGACGGGGATGCCGGAGATGACGTTCATCGCCTCGTCGCCCACGCCCAGGGCGCGGAGTTGCTCGATGGCCTCGGAAGCAGGCTCGAGGTCCGGGAAGATCGCAAGAAGGGAAATGTTTTCGGCCATAGTTTTTCTTTCCCCTCACCCCTTACCCTCTCCCATGGGGGGAGGGGATGGGGCGAGGGATTCTCCTATTCCAATTCGCTGACCGTCACGACGGTCTCGCGTCCAAATTTCTTGAGCGAGTGCGCCATCTGGCCTTCCTGCACTTCCCAGACCGGGATGATGGGGATGAGTTTGGAGGCAATCACGTACAGCAGGATGAAGAAGGCCAGCGTGCCAATGCTGAGCGGGATTTCGATGCCGGGCTGGTACAAGCGCCAGGTGAAAGGCATACGGTTGATGGTGAGGGAGATGGGAACGATGATATAGCGCTCGAAGTACATGCCGACGTTGATGAGCAGGCCAACCAGGGCCACCAGCCAGGGGGTGGAACGCCATTTCTTGTTCCACAGCACCGCCCAGGGGATGACGATGTTGACGGCCAGCATGGCGAACCACATCCAGCCCAGCGGGCCGGCCTCGTGCCAGTGCAGCAGGTAGTCGGTGTACTTGTCGCCGCCGTACCATTGCACCATGTAGTCGTTGAAGAAGAAGTAGGCCCAGCCCATGGAGATAATGAGCATCAGTTTGCCGATGGCATCGAAGTGTTCGGCGCGGATGAAGTATTGCATGTGCTTCATGGTCGCGCGCACGATCGCCAGCACGATGACGACCGCACCCATGCCGGAGTGAAGAGCGCCTATGACGAAGTATGGGCCGAAGATGGTCGAGTTCCAGCCGGGGCGCATGGCAGCGGCAAAGTCCCAGGACACGATAGTATGCACCGAGAACATGACCGGGATGATGGCAAAGGCGAAGATGTTGAGCGCGGTGCGCAAATGCGTCCATTCGCCTTCGGTGCCGCGGAAACCGAGCGCCAGGATTCTGTAGAAGTTCTTGCGCCAGCCGCTGGAACGGTCGCGCGCCATGGCCAGGTCAGGGATGAGCGGCAGGAACAGGTACATGGTAGAGGCCAGCAAGTACGTGGTAATCGCCAGCAGGTCCCAGGAGAGCGGCGAGTGGAAGTTGGGCCATAATTGGCGCTGATTGGGAATGGGGAACAACCAGTAGGAGAGCCACACGCGCCCCATGTGCATGAAGACGCTCAAGCCGGCCTGCACCAGGCCAAAGGAGGTCATCAACTCGGCGGCGCGGGTGAACGGGCGGCGGAATTCGGCTTTGAAGACGCGCAGGATGGCCGAGATGAACGTCCCGGCGTGGCTGATACCGATCCAGAAGACGGTGTTGACCAGGAAAACGCCCCAGTACGAGGGGCGGTTGACGCCTGCTACGCCCAGACCTTCGGCAATCAGGTAGCCCCACGCGCCAAACAAGCCCACCAGCACCACCGCGCCCAGCAGGATGACGACAAGCCAGAATTTCCAGGTGACGGTTTGCATGGACTCCATCACCAGCGCGTTCAGTTCGCCGCGCGGCTTGGGGTCGAGCATCAAATGCTGTTGGCGCAGATGTTCCATTGCGTGGTCGGTGGAGTCCGGCAACTTCGGTTGCCGGTTCTCTGAACGCTTCGTTCCGCTCATCAGGCGCCTCCTTTGAGGTAAGTGACGCGCGGCTGGGTGCCCAGTTCCTCGAACAGGCGGACGCCGTTGCCTTGCCGCGCTAGTTGGCTGACCAGGCTCTCCGGATCGTCCAGGCGGCCAAAGGTGATGGCCTCGGCCGGGCAGGCCTGGGCGCAAGCGGGAGCGAACTCGCCGTCCACTACTTCGCGGCCTTCGGCTTTGGCCTGGTCTTGGGCGCGGTGAATACGTTGGATGCAGAAGGTACATTTTTCCATCACGCCGCGCCGGCGGACGGTCACATCTGGATTGAACTGGTTGTCGAGCGGCGCCGGGCGTTCATAGTCACGCCAATTGAAGGAGCGCACCTGGTAGGGACAGTTGTTGGCACAGTAGCGCGTGCCGACGCAGCGATTATAGACCTGTAAATTGAGTTGTTCGGCGGCGCTATGCACAGTCGCAAAGGCCGGGCAGACCGGCTCGCAGGGCGCGCTGCCGCATTGCTGGCACAGGGTCGGCTGGAAGGGGGTCATCTTCACCTCGGGATACTCGCCTTCCCAAAAACGTTCGATGCGCATCCAGTGCATGGAGCGGCCATAGCCTGCGTCCTCTTCGCCAACGAAGGGAATGTTGTTTTCCATGGCGCAGGCGGCCACGCAGGCCTGGCAGCCGGTACATAAATCCTGATCTATCACCATGCCCCACTTACCTTCGGCCGCCTCCACCAGCGCGCCTTTCGCACCTACTTGATTCAAATCAATCATGCTTCACCTCACTACCTGCTACTATTCTCTACTCTCTACTCTCTACTCTCTAATCTCTACCTAATGCTCTTCCAAACCCTCGCCATACACGCCGATCTTACTCTCCAGGCGCGCCAGTTCGCGCTTCTTACCGGTCTTTTCGAGCCTGACCTTCATGCCCGCAAAGGCCAGATCGCCGGATAGGTTGAACACAGGCGCGACCAGGTCGAGCGGATTGACACCCCGCCCGGCAGCGTACCTGCCATAGGCAGAATGTCCCTGCCCAAAGGGAATGGCGATCGTATCTGGACGAATGGCCGGGTACAGATAAACAGACGCTTCCACCGCCCCGGCCTCGGATACGATCATGACCACGTCGTCATTTTCGAGGCCCAACTCGTGCGCCACTTTGGGGTGGATTTCGACCCACGAGTTCCACATCACGGTAGTGGTTGGGTCAGGGACTTCTTGCAGCCAGGGCTTGTTGGCGCCCGCCTCGCCCAGCACCGGCGAGACGAAGGGCAGCAGCACGAATTCGCCTTCGCCCTGGTATTGCGGCGCTTCCACGTTCAGGGCTTTGCCCAGTGCGGGCGCAGTCGGCGAAATCAGGCCGTCAGCCTGCGCCCACCAGCCGCCAAACTGCTGGAAGTAAGCCGAAAAGGTGTTGATCTCTGGCGCGTTGAAATTGGCTTCTTTGACTTCTACCAGCGGCAGCAACTTATCCTGGATGAAGGCCACTTCGTCTGCAAAGGGCAGGGCGGCAGCCAGTTTGCCGCCAACGGCAGCGCAGGCCGCCAGCAGCACATCGGCGGTGGCGCGCGTGTCATAATACGGCGAGACCACCGGCTGGGCGCCCGAAAGCGCGGCTCGAGTTGAGCCGGTTGCTATGCGCTGATACCCCCACGATTCCAAGCCGTGATGGTCGGGGAAGATGTAATCGGCCTGCAGGGCGGTTTCATCAGGAAAAGTGGCAAACGAGATGACCAGCGGGACCTTTTGGAGCGCCTGCTCGAACCCGAACGACTTGGGCAGTTCGAACAGCGGGTTGACGCCGTGTACGAACAGAACCTGGATGGCTCCAGCCTTCATTTTCTCGATGAAGTCGGCCATTTCTTGCAAGGAGGCCAGAGCGTGGTTTTTTTCCGCCACAGGTGGAAGGGGCGACAAGAAGACGCCGCCCGGCTGACCCACATTGCCCGCCAGCGCGTTCAGCGCCAGCGCAGCCTGGGCGTTTTCCAATCCGTTGACCTGTCCCAGCGCCGCGCTGCCGGGGATGACCAGCGGACGCTCGGCAGCGGCAAACAGACCTGCCAAACGGCGCAAGGTCTCTTCGGGGACGCCGGAGGCCTCAGCAGCGGCAGGCACATCCACACTGGCAAAGGCGGCCGGCGCGGGCTGGCCTTTGGCTTCAGCCGCCAGTTTGCCTATCGCCGCGGCCACCAGGCCCTCGCTCCCAGGGCGAAGCGGAATCCACTCGTCGGCTTTGGCAGCCGTCTGCGACATGCGCGCTTCGAATTGCACCCAATGGCCGCGCACCTGCTGTTTGCGCATACGAGAAAATCCGCGCGTGTAGGCCACCGGCGACAGCCAGGTCTCGAGGAAATTGGCGCCAAAGGAAAAGGTCAGGCTGGCATTGGCCAGGTCGAAGAACGGCAGCGCTGGCTGGCCAAACAGTTCGGCAGCGGCCTGGATCAACGTGGAGCGCGCCTCGAACAGCGCCAGCGCGCCGAAACGCAGCGGAGCGGGCGCGCCGAGGGCCTTCGTCAAATCGCCGACCAGGTCGAAGAGATGGTCGGGCGCCAGGCCAAGCAAGAAAGCCATTACAGAAGGAGGCGTGTTTGCCAGCGCATCGGCCACCACCTGAATGGCCTGCTCCCAAGTCATCGTTTCATTGGAAAGCACGCCGCCTCGCCCCTGCTTGACAGGAGCGGTCACGCGGTCGGGATTGTACAAGCCGTGCAAGGTCGCCTGCCCGCGCGCGCAGGTTTTCCCCAGATTGACCGGGTGCTTCTGGTTGCCTTCCACCTTGATCGCGCGTCCCTGATAGGTGCGCACAACCAGCCCGCAGCCAGCCGGACACTCGCGGCAAGTGGTGGCGTAGTAAGTGCTTTGGCCGTTGAAGTTATACTCTGGCATCTCGATATACGGCTCGCGGATGACATAACGCGAAGCCGGGCCGCAGCCGGTCAACACTGCACCGCCAGCCGCAGCCGCCCCCGCCAATTTCAGAAAATCACGCCGGGAGATTCGTTTGCTCATATCTTTTCCTTAGACTAATAGTGACAAGTACCGCAATCCAGCAACTTGGTGCGCTTGACCGGGTCATCCACCGTCTTTTGCTGATGGCAATTCAAACACCAGCCCATGTTCATCACCTGAGGGTTTTCTGCAATCGTTACTTTGCTCATATCGCCATGACATTCCTCGCAGTTCACACCCGCCGCAATGTGCGGACGGTGATTGAAATGCACGAAGTCCGGCACAATTGCCACCGGCACCCATTGGATGGGCTGATTGTTCTCCACCGCATTCACCAACGGTTTGAGCAAGGCGCTGGTTTGGGTAATCTGCATCTGCTGGTGGCAGCCCCAGCATTTGGTCTGCGACGGCAACCCCGCCACCGGGCCGCGCGCCGCGCCGGGGTGACAATACAAACACTGGATTCCAAAACCGACATGGCGGTTATGGGGGAACTGAATGGGCTGCGCTGGTGCGGCCTGCGTCAGACTCACCCCCCACACCGCCACGCTCAAGAAGACCAGCCCCGCAATCAACAGGCTCATTCGCCCCAGTGGCGAAAGCAGCCAGCGAAGAAGATTCTTGATCATGAACGCTCCTGGATAGAATTGTGCAAAGTTTTGGAGAGACTCACTGCCTGCGGCGCAAAACGACCACCACCGCCGCCCCGGCCAACAACAGCCCTGTCAGGATGAGCAAGGCGCTGCCAAAGGTGACGAAGAACGCCCCAAGGCCGGTCAGGATGCCGGTCCACAGGCTGGTCTGCGGAGTCCCCTCTCCGCTCTCGCCGGACCCCCGGCCTGCTCCCGTCACCTCGGCATTTTCCTGGCCGCGAGTCAGCGACTGCGCGTACATCAGCACATCGCGGCCGTCGGCGGGAGTCCAGCCCAATTCGTAGCCCACCGGCATCTCGGTCCCGGCCACACCGAAGCGGGTGCGGTGCAAGAAGCGGAACGGGTCGCGGTTGGCTACGTCGGCCAGCGTCTCGTCCACGCCCTCGCTGCGGAAGAGGATTTGCGTCCCATCCGCGCCGTGACAAGTTGCACACGTGGCGTCGTACAATTCTTTGCCGTGCGCCTGATTCCCGTCAATCACCTTGAGCGAAAGCGGGTGGATATACTCGGAATCGTCAATCAAACCTTCCCTCAAGAAGACGGCTATTTTTTGCATAGCGCTGTCGGGCAGATAAGCGGAGAAGTCATGCTGCGGCTCCTGCCCGCCTTTGAGAGAGGACACGATCTCATCGGCGCTCATGCGCGCCGCCTCTAGCACGCCAGGAAAGCCGGTGGCATGAGAGCCAGAAGCATACGCTCCTTGCGCGCCCTTGTAATCCCAGCCATGGCACTCCACACAGCGCCAGGTCTCTGCGCCAGAGCGTGTATTGCTCGACTGGCGGCTCCACAAAGGCATATCTCCTTGCGGCGCGTCCACTCCCAGCGCGGCGTACCACTTATCATATAATTGCGCGCCTGCGACCAGGTCGGGTTGCGGGCCTGGCCACTTGCTTGCAAAAGCCCGTCCTGTGACGCTGATGAACAAGGCAAGCAAAAGGAAAGACATCATCCACACTAGAAGAAAGCGTTTCATGGATTTCTCCTCAATGACAGCCCAGCAGGGTAGCCCCACCGATGCGGCGAGATTATAACGCAAAAAAACCAGAAAGTACATGTAAAAGACTAAATTTACCTTTTTTCGAGGCGTGTTATACTTGAGTATACGTCTTGAAATGAACGCCTATCCTCCTCGACCCGCTCGTATCGTCTTGTGGTTTCTTTTTGGGGTTGTGCTGGTGTTTGCCAGCCTGGCACTCGACCGCCCCTTCCTCCACGCGCAATCAGACACCGCTACCTCCACTGCTCCGACGGCGACTGCCGAGGCGGGCTTCCCAATCCGCACCGACGTTGGCTCTACCGATAATATCGTGCTGGTTGCGGTCATCATCGTGCTGATTGTGGTCATCCCTATTCTGCTGCGGCGCAAAGACTGGCAAAATGGCAGACGACGGTAACTCGTTGCCCCAGTCCGAAGGCGTTGCACTGAGCCTGTCGAAATGACTTCTATGAACTGAGCAAGCGGCTTCAGCCCCGCTCACTTGAAGGTTGTAGCAATGGAGTCAGATCTTCTTTGCGCCGCAAGAAACCCCTCCTCCCCGGTGCGTGTTTCCACGCGCAGCAATGCGCTGAGAAGTATATGAAGGCTTTGAGATCGCTATGCACACCCTTGCAGCCATTGATGTCGGTTCCAACGCCCTGCGCATGGTCGTCGGGCGGCTAGGCAACCAAGACGAACTGGAAACCATCGAGAACGTCCGCCTGCCGGTTCGCCTTGGGCAAGACGCCTTTACCACCGGTCAATTCAGCGAAAAGACCATCCAAATGGCAGTGGGGGCCTTCCTGCGCTTTCGCAAAGTAGCGCAGGCTTTCGACGTGGTCGAGACGCGCGCCGTTGCCACCAGCGCCGTGCGAGAAGCCAGCAACAGCGACATTCTGATAGACCGCATTGCCCAGCAAACCGGCTTCCATCTCGAAATCATCAGCGGAGACGAGGAAGCCCGCCTGATTCATTTAGCCGTCAAACACGCCATAGACTTGCGCGGAAAACACGCCCTGCTGGTGGACATCGGCGGCGGCAGCGTAGAAATCACCCTCAGCGACGCCGACAATGTCCTCTCCACCGAGAGTTACGAGATGGGCACCGTGCGCCTGCTGCGTAAACTGGAAGACAGCGCCGCCGCAAAACTGCCCTTCCATCGCTGGGTCAAAGAATATGCCCAAAAAGCGCGCCGCCGCGTCGAACGCGAAATCGCCAGCGAAAAAGTAGACCTGTGCATCGGCACCGGCGGCAACGTAGAAGAAATGGGCAAACTGCGCCGGCGGCTCTTCAAGCGCGAATCCGAAGATGTGATCACAGCGGACGAAATTGGCAAACTGATAGACAAATTGAGCGCCCTGAGCGTCGAAGAGCGCATCCGCAAACTGCGCCTGCGCCCCGACCGCGCCGATGTGTTGCTGCCGGCAGCCGTAGTGCTGCACATGATTGCCCGAGAAGTGGGCGTCGAAGAAGTGCGCATTCCCGGCGTGGGCCTCAAAGACGGCCTCCTGCTGGATATGGCCCCCCTGGCGCAAGGCCCGGTCTTACCGCGCCGTGAGCAGGTATGGGCCGCGGCGCTACGCCTGGGTCAGAAGTACAGGTTCGAGGGCGAACACAGCCTGCTGGTCTCCCGCCTGGCCGCCCGCCTGTTCAACCAATCCCTCTCCCTGCACCGCTTGACCGAAAAAGAATTGCTCTTACTCGAAGTCGCTGCCCTGCTGCACGACATCGGCCATTTCATCAACACCATTGACCATGACAAACATGGCTATTACCTGCTCAAGCACAACCCCCTCATCGGACTGGACGCTGCCGAACAGGAAATCGTTGCCAACCTCGTCCGTTATCACCGCAAGCAAACGCCCACCGCTGCCGATGAAAACTTCAAATCCCTGCCCCAAAAAGACCGCCTGATTGTCACCAAACTGTGCGCCCTGCTGCGGCTGGCCGATGCGCTCGATACCAGTCATACCGGGCGGGTAAAAGACGTCCTGCTCGAACAGCGCGGCTCCCGCTGGCGCTTGCGGCCCATCGGCGAAACCGAGTTGATGCTCGAAGCATGGGACCTGGAAAAACGCAAAGCCCTCTTCCAGGAAGTATTCGGCGTGAGTTTGGAAATCCAGACGTGAAGAAAAGATGAACGGAAACTCCTTGCTCATCACAGCCCTGGACGCGCGCTGGGCAAAATACCGCCACCACCTCGAAGCCTGCCGGCAGGCATTTTCGGAGGCCGCCGTCCATGATGTGCGCGTATCTACCCGCCGCTTGTTGGCACTGATAGACCTGTTGCGCGCGCTTTCCCCCTCCCCCAACCTGAAAAAAATGCGTCGCGCCTTCAAAGAACAACTGGACGGCTACGACGACCTGCGTGACACCCAAGTCACGCTCTCGAAGGTATCCGCGGCGCTGCCCGAACTGCCCGAACTCCAGCCCTTTGCAGACTTTCTCGAAAAACGCCAAAGCAAATTGCTGCGCCGCGCCGCCAAACAAGTCGAAGCCCTGGACGTAAGCAGCCTGGTTCAGTCTATCGAAGCCGCGCGCCAACTCCTTCTGACCGCAACCGATGAAGAGACCCTCCGCCAGGCCCTGTTCCAATCCATAGATGACACCTACACCGCCCTCCTGCAGCGTTACGGCAAAGTGGATGCCTCCCGACCCGCCACCATTCACCGCCTGCGCGTGGCTTTCAAAAAACTGCGCTATACTTTGGAAATCCTCCAGCCCTTCCTGCCCGACCTGCCGGCCCGCCTCTTCAAAGACATGCACGCCTACCAGACCGCCATGGGCGACATTCAGGACATGGAAGTTTTACTGGCCACCCTGGCCGACTTTTCCAAGCGGCACGCCTCATACGACCCGCGGCCTGCTCGCCGTTACTTCCAGCGCTGCCACGCCCAGGCCCTCTACACCTACCTGGATGGGATGCAGCAGATCCATACCTTCTGGCGCCCAGCGCCCGAAGCGCCCTTCCCCTGGGCTGCTTTGCCTCGTAAGAAGAAGAAACCTGCCCGACAGGAGGAACCACAACCCAACACAATGCCGGTTCCCCCTGAAACGAATCAAGAGCAAGGAGAGACTCCATGAACCTGTACCTCATGCGCCACGCCATTGCCGAGGCCCGCGACTCTTCCGTGTATCCAGATGACAGCCAGCGTCCCCTCTCTGCGCCTGGTCGCCGCAAGATGGTCAAAATCGCCGGCGGCCTCAAAGAATTGGGGCTTGGCTTCGACCTCATCCTGTCCAGCCCTTACGTGCGGGCGCGCGAGACGGCTGAAATCATGGCAAAACGCTTCAACTTGAAAAACCGCCTGGTCTTTACAGACCATCTCAGCCCGCTGGGCCATGCCGATCAACTGATTGCCGAAATCCGGGCGCAATACGCCGTCGAACATCTACTCCTGGTAGGCCATGAGCCATACCTGAGCAACCTGGCCTCCATGTTGCTGGCCGGGAATACAGAAGTTGCCATCACCATGAAAAAAGGCGGGCTGTGCTGTCTATCCATCGCAGACTTGCGCTATGCGCCATGCGCCACGCTCGAATATCTGCTTACGCCTGGGCAGATGACCGCCCTGGCATAGCATCCGTCTTTCGAGCAAAATCAGAGTCCACGGTGACGACTGCCAAATCTGCGGATTTCCCCCGTCACTACCGATCTCGTGGGGCTAACCTCGCAAGAGGGGGGCGGCCAACCGCCGTACCGCCGACCTGCCTGTGCCACCTGTGCCATGAAATGGCACAAAGCGGTACAGTCGGCCTTGCTAGACCCGGCAGAGCCTGGTGATACGCTGTTTGCGCCTGCCGTGCTGACGCCTGGAGTCGGCTTCCAGCCTGCCGAATCAGGCCATACAAAGATGTGGGCAATCACCAATAAACGGTCGCGCTTGACAATCTGCCTCTCTACTAGTAAAATCCTTCACGCTTAACAACCGAATACTGGCCGAGATAGCTCAGTTGGTAGAGCACGCGACTGAAAATCGCGGTGTCGTCAGTTCGATTCTGACTCTCGGCACTCTCGGTCAGCAAGAGCGACCAAGACCTGCGGGCGTGGTTCAGTGGTAGAACGTCTCCTTGCCAAGGAGAAGGTCGTGGGTTCGAATCCCATCGCCCGCTCTTGATTTAATCGGCGTCGTGGCCAAGTGGTAAGGCAAGGGTCTGCAAAACCCTCACCACGGGTTCGAATCCCGTCGACGCCTTATGAGGAGCCCCATGGGCTCTTTTTTTTCTTAACTGCGTATCATGATGGTCGTAGGACGGCCTTTCCAGGCCGTCACACTCACCGCTTCGACAGGTTTCCACAAATTGGGAACCTGTTGTCCTCCTCCTTCGCCGTCTTGCTTGCGAGGACACAGTCGCAAATTCGACGAGATCGAATTTACAAATTTGCAAGCACTCAAGAGCAAAAAAGCCTCTATAATGGATTTGTGCTGATTGGCTTTATCGTTCAGGAGAAACAGAGTGAGATCTTTGCATCAGGAAGATGGCAACAGAGCGGATGCCAGTGACCACCTTACAAGGCAAGGAGGCTTTCGTATGCAGCCGGCAGGGCATTTTATCGCCGTTGATCTTGCCGTTGCTCGCATCTTTGGATACGAAACGCCCGAGGAAATGCTTGGCTCCAGCCATGCTAACATGGCTGATTTCATGCGGCCCCAAGCATATAGAAAATTTATCCAAGCGTTGAAAAAACGTGGCCGCATAGACGGCTTCGAAGTGTATGTCCCTCGTAAAGACGGCAACATGCTCTGGCTTTGTTGGACCGCCAAAGCGGTGCAAGACGAGAGCGGACGCCTGACCCACTACGAAGGCATCGTGACAGATGTCTCATCTCGCAAACGGCTGAATTTTGCGACCCTGGCAGCAGAAGAGATTTATAGCACATTAGTCCATCATCTGCCGGCCGTCGTATTTCTGGATGCAGAAGATGAACTCGAAACGACCCTCTACATCAGCCCAAAAATCGAGGCTTTGTTGGGCTATACACCTGAAGAGTGGAAGGCGAGGCCGCATATCTGGGAGGAATTGCTTCATCCAGACGACAGGCAGCGCGTGCTGGCAGAAGACGAGCGCCCACGCAAAAAGGGCGAGGCCTTTCGAGCCGAATACCGCCTGAGGAGGAAAGACGGCACCTACGTTTGGGTGCGTGAAGAGTCATCGGTCGTCGAGGACAAAAACGGCACGCCTGTTTTCTGGCAAGGTTTTTTGCTCGATATCTCTGCACAGAAAAAAGCCGAAGAGATCGTCCGGCAGAGTGAGGCGTTGTTTACCAAAGTCTTCTACGCCAACCCTATTGCTTGTTGCATCACGACATTGGATGAGGGGATTTTCATAGACGCCAATCAAGCATATTGGGACCTTTCCGGTTTTCGGCCTGAAGAAGTGCTTGGGCGTCGCGCCGTCGAGTTGGGCTTTCTTACGCAGAAAGAGCGGCAAGCCTTCGAGGCTGAAATTCGGGCGAAAAAATCGCTCAAAGGCATCGAAGGCCGCTTTGTCACCAAAGAGGGCAAGATTTTACACACCCTGGAGTTCGACGAAATCATCCAGTTGTGGGGTAAAGATCATCTTCTCTCGATGTTCTATGATTTGACCGGCCGCCTGACCGCCTTGCGCGCGCTACAAGAAAGTGAAGAACGGTATCGCTCGCTGGTCGAGGCGTCTCCTGAAGCCATCCTGGTCTATTCGGGGGATAAGATTGTATTTGCCAACCCGGCCGCGATGAAGATGGTGGGCGCAAGCAGCGCCGAACAGGTGGTAGGACAATCGCTCTTACAATTCGTGCATCCCGATTACCAAGAGATGGCCGCCCAGCGGGTGCAACACGCCCTTGAGCGCGGCGAACCCTTGCCGGTGGCCGAGGAAAAACTGTTGCGCCTGGATGGCTCGGTCATGGATGCTGAGGTGGTTTCCCTGCCCATTCAATATAATGGCAGGCAAGCCTTACAAGTGCTGGTGCGTGACATTACAGAGCAAAAGCAGGCAGAGGCCGCTCTGCGCCAAAGCGAGGCCAGTTACCGCGGCTTGTTCGACAGTGTGCAGGAAGCCATTTACATCCAGGATAGAGAAGGGCGTTTTTTGGATGTCAACGAAGGCGCGGTCAAAATGTATGGCTACCCGCGTGCGTTTTTCATTGGCAAGACGCCCGAAATAATCAGCGCACCTGGCCTAAACAACCTGGAAACTGTCCGTCAGGCTTTGGAGAAGGCCTTCGAAGGCGAACCCCAGCAATTCGAATTTTGGGGCCGGCGCTCGAACGGTGAAGTCTTTCCCAAAGAGGTGCGCCTTTATAAGGGAACCTATTTTGGTCAGCAAGTTGTCTTTGCTTTGGCGCAAGATATTACAGAGAGGAAGCAGGCTGAAGAGGCACTTCTAACCACCACAGCCATGTTGCGACGGCAGGTAGAAGAGTTGACCATCTTACAACAAGTGGCTATGGCCTCTTCTACAGCCACCTCCATTGACGCATTGATCGAGCGCGTCGTTGATATCATCAGCGACACACTCTACCCTCTCACATGCGGTGTGGCCTTGCTAAGTGAGAATAAAGAAGAAATCTTTATTCACCCCGCCTCGCACGGCGCAAAACATTATATTGGAGTATCGAAACCTGTCTCGATTGGCATCATGGGTAAGGTGATCCGAAGCGGGCGCGCAATCCGCTTGGGGGATGTGAAGCAAGACGAGGCGTATATCGAAGCGACTCCGGGAGTCCAATCCGAGTTGTGCGTGCCGATCAAGAAAGGGGACGAAATCATCGGCGTCATCAACGTCGAAAGCAAAGAAGCAAATGCCTTCAGCGAGGCGGATGAACGCCTGCTCTATACCGTCGCCGGTAATTTGGCAACCGCCATCGAAAAGTTACGCTTGCTGGAGAGCGAACAAAGACGACGGCAAGAAGCCGAGTTGCTGCGCGAGGCTACGGCAGCCATGACGGCTTCGTTAGACTTATCCACCTTGTACGAGGCTCTTCTAGAGAATTTAGCCAAGATTGTCCCCTATGACAGCGCCTCGATTACGTTGCTGGAGAAAGACGATCTGGTCATCGTTGCCGGGCGAGGCCTGCCAGAAGGACATACGTGGATTGGAAAACGCTTTCCAGGTGCTGCAAAATGGGAGGAAATCTTTTCCAATCACAAACCACTGATCATGGCCGATGCACAGGCCGATGCGCGCTTCGAGGCTTGGGAAGGGACGGAGTATATTCGCGGCTGGATGGGTGTCCCGATGGTTTCTCAGGGCAGGATCATTGGCTTGCTCAACATAGACAGTCGTAGGGTTAACGCTTTCGACGCGCGAGAGGCGTTGTTGGCGCAAACCTTTGCAAATTCTGCGGCTGTAGCCATCGAAAATGCTCGCTTGTTCGAGGCCGCACAACACCATCTGCGCGAATCGGAGTCTTTGCGAATGACGGCTGAAACCATCACTTCCTTGCTCGACACCCACGAAGTACTCAATGCCGTCCTCGATAACCTGTCGGCGGTCGTTCCCTATGACGGCGCTACTGTTTTCCTGCTGGAAGGCAAACAAGTGCGGCTGACGGCTGCCAAAGGCCTGCCGAATGTGCAAGAGACGATTTCCAAACTCCTGCCGGCCGACAATCCCCTGCTGCAAGACATATGGAACAACGGCCAGCCACTCATCATTGGGAATGCGCAGATGGATGAACGCCTCAAGGCGTGGGGCAAGGCCGAGCATGTATATCATTGGATGGGCGTGCCGTTGATTTCTCATGGCGAAATTATCGGTTGTATCGCCATGTACAGCCAGCGCATGGAAACGTACACGCAACACGAGGCGGCGTTGGCCATGGCTTTCGCCCATCAGGCCGCCGTGGCCCTCGAAAATGCCCGTTTATATGAGCGTACCAAAAAACAGGTGAGACAATTGACCGTTTTGCGAAATATCGACACGGCAATTTCATCTAGTTTCGATCTCAAGGTGACGCTCAACATCCTGCTTACGCATACCGTCGAAGAATTAGGGGTAGATGCGGCCATCATCTGGATATACCTGCCCACCTTGCACGGTCTCTCCTATCATACCAGCATCGGCTTTACCAACAAATACGCTTTTCCTCGAACACCGCTTCGCATCGAAGAAGGCCTGGCTGGTCAAGTCATCTTCCAGCGCAATCTAATTCACGTCACCGACTTGCCCAATCGCTTGCAGGAAGTTTGTCAGCCGGTGGCAGAAGAGAAATTCCAGACTTATTTTGGCATCCCGTTGATCAACAAGGGAGAGGTCCACGGCGTACTCGAACTCTACGCCCGTTCCCCCTTGTTTCCCGATACCGACTGGCTGAGTTATCTGCACACCCTGGCGGGGCAGGCTGCCATTGCCATAGACAACGCTCAGTTATTCAGGGACTTGCAACGCAGCAACCAGGAATTAACTCTGGCTTACGACACCACCCTAGAAGGTTGGGGAAAGGCCCTGGAACTGCGAGATAAAGAAACAGAAGGACACACACGGCGGGTAACGGCGATGACGCTGGAACTGGCCCGCCGCATGGGCATCGAAGGCGAGCAACTGACACACATCCTGCGCGGCTCCCTGCTGCATGACATTGGCAAAATGGGCATCCCCGATCATATCCTCAACAAGCCTGGCCCGCTGACGCCTGAAGAATGGGTCATCATGCGCCAACATCCGCAATATGCCTACGACTTGCTGTCTCCCATCCCTTATCTGCGCCCGGCCCTAGATATCCCTTATTGTCATCACGAACGGTGGGACGGCAGCGGCTATCCGCGCGGCCTGAAAGGAGAGGAAATCCCTCTGGCGGCGCGCATCTTTGCCGTAGTAGATATTTGGGATGCGCTCCTTTTCGACCGCCCCTATCGCCTGGCCTGGGACAACGACAAGGTCATTTCTTACCTCCGCAGCAAATCCGGCAGCGAACTGGACCCTAAAATTGTAGAAATCTTCTTACAATTACTGAGCGAGAAATCAAGAAGTTAGCGCGTCAAACCGATTGAGCGGCAATTGCATTGCCGCTCAAAACGCCCCGCCTTCCCCTCTTTCGAGAAGATCATACATCAGGCCGTTCAGGGCCTGATTTTTCTTGCCTACTTGATTACGCGCACGAAACGGCGCTTTCCCACTTGCAAGATGCCCGTATGAGGGAAAGGAACATCGCCGCGTTCCAACGTCTCACCGTCCAGCCGGATGCCTTTCTGTTCGAGCAAACGGCGCGCCTCGCTCTTGCTGGACACCAGGCCGGCTGCCGTCAAAATATCCATCACCGTTGCCCCGGCCGGCGCCCGGTACTCCGGCATCTGCTCCGGCATTTCCCGCTGCTGGAACAAGCGCACGAAAGCCGCCTCAGCCGCTTGGGCTGCCTCGTCGCTGTAGAAGATACTGACAATCTCGCGCGCCAGTTTCATCTTCGCATCGCGCGGGTGCAATTTCCCCTGCGCCATGTCCTTTTCAATGGCTTCGATTTCGCGCGGCGACCAGCGCGTGACCAGGCGGAAATACTGAGACATGGCAAAATCGGGCAGGCTCATCACTTTGCCGTACATATCTTCTGCGTCAGTGTGGATAGGGATGACGTTGCCGGTGGACTTGGACATACGCTGCACGCCATCGGTGCCAGGCAAAATGCCAGTGATGACACCCACCAGCGGCTTTTGCCCCAAGGCTTCTTGCAACTTGCGGCCAGCAACAATGATATTGAACAACTGGTCCGTACCGCCCACTTGCACATCGGTTTGCATGGCTACTGCGTCGTAGCCTTGCATCAAGGCGTAGAAGGTTTCATGCAAAAAGATAGGCTCTCCCGCTTCCAGCCGCTTGGCAAAATTCTCACGCGCCAAGAATTGTTGCACCGTAAAGTTCTGTCCCAGGCGAATCAAGTCCACCAGCGTCAGTTTCGAGAGCCATTCGCCGTTGTAGCGTACAATTGTTTTTTCACGGTCCAATATACGAAAAGCCTGTTCGGCGTAGGTACGTGCATTTTCAGCCACCTGCTCTTCAGTCAAGATGGGGCGCGCCTTGTTCTTATCCGACGGATCGCCCACCAAAGCGGTGTAACTCCCGATCAAGAAGGTCACTTCATGTCCCAAATCCTGGAACTGGCGCAGTTTACGCATCGTGATGGTATGTCCCAAGTGCAAATCGGTCGAGGTCGGGTCATAACCACAGTACACGCGCAAGGGGCGCCCCTCCTTTTGAGATTGGATCAGCCGCTCGCGCAGTTCGACCGCCATGGCTCGCTTGAGTTCCTGATCGCCGTATTCAGTACCTTGCATCAAAAGTTCAACCTGTTCATCAATGTTCATAGCATCCTCTCGAAAAAGTACGCCTCAATAGCAACTCGATACATTGGGGCGCGAGGTGTTTGTCAACCGCGTCCATAATAATAGGCGCTGTTTGATTTTTCCCTCAATTGCAACCCGGCTTCGCGCAGGATAGTCGCTAAGATGGCCTGCCCGTCGGCAAAGCCAGTGCGCCCGCGCACTTCACCCTGGAATTCGATTTCCCCCAATGTCCTGAAGGCAAAATGCGCATTGCTCCCGACCACCTGCACCCAGCGCCCCCAGCGCGCCGGTAAGACCGCCACCTGCTGGATCTCAGGCCAGCGCAACCGCACCCGGCGCAATCCATTCTCGAAGCGAATTCCGTCCACTTCCAAGCGGATGAAGGTCTTACGGTCCATCCAATTGCCCAGTGAAATGCTCAACGCCGAAAACAGCAAGAAGCCCCAAAACAGCCACGCCCAGGCATGAGCATAAGAGATACGCTGCAAGAAGAACATGGTGACGCTGACGGCCAAAAACAAACCCCAGGCGGTCCACTCGCCGCGGCGGGGCAACAAGGCTGGCCGAAATTCACGCCATGTATTATCGAGCATAGGCCTATTATACAAGCATTTGGTATCCTGCCAACAAATCGGAGCGCCTCCTCTTGGCGAGAAGACCCTATATCATTTTTTGACGGTGGTATAATCCCTGTGCTTTTGCTTTCCCATCCATCCTCCAGGGAGATTGCATGAAACTCCACGAATATCAATCCAAACAACTATTTTCCAAATACGGCGTCCCCATTCCAAAAGGGCGTGTTGCGGCTACCGCCAGCGAAGCCAGGCAAATCGCTGAAGAATTAGGTGGCCGCGTAGTCGTTAAATCACAGGTACTTGTCGGTGGGCGTGGAAAAGCGGGCGGTATCAAAGTGGCTAAAGACCCGGCTGAAGCCGAACAATTTGCCACCCACATTCTGGGCATGGAAATCAAAGGTCTGCCGGTGCGTAAAGTATTGGTGGATGAAGCCGCCGCCATCGAACAAGAGATTTATCTTGGCATCACCAACGATCGGGCTGCACGCAAACCGGTGATGATGGCTTCGGCTGCCGGCGGCGTAGACATCGAAGAAGTAGCCGCCACGACGCCAGAAAAAATCGTCAAGGTCCACATTGATCCGCTGCTAGGCCTGCGCGACTACCAGGCGCGCGACATTGCCGCCTCCATAGACCTGCCGCGCGATTACTGGCGCGATTTTGGCCACATTGCCAGCGGCCTATGGCAAGCCTATTCTGCCAACGATGCCACACTGGCCGAGATCAACCCCCTCGTCATCACCAAAGACAAGCGCCTGTTGGCCCTGGACGGCAAGATGCTGATTGACGACAACGCCCTCTTCCGTCATCCCAATCTGGCCGAAATGCGCGACATTGATGAAGAAGCCCCGTCCGAAACCGAAGCCCGAAAATATGGCCTGTCTTTCATCAAACTGGATGGCAACATCGGTTGCATGGTCAATGGCGCCGGTCTGGCAATGACCAGCATGGATGTCATCAAATTGTTTGGCGGCTCACCGGCCAACTTCCTCGACATCGGCGGCGGCGCCGGGGCCGACAAAGTAGCCGCCGCTCTGCGCATCATCCTTGACGACAAGAACGTCAAAGCCGTGCTATACAACATTTTCGGCGGTATCACCCGCTGCGACGAAGTTGCAAAAGGCATCCTGGCAGCGATAGAAGAGGTCAAACCTAAGGTGCCTATGGTGGTACGCCTGGTTGGCACCAATGCGGAGGAAGGCCGCGCCTTACTGGCAAACGCCCACATGATTACTGCCGAAACCTTGGCCGAAGCCGCACAAAAGGCGGTGGCCGCAGCCCAGGGAGCATGAAAAGATGAGCATCCTAATCAATAAAAATACTCGCTTGCTGGTGCAGGGCATCACCGGCAACGAAGGTCTCTTTCACACCACGCAAATGGTGGCCTACGGCACCAACGTCGTGGCCGGCGTGACGCCCGGCAAAGGCGGCGAATGGGTGCTGAACGGCAAGGTGCCGGTGTTCGATTCGGTCAAATTGGCCGTCGAAGCAACGGGAGCAAACGCCTCGGTCATCTTCGTCCCGGCGCGCTTTGCGGCCGATGCAATGTTCGAGGCCGCCGACGCCGGCCTGCCGCTCATCGTCTGCATCACGGAAGGCATCCCTGTGCAAGACATGATGCGTGTGCGCAATTACCTGGATCAGAAAAACGTGCGCCTGGTAGGTCCCAACTGTCCCGGCCTGCTCACCCCGGGCGAAGCCAAGGTCGGCATTATCCCCGGCAACATCGCCATTCCAGGAAACGTGGGCGTCGTCTCGCGCTCTGGCACGTTGACTTATGAAGTGTTGTATGCCATGAAGAACCTGGGCATGGGCGCCTCCACTTGCGTGGGCATCGGCGGCGACCCCATCAACGGCACCAACTTCATTGACGTGCTAGAAATGTTCGAGCATGACCCGCAGACTGAAAAGGTCGTCCTGATTGGCGAAATCGGCGGCACAGAGGAGGAAAAAGCAGCCGAGTACATTGCCTCCAAAATGACCAAACCGGTTGCCAGTTTCATTGCCGGGCAGACCGCCCCTCCCGGCAAGCGCATGGGACACGCCGGCGCCATCATCGAAGGCGGCGCAGGCACAGCCGCTGACAAAATCAAAGCCCTCGAAGCGGCTGGTGTGCGGGTAGCCAAACATCCCGAGGAAATACCTACACTGTTGAAATGACCACAAAAAGCGCCCCTCCTTAACAGGATGGGGCGCTTTACATTTTTAGTTGCCTTGCTAACGAATACGCCAGTCGGGATAACCGTCCCGAAGGCTTTTCAGAGCAATTGTATGGGCAAAATCGAGCCTTCACCCTGCGGGTACTTCGCGGGACGGTTCGAAGGCTTGCCGCTAGTTCGGGGTAACCGTCCCGAAGGCTTTCAGAGCAATTGTATGGGCAAAATCAAGCCTTCACCCTGCGGGTACTTCGCGGGACGGTTAAGGCTTATCCCGAACTCAGGTTAAAATAACAAACCAAGAGCCGCCTTCTGGCAACAGCAGGCGGCTCTACGGTTATAATGGAGATACCTTACCGGCGCGCGTCAATATACTTGACCGCCTCACCCACCGTCTTGATAGACTGGGCGTCCTCATCCGAGATCTCCGCCCCAAACTTATCCTCGAAGGCCATGATCAACTCGACCAGGTCGAGCGAATCAGCCTCCAGGTCCTCGCGGAAACGGGCATCCATCGTCACTTTGCTTTCTTCTACGCCGAGCAAGTCTACGATAATTGCCTTCAACTCAGAAAACGTATCAGACATGATCATCCTCCTGACTGGATTTCAACAAATTTGACTGGCTTATTGTAATCTTTCCAACAGACATGTCAAGCCAACCACCATCCCCTAAAGGGAGCCTTTCCCCTGAAGCGGATTCAATAGACAGGAACACTACCCCATGCAAAAAGTTGCGCCTATCGAACAACGGAAAGCAGACCACATCAAGATCAACCTTGAGCAAGATGTCCGCTCGGCCTTGACCACCGGCCTCGAAAACTATCGCTTCATCCATGAAGCCTTGCCAGAACTCGACCTGAACCGCCTCGACCCCAGCCTCAGCCTGCTCGGCCGCCGATTGGCCGCCCCCATCCTGGTCAGTTCCATGACTGGCGGAACACAAGCCGCCGGCGAAATCAATCAACGCCTGGCAAGCGCCGCTCAACAAGTGGGCGTCGCGATGGGCGTAGGAAGCCAGCGCACCGCGCTCGAACACCCTGAGTCTATCCCTACCTTCTCCATCACACGCAAAATGGCGCCAGATATCCTGCTCTTCGCCAATCTGGGAGCCGTGCAATTGAACAATGGCTATGGCATCGAACACTGCCGTCGGGCGGTGGATATGCTAGCCGCTGACGCGCTCATCTTGCATCTCAATCCCTTGCAAGAGGCAGTGCAAGAGGACGGCGATACGAATTTTGCCGGTCTCGCCAGAAAGATAGAGGCCATCTGCCGAAACATCGAGGTGCCGGTCATTGTCAAAGAAGTGGGCTGGGGCATCTCCGAACGGACGGCCAAACTGCTTGCTGAGTGTGGCGTATTTGCCATTGACGTGGCCGGCGCCGGCGGCACCAGTTGGTCACAAGTCGAAATGCACCGCGCCTCCAACGAAGCCACCCGTCAACTTGCCGCTACCTTTGTTGGCTGGGGCATCCCTACCGCCGAGTCTATCCTGAACGTCAAACGCGCCGTTCCCGGCATGATGGTCTTTGCCAGCGGCGGCTTGAAAGACGGACTCGACATCGCCAAGTGCATTGCGCTGGGAGCGACGCTGGGCGGCATGGCAGGACAGTTCCTCAAAGCGGCGGCAATTTCCACCGAGAAAACCGTTGAGATGATGCAACTGACCAAGCGGCAAATCGAGGTTGCCATGTTTGCATGTGGAGCAGGTACCCTGGATGAGTTGAAGCAAAAAAAGTTAGTCGGCGGAAGCCAACAGATGACCGATGCGCATCGAGAACCGTCCACACCCTGAAGTGCCGCAGTGCATGGCCTTAAACGCGCCAAGCCTCATGCGCCTCGCACCAAAGATTGCCCTTTTTTTGGCGCTCATCACCCTGGCAGCGTGTCAGGCTTTGCCGCAAACACCTTCACCGGCATCAGCCAAACAGGCGCCTTATCGAAGCGGGGTGGTGATGCTCAAACCAACGTACACTGCCTCGCCGCTGCCTACCCTCACTTTCACCCCCCAGCCGACCCTCACCCCGCTGCCTTCACAAACGCCCTCTGCCTCTGTCTTTTCTGCAACGGACTTTGTCATCCTCGAAAACTTGTCGCCCAAACCAGCGTTTTCTTCCCCGTTGGCTCCATCAACAGGCTATACAGGCAATAAATATATCCTGGTCATCATTTCTGAGCAGCACCTCTACGCCTATGAAGGGCAGACGCTGGTCTTTAGTTTCGTCGCCTCTACAGGGATGGGCAACTCCACACGGATCGGCAACTTCAGCGTCCTCGAAAAGATTCCCAATGCCTACGGCGCTACCTGGAATATCTGGATGCCCTACTGGTTGGGCATTTACTGGTCGGGCAGTTTGCAAAACGGCATCCATGCCCTGCCCATCTTACCCAACGGCGCAACTTTGTGGGCGGGTTATCTTGGCACGCCCATCTCCTATGGCTGCGTGGTGCTTGGGACGTATGAGGCGCAACTGCTCTACAACTGGGCCGAGGTGGGAACGCCGGTAGAGATCCGCCGTTGAAAGTCTGCAAATTCCTGAAACGTCTTTGTTACGAGGTTGCAGAGCATTCGCCGCCGGCGGTTGTCACGGCGTGTTTTGCTGGAAGAATTGGCTCAATGCGCCGATCAATGCGCGCGCTTCTTCTGGCAAAGTGACATCGGTCGCTTGCCATCCATAGGCCTGGTCTCCCCACTGAATTTGCAGGTCATAGACAAAACAATCTGCGCACACATCTCGTCCTGTCGGGGCTGTGAAAGGACAGGCTTGCTTCAACAGTTCTGCCAGTTGAGCCAGCGCGTCAGAAGAAAGTAGCCGGCTGGAGGTGAGCGGCGGCCGCTTGGACTCGATTTGCAATTCTCCCCGGCTGTTCACGGTCAAACTTTGGTCGAAGTTAGCAAAACCGCCCGTGCGGCGAAAAGACAGCGACCAGGTTTCCGGCAAGGAACAAACCTCCTCTGACACTGCCGGGGCAGGAATTTCCGCTGTAGGGGCGCTTGTCGCCGAGGAGATCATTGTTGGAGGCTTGGCTGTCGGCGTTTCAAGAGGCGCCGCCGGCGTTTCCCCTGCAAGCGGAACGCAGGCAGCCAAAACAATCAGCAATAACCAACTGAGGAAAATGATTTTGTTCATATTTTCATTATACGTGAAATAGACTGTAGACTTTTGCCCCCCATTGGTTATATAATGATTTGTAGCGCAGCAAGCCGCAACCAAACTGGCGCTGCTCCGCAGTTGCCTGCCTCAGGTACATCCGCCCAGCCTGTCCCCTGGGCAAGCGCCAAGGCAGGCTGGCGGGTGTCCATGAGACAGGCTGGCATTTGCCCAGGAAACTGCGGCGCAAATCCAGATTTGCGCGAACAATGCAAATATTGAAGTGGTAATACTATACCCATTACCCTCGCGGGGTCATTATGATCTTCCTCGAATGGCAATGTTGTGCAGGAATCAGTATATCTATATTCCTTTTTTTGTTCTTCAGCACCTTCTATGCTTATGAGGCGAACAAAAGGAAGAAAGCGGACGACCCGACGAAAAGGGCTTATTTGCCTCACTCTCGCTGGCGGGCGCCGATTGTTGTGCCTATCCTAGTAGTCATCAATACCCCAATTTTCGTTCTGGTCAGCCTGGCATTCGGCGTCTTTCTCGTTCTTTTCCCTTTCGCATTGCTTCTATTCCGAAAGCCTTTCTTTGTCAAATGGATCGAGAAACTGGCTTTCAAGGTGGGAACGGCCTTGCTAGACATGGATACCAAACTACTCACGATGGCCGGCTTATACCGGCCGCCGCTCCGTCAAGCGAGCCTCTCTGCTTGACCGAATCGGCAAGCCCTACCTGCTCGAGGCAGCGGTCGGCTTGGGTTTGTACGGTATCAACAATAAGAACCCAACGGCAATTACCATCTCGCCAATGACGACCCCGGTTGCCTGCACGGGCCCAAAATATGGCACAGCCGGCAGCGGGTGAGACCCCATACCGAAGACATCTGCCATTCCAGCAAAGACACAAATGACATAGCCGGTGCTGACCAGGCGCATTCCTATATCTGCCGCAATGGAACGCAGGGCGTTGCCCCACAGCGCCAACAAGCCAATATATCCTCCCAGGCAAATGATAGCCAGCCCCACCAGGAAGACTGCAATCTGAACGAAACCGACCACCGGACTGCGATCCCACCCCAGCCAGGCTGGTTTGGCGCCGACAATAAAGACAAAAAACCCCAGCAAGGTAGTAAAAAGCCCACTGCGCACACGCAAGCGGGAAAGCGGTTTTTCCAAAGCGATCCCTTCGAGGGGGGGGGAGAAAGTTTCGGGCGCGCTCATCAGGCCGGCAGATTCCTGCGAAGATAGTGGACCCAGTTTCCGCCCAGAACGGCGGCGGCATCCTCTTCGGAGTACCCGCGAGATAATAACAAAGGAAGCAGTTTTTGTAAATCGGCAATCGTATCCATCTGCCAGGGCGTAGACTGTACTCCAAAACCGCCGTCGAAGTCTGACCCAATGCCCACATGACGGGCGTCTCCAGCCAATTGACAGATATGATCAATATGATCGGCCAGATGTTCTAAGCCCACTTCCTGACGCTCGTTCTTACCCCTCTGCCAGCCGTTCTTGAGGAAAGCATTGTAGGGAACGACCCCAATGACGCCGTCGCGCTCTAGCAAGCCGCGAATCAGGCGGTCAGACAGATGACGGTTGAATGCGTAACCGGGCAGCAAGGCGACACAATTGCCATGGGTAACCACCACCGGGCCAGGATACCGATCCAGGGCCTCTAACGCCGCCAACTCGTCCATGTGGGACAAATCGAGGATGAAGGGAAACTCGGCCATGGCTGCCAGCAGGCTGCGCCCTTCAGCAGTGAGCGGACCGGGTTCTTTGGTGCCACCGCAAAAGCGTGTGCCGGCCCAAGCCGGGCCGATGAGTCGCAAACCATCCTGCCACCAGGCCTCCAGTTCAGCGGTCTCCAGGATGCCCTCCGCGCCTTCCATCAAAGGCAACAAGCCGACCGCGTAGCTCTGTCCGACAGATACGGCCCGTCGTTGGCGGGCAAGCCCCTCGTCCAAGAGCGAAGCGCAGGTGAGCAAGTAAAACTTGTCGGGATGGTCGTCGGTCAGCCGATGGTACAGGTCGAGTTGCTGGCGGTATTGGCGCTGGGCTTCCTGCGGGGTGTGGTAGACAAGTGTCTCCCATTCGTGCGCCCAACGCGCAGGGGTCGAAAAAAGCGTAGAAAAAACGACCGCTACTTGCGCCTGTTGATATTCGGGCCAGCCCAGCAAGGTATCGCCATTGTGTTCGACGACTGGGCTGCCTTGTTCGAGGCGGCGGGTTTCATAGGCTGAACGAGTATAGTCCCGTCCAAAAGACAGGATATTCCAGGCCAGGTCTTCGTGTGAATCGACAATCAGGGACATATTCTTCATCATGAAGAAAAAGCGCACCCAACGGTGCGCTTCTTGCGTCAGGCTTCCGCTTCGGGTGGGGGAGCGCTTTGGGTTTCACCTTCATCCGCCGGGGCTGCCTTATCTCCTTCGTCCGCATGTTTGTATTCCTGCGCCAGCATCTTGAAGTCTTTGTCGGCAAAAGCAGCCGAGTCGACCTTGCGCAGACTCAAGCCAATGCGGTGCTGGTCAGCATCAATGCGAATGACGCGCAGGGCTACCGTTTGACCTTCTTTGAGGACTTCGCGCGGGTGTTCGATACGGTTTTCGCTGATTTCCGAGATGTGGATGAGACCCTCGATATCGCCTTCCAAGCGAGCAAAAGCGCCAAATTTGGTCAAGCGGGTGATAACGCCCTCGACCAATTGACCCACGCTAAATTTGTTCACGCGCGTACGCCAGGGGTCGTCGCTGAGGGCGCGGAGGCTGAGACCGATGCGCTTCTTTTCGCGATCTACGTTGATGACTTTGACCTTGACCTCTTGCCCGACCTCCAGGATTTCGCTGGGATGCTGGACGCGATCCCAAGACAACTCCGAGAGATGAACCAGGCCGTCGGCCCCGTTGATGTTGACGAAGGCGCCAAAGTCGGCCAGGCTGGTGACGCGGCCTGTATACGTCTTGCCTTCTTCCAATTCTTCGATGACACGCTCTTTGATGGACTGACGAGATTCGCTGCTGGCGGCACGTTCTGAAAGAATGAGGCGGCGGCGGGCACGGTCTACTTCGATGATTCGAACCGTAATGGGCTCGCCAATCATCTTGGCCCAACGCTGTTCGGGCGTACCTCCCACAACCTGCGTGCGGCGCAGTACGCCAATCTGCGAAGCAGGCACAAAACCGCGTAACCCATGTACGCCGACAATCAAACCGCCTTTGTTATAGCCAATCACTTTACTTTCGACAATGCCATCGCTATGCAACAACTCCTCTACGCTATCCCAGGCCATTTGTTCCTGGGCGCGTTTGTAAGAAAGAACTACATTGCCATTGGCATCTTCGGCGCTGACAACATAGACCGAGATTTCTTGCCCCACCTGAAGCGACTGGCGCTCCTCGGTAGAGATGACTTCCAATTCACGACCAGAAATGATGCCTTCTGACTTGGCACCAATGCTGACTAAAATCTGGGTAGGGCTGATGCTGGCAATGGTGCCCTGACGGATCTCTCCTGCCTGCGGCAATTCGACACTGTACGCATCACTTTCCAGCAACGATTCCATACTTTGATTATTATTGACCGGTTCCCCTTGCAGGTTCTCTGGTTGGCCTCCCTGCCCGGACAGGGCTTCATTATCTTCCATCACGATATCTGACTCCAAATGAGAAATGTGGGTGGATTATAAAGGGGATTCCCCAACTTGACAACCCCGCGCTTCGGTGGAGCGTGCATGCAAAGGTTGATTCTGTTGGCAGACTCATGCAGCGGTATTGGCTTTCATGCCCGATTTTCGACGCGAATACCCATACGGGTACGATGAGTCGCGAAACGAGCGAAATACGCGCACTTCTTCTCGTTTTGCCGGGCCGCGCACTCCACATTTCCTCCTTGATCCTTTCGCGCTTTTCGCCTTTTTCGCGTCATTCGCGTTAGAGGTGGGCGGGAATTTTGTAATGTTATGGAAGCACCTTATCCGTTTCCTATTCGCTGGTCATTGCCTACTTCCGCTGCTGTATAATCCTGTCTGGAGGCGTCTATGCAGACCATCACTTTTCGTCTCGAACCGGGACAGGATCTATTCGAACAAATCGAAAGCCTCGTGGCCGAACGAAAGATCGAAGCCGGCTGTGTGCTTTGCGCCGTAGGCAGCCTGACGCACGCCACGCTGCGCCTGGCAAACCGCGACCATGTCACAAAGTACGAAGGACACTTCGAAATCGTCTCGATGACCGGCACGGTGTCCATTCACGGCTCACACCTTCACCTCTCGATTTCAGATGAAAACGGCCAAACCCTCGGCGGTCATCTGATGCCGGGCTGCAAGGTCTACACTACAACCGAATTGGTCTTGGGAATCTTCGAGGAGGTCATCTACGTAAGGGAGAAATGCGCCAAATCGGGTTATGAGGAACTGGTCGTCAAGAGGCGCGCATCATCGTCAGCAACATCTTGAAAGGCCTCATCGCCTTTACCGCGTGCGGCTGGTTGGCAGGCAAAACAATGGCCTGACCGGCTTGCAAGGCATAAGGCGCGCCAGAAATGACGATTTCCGCTTCGCCTTCCACCACATGCAGCAGAGCGTCGAACGGCGCAGTATGCTCACTCAACTCCTGCCCGGCGTCGAAGGCAAATAGAGTGACATTGCCGGCCTCTGCCTTGACGATTTGGCGGCTGACGATCGAACCGCTTTGATAAGAAACCATGCCGGTCAGGTCGAGAATCTCGGCTTTCGGAAGCGTGGACATAGGGAACTCCATACAACAAATTTGGCCTATCATACCCTACCCCAAAGACAAAAACAAGCGCAGCAGTGATACAATACTCACATGGACGAACCCGCCCTCATCCATGCCGCCCAACACGGCGACCTCAACTCCTTCAACACCCTAGTCCTGGCCTACCAAGACGCCCTCTTCAACACCGCCCTGCGCATCCTGAGCGACGAAGAACAGGCCGCTGACGCCACCCAAGAAGCCTTCCTGTCTGCTTTCCGTGCCATACGATCGTATCGCGGCGGCTCGTTCAAAGCCTGGCTGCTGCGTACCGTCACCAACGCCTGCTACGACGAACTGCGCCGCCGCAAACGCCGCCCCACCACGCCGCTGGAGCCCGGCACCGAAGACGGCAACGAAATGGAAACCCCGCGCTGGCTGGCCGATCCGGCTCTCAGTCCCGAGCAGCAAGCCGAAGCCGAAGAACTCGAACACGCCATCCAGCACTGCCTCGAAAGTTTGCCGCTCGAATTCCGCACAGTGGTGGTGCTGGCCGACATCCAGGGGCTGGATTACAGCGACGTGGCAAAGGCCATCCGTGCGCCGTTGGGCACCGTCAAGAGCCGGTTGGCGCGCGCCCGTCTACGCCTGCGCGAATGCTTGCAAGGATTTTGGGAACTTTTGCCCGCTGCCTTCCGTCTGCAAGAAGGGAGCCGCGCATGACCACACCTTCTTTCCGCGACATCGAACAACTCTCCGCCTACCTGGACGGGGAACTCAGCCACACAGACGCTGTGCGGCTGGAAACCCGCCTCGGGACCGACCCGCAACTTGCCTCCGCTTTCGAGGCTTTGCGCCAATCCCGCGCCGTCTTGCGCCACCTGCCGCAACGACGCGCTCCCCGAAACTTTACGCTGACTCCCAAAATGGTGGGGCAAAAGCCGCCCCTGCCGCGCGCCTATCCGTTTTTCCGCTTCTCCACTGCCCTGGCAGCCGCGCTGCTGTTATTCACGTTTGCCATCAACGCCATCGGGCCCCTCTCGTTGGGCGCAATGGCGCCCGCGCCTTCTTACGGCATGGGCGGCGGAGGCGGTGCGGCGACAGAAGAACCGGCCATGGCCCTCGAGGCACCGGCGGCCACCGAAGCGCCGCCTGGACCAGAAATTCCGCCCGCGCCAGCACTGGTCATGCCGTCGGCGACGCAGATGCCCCCCCCTGCTGCCGCTGACAGCGCCCGCGCTGCCGAAGCCACGCCCGAAGCGCAGCCCAAACAAGGGGTTGAGGAACAAGCCGCGGCAGAGTCTGAAGCGGAAAGCATCGAACAGGCCCCTATCCCGCTTAGTTGGCAGATTGCCCTCGGTGTGCTGGCATTGGTCAACCTCTCCATCGTCTTCTTGATGCAGAAGTACGCCTCCTCCAAATGGCGAGAATAGAAGAAGTTCGCTTTTGCCCGCGCTGCGGCGCGGCGCTCGAAAAAGAAGAATGCTTCGGCAAAGTCCGCCCGCTCTGCCCGCAGTGCGGCTGGATCTACTTTGCCGACCCCAAGGTAGCCGCCGCCGTACTGGTAGAACAGAATGGCCGCGTACTGTTAGCCCGGCGCGTGAACGAGCCCTTCCGCGGCCTGTGGACGCTGCCGGCCGGCTTTGTGGATGCTGGCGAGGACCCCGCCCGCGCCGCCGAGCGCGAGTGCCTGGAAGAGACCGGTCTAATCGTGCGCGCAACAGCCGTGTTGGATGTCATTGCCGGCCGTGAACATGCGCGCGGAGCCGATTTCATCATCGTGTACAAGGCAGACGTGACCGGTGGAGAACTAGCCTGCGGTGACGATGCCGACGCCGTAGAGTGGTTCCCGCGCGACCGCTTGCCTCCCCTGGCATTTGCCGCGACCAAGCAGGTATTGTTGGGGAAAAGTGGCTCGACAATACAGATGGACGACGCGCCAGCCGATTGAGAGGTTATGTCAATTGTTATAAATCATTGGATGTAGTAGTCTTAGTAGGGGCTGTGGATGGTGTGGATAGACGCCTGTTTGCCGCATATTTGGCGATGAGACCTGTGCGCATCTCCCTATCTGGCGGTTTGCCAGGCAAACGCCTTGGAGGAAACTGTGGATAAAAATTTCTGCCAGGCCGAAGAGGTTTTAGGCAAGTTTCAAGTCAATCTACATTTGGCGTCATCGAAAAATCGCCCCCCAGATATGGGGGTGTCGAATTGCGAGCGAGGCGGGCAAATCTCGAACAATTGAGCAGGTTTTCCACAGACTAACCCACTTATCCACAGTTTTTTGCCACTTATCCACAATCTGAGTGTGCATTCCTTTTTGGGGGATCCCCCTAGATATGGTTCTTAAGTACTATCGAAACATTGGCCTCCGAAGTCTCAGACTTCGGAGATGTCATGTCTGCTAGACACCGCAAAGCGTGAAAAGCGGCTATTTTCAAGACAGCGAATTTTTTGAAAATCCCTATTATCAGGCCGCAGTTGTCTTGTCGGAGTCTGTCAGGCATGTTATCATGCTGACCATGCCGGACTCAGAGACCACCCGCGCACGCCGCCGCCTGACGCTTTTGATGATTACGCTGGCTACCCTGCCGTGTTACTGCCTGGGTTGGATTGCCGTCCAACTGGCGCCGGACCCTAATGCCCCCACTGTTACCGTCACTGTCAGTGAGACGCTTACCCCCACGCTCATCTCCTGGACAGAGACCCTCAGCCCCACGCCCGAAATTTCGACCAGCACGGCCTCTGCCACGTTCACCCAAACGCCTACCCTGACCTCCACCGCGACCAATACACCCTTCCTGCCGCCTCCTACGTTCACCGCTTCCTTGACTTTTACGCCCTCTTTTACCCCGCTCCCCTCGCTCACGCCCAGTCCGACGTATACCTTCACGCCGACTGCGACCAACACGCCCTCCCCGCCGCCCACTTTCACTTCCACGCCCACCGATACGCCCACCGATACGCCCACCCCCACCATCACTTCTTTCGTTCCCTAATGGCCGATCTCTTCCCGTTGTTGAAATCCCTGCTTGCGGTGCCGGGGCTTTCGGGCCGCGAGGCTGCAGCAGCCCGCCTCATTGCAGAGCATTGGCGACCGCTGACTGATGAAGTTTACTTGGGCCGCTTGGGTTCGGTCCATGCGCTCAAACGGGGCGTTGCCGATGCGCCGCGCCCCTCTGTGCTGCTGGCCGCTCACATGGATACCATCGGTCTGATGGTTTCTGGCATCCAGGATGGCTTCTTGCGTCTGACGCCCATCGGCGGCGTGGATGCGCGCATTTTGCCCGGTCAGGCGGTGATCGTCCATGCAACTGGCAACGACCGCCGGGAAGACCTGCCTGGTCTGTTGGCCGCGCTGCCCGGAACGCAGACCGAGACGCTCGACTTTGCGCATCTTTTTCTGGACCTGGGTTTGCCCGCTTTACAGGTGGCCGAATCCGTTCAAGTGGGCGATCTGGTCTCCTTCGGAACGGAAGCCGTCCAAATGGCTGGCGAGATCGTGAGTGGAGCGGGGCTGGATAACCGCGTCTCCATAGCCGCCGTCACGCTCTGTCTACAAGAACTCCGCTCGCGTTCCCACGCCTGGGACGTGTGGGCGGTTGCCACCGTCCAAGAGGAAGTAACGGACAGCGGCGCAGCCACTTCAGCCTTCCAGATGCACCCTGGCCTGGCAATCGCCATAGATACCACCTTTGGCAAGGGGCCCGGCGCGGACGACTGGAATACTTTTCCGTTGGGGAAAGGCCCCACGCTGGGGTATGGGCCGAATATTCACCCCGCCCTGTATCGGCGTTTCAAGGCACTGGCCACCCAGTTGGACCTTCCGTGTGCGACCGAATTCATGCCCTCTTCCTCCAATACAGACGGGATGGCGATGCAGGTGGCGGCTGAGGGAGTGCCTACCTTTATACTGAGCATTCCTATTCGCAACATGCACACGCCAGTCGAAATGGCTTGCCTGACCGACATTCAGCGCGCCGGGCGGCTGCTGGCTGAGTTCGTTGCCGGGCTGGAGAGGGATTTTCTGGAAACGCTCAGTTGGGATGAGACGGGGGAGATGTAATGTCGAAGGACATCACGGCCAAACAATTGGCTTTGCTGGAAACCTTGTGTAACGCCTGCGCCGTATCGGGCAACGAGAATGAAGTGCGCCGCATCGTGCTGCAAGAGGTTGCGCCATATGCTGATGAGGTGCGGGTAGATGCGCTGGGAAACGTGCTGGCAGTCAAACACGCCGCAGAGAAGGCCCCGCTGCGCGTCATGCTGGATGCCCACATGGACGAAGTGGGGTTCATGCTGGTTGCTGAAGAGGGCGACGGCCTGTACCGCTTCGAGACCGTCGGCAGCGTAGATACGAAGTGCTTGCCGGGCAAGCCGGTGTGGGTGGGCAGGCATCACACCTACGGCGTGATCGGCGTGCGGCCAATTCATTTGATGTCAGATGACGATTTGAAGAAAAGCCTCTCGCCTGATAGCCTGCGCATAGACCTGGGCCCGGGCGGCAAGGCCAGCCCTGGCGATTGGGCTACTTTTGCCACCCGCTTTCGGCGCGTGGGGGACTCTCTTTTTGCCAAGGCTATAGATGACCGCATCGGCGTCGCGACGCTGATCACCCTGCTCGAACTCGCCCCTCCGCACCTGGAATTGCTGGCCGCCTTTACCGTGCAGGAGGAAATTGGGCTGCGCGGCGCACGGACGGCCGCTTACGCCTTTGCACCTGATCTGGCAATTGCCGTAGACGCCACGCCCGCCCGCGACCTGCCCCTGTCAGATGGCGCCGAAAATACTACTTACAACACCAAACTGGGCCTGGGGCCTGCCATCTATGTTCACAACCGTTCCACAATGGATGATCCGCGTTTGGTGCGTTTCTTGCGCCAGACCGCCGAGGCCGCTAACATCCCTTACCAAATACGGCAACCAGGTGGCGGCAGCACCGACGCCGGCGCCATCCAGCGCACGCGCGCCGGCGTGCCGGTTGTCTCGGTCTCTGTGCCGCATCGCTATACCCATTCTCCCGTCAGCGTAGCGCGAGTGGAGGATTGGAAGAACACCCTGGCATTGTTGCAGGCTGCGCTCTTGCATCTGAGACCGGAGGTTTTGGCGTAAAGCGGCATTTCTTTTGCTGAAAAACAAATAGAAGGATATAAGGATTGAATTGTCAAGGAATATCGGTATGCAAACTTCGAAAACTTTCTTACAGGCATTAGAAAGCGGAATCTTGCTAGCCGACGGCGCCATGGGCACCATGCTGCATGGACGCGGCATTTCTTTCGACCAGTGCTTCGATGCGCTCAATCTGACCGATCCGGCCGTGGTGGCCGACGTTCATCGCGCGTACATCGAAGCCGGCGCTCGCTTGGTGCTGACCAACACCTTTGGCGCCAATCGCTACAAGTTGGCGCGGCATGGTTTGGAAGACAAAGTGACCGAAATCAACCAGGCCGGCGTAGAACTGGCGCGGCGCGTGGTGGCGGCTTCGTTCAAGGAGGTCTTCGTGGCCGGCGATGTTGGGCCGCTGGGCGTGCGCATTGCGCCTTATGGACGGGTCTCGCTGGAGGAGGCACGCGCGGCTTTTAGCGAGCAGATTGCAGCGCTGGCCAATGCAGGCGCGGATTTGATCGTCATCGAAACCATCAGCGACTTGTATGAAGTCAAGGAGGCAGTTTGCGCTGCGCGAGAAGTATGTCAATTGCCGGTGGTGGCTTCGGTCACGTTCACGCGCGATGACGTCACGTTGTTGGGCGACAGCCCGTCCAAGGTGGCGCGCACGTTGGACGAAGCCGGCGCAGAGGTCATCGGTGTCAACTGTTCGGGAGGTCCGTCACAGTTGTTGCGCATTCTCAAGGCCATGCGGCAAACGGTTCCCCAAGCAAAGTTTTGGGTCAAACCCAACGCTGGCTGGCCGGAACAAGTGGGGGGGCGCATTATGTATCCTGCCGACGCTGATTACTTTGGAGAGTATGCTCTGTCTTTTTGCGAGGCCGGCGCCAACATCGTAGGCGGCTGCTGCGGTACGACACCCGCTCACATTGCCTCGATGCGCGCTGCGCTGGAGAAATACCCAGAAGGATGCCGCCCTCCGGTGGTCGAAGCGGTTTCTCCCGTAGCAGTGGAGGATGGCAATGTGCTTCCAGAACCTGCCTCGCCTTTTGCGCAGAGACTGGCCGCCGGGCAGTTTTCCATCGCGGTGGAAATGGACCCACCGCGCGGTCTTTCTACTCATAAGTTAATTGCTGCCGCTTCGCTGTTGGCCGACGCCGGCGCTGACGTAATCAACGTGGCCGATAGTCCCATGGCGCGCATGAGGATGTCGGCCTGGGCGGTGTGTGACGTAATCAAACGCCAGGTGGGTGTGGACGTGACCCTGCATTTCCCCACGCGCGGACGCAATCTGCTGCGCGTACAGGGCGACTTACTGGCGGCGCACGCGCTCGGCATCCGCAATGTGTTCGTGGTGATGGGCGATCCCACCTCCATTGGCGATTATCCCGAAGCCATGGACAATTACGACCTGGTGCCTTCTGGCTTGATCAAACTCATCAAGCAAGGCTTCAATGTCGGCGTGGATCATGCCGGCGCCAGCATCGGTCAGCCGACCCATTTTTTCGTTGGCGCGGCGCTCAATCTTTGCCCGCCTGAGCCAGAGCGTGAAATCAAGAATTTGCACCGCAAGGCGCTCAACGGCGCAGACTTCTTCCTGACACAGCCCATCTACCGCCCTGAGGACGGTCCCAGACTGCTAGAGCAATACGAGGCGCAATATGGCCCGCTAGGTAAACCTGTCCTGGCCGGCATCCTGCCGCTGGTCAGTGCGCGCCATGCCGCCTTCTTGCATCACGAGGTGCCAGGCGTGTTCATCCCCGAGGAAGCCTTACAGCGCATCGAAGCCGCCGGAGAAAACGCCGAGCGCGCAGGAGTAGACCTGGCCATCGAATTGATCGAGCAAATCAAAGGCTGGGCGCAAGGCATCTACATCATGCCCCAGTTCCATCGGTATGATTTGGTGGCGGAGATTGTGGAGAGGGTGAAAGAGTAGGGGATTGCGTTTCGGTGAGCAAATTCATGCCTGCCAAGATTTGCTCGATTTGGGGCTTAGATAACTTACCCATGAATTCTCCCAGTTGTGATTTATCTAATCAGCCGTCGTACCACCGACCTTTGGTCGGTTCGACCAGGCAGAGCCTGGTGATACGCTGTTTGCGCCAAGAATCTGCGTCACAGCCTCCCCTTTGGGGATGTGCGGATGGTTCGACGACCTTTGCTTGCACACTCCCCATTCAAAATGCCCTACCAAGACATCGAGACAGGCGTTATAATTTTCCCCGAAAAATTTCTGGAGGTCGTTTTGGAATATACTCCCCTCGAAGGTCAAGAAACTTCTGCCGAACCTTCACAAAATTTACCTTCTGTCAAACAATTTGTACGCGATGTCTTGGAAACCGTTCTGCTGGCTGTGGTATTATTTATTGCAATCAATTCCATCTCGGCGCGCGTGCGGGTGGATGGTTCTAGCATGTTGCCCACTTTGAAGAACGGAGAGTATGTGCTCGTCAACCGCCTGGCTTATCGGTTTGGCAGACTGCCAGAGTATGGGGATATCATCGTTTTTTCCTCGCCAGTCTCAGATCAGGATTTGATCAAGCGCGTGATCGGTCTGCCCGGCGACCAGGTGCAAATTTCCAATGGACAAGTCTATGTCAACGGACAAGTTTTGGTCGAACCGTACATTGCTGCGGCTCCAATGTATCAAGGCCAATGGAATGTGCCGGCAGGCATGTTGTTCGTATTGGGCGACAATCGGAATGATTCATCTGACTCGCACGCTTGGGGATGGCTGCCCATCGAAAACGTGATTGGAAAAGCCATCTTGATTTATTGGCCGCCTCCCGATTGGGACGTAATCGAACATCTAGACTTTGCAGCTGTTTCGCGCTAAAAATCATCTATAATAGGCCTACCTTGAATATCTCTCTACGAGGAGAGCGTCTATGACGGAAACCGATTTGCCTCAGCCCGTGCCATGCGAAGAATGCCAGGCCGGAATGCTGCGGCTGCGTTTCATCACCTACTTTACTTGGTTGGGGGAGGAACTGATCACGGTACCGAATTTTCCTGCCTGGATATGCGATGTGTGCGGCCGGCGTGAGTATGATCAACTTGCAATCTCATGGTTGACGACATTGCTCAGTCCCAACACCGGAAAACCAACATCGCGTTTTCGGCGCCCCCCTGTGCCGCGTCCCCCCTCTCAGGCCAGGCGGCTGCGCCCCGAATGAGTGGAGCCGATGGAATTGAATGGATACCGCGCCTCGGACTTTTCGTTACCTGCCTGTTGATATTTATACATCCGGCTATCGCGTCGTAGGAAAAATCATGGCTGCCAATTCAGGCATCATGGGCGTCATGAACGACCCCACCCACTCTGCGCTCGAGGTATACGACGCCCGGCTGGCCAAGATTCACATGCCCACCAAGTTGGTAGACCATTTCGAGCAGGTACGGATGGTCAAGAAACGTATCGTTGTCCTCTGCCTGTCGCGGCGTGAGGACCTGGGGCCGGTGGCTCTGGTGCGCGGCGGCTATGGGGCAATCAATGAATACCCGGCGCGAGTCATCACCCAACATTACGAAATGGAAGGCAAACTGGAATTACCGGGGCGTTTCGATTTCCAGGGATTGATGTTCGATGGAACGCGCGAATTCATTCCCATGTTCGATGCTGTGCTGACCGCCATTCTGATTCCCAACTTGCGCGTGGAATGTCCCGCTTTACTGGTCAATCGCATCCATGCCGATGTCACGGCTTTGCTTGCCCAGCGAGCCAAACCCGAAAAATAAACTCAAAATGCTTGACCTGTAAGATAGGGGGTGATAAAATCCCCCCGCTTAGCAAGCCCCCATCGTCTAGTGGACCAGGACGCAACCCTTTCAAGGTTAAGACTGGAGTTCGAATCTCCATGGGGGCACCTGTGAGCCGTCGTTTGACGGCTTTTTTTGTGGCCGCGCTCTATCCAACAGGATTTGAGGAGGCAAGGTCGAAAAACGGGGTAACGAACGGCGAACCGAAACGAAAACGACCGGCGAGGTTTGCGCTCGCCGGTCGTTTTTACCAGGTCAGCAGCCTGATTCGAAATCTAGTGCTGGCCGCCATTCCCGCGCCCATTGCCGCCGGCCCACAGGGGACGCCCGGCTTCATCGCGGAAGGCGTAGACCTGACCATCCAATGTAACCGTGACAGCGCTGAACAGGCCCTGATTGCCGGAGAAACCATAGACCGCAACGCTCTGCCCGACCTGCGGGGAAAATCCAATGCTGGCTGCGTATTGGGCATTGCCGAGTTGTACCGCCAGCGTTTGCCCATCGGCAGTCAGGAGGGTCAACGTGAGGCCGTCATAGGCAGTAATCGTGCCGTTCAGCGTGGCCGCGCCGGCCAGATCGAGTCCAGCGGCTGCGTTTCCCTGTCCCTGACCGCCATTGCCCTGGCCTGGCCCGCCTTGTCCCTGTCTACCCTGGCCCTGGCTGCCTTGTCCTTGTATACTTTGACCGCCCTGGTTGCCATTCCCAATCTGGTTGGTGAGGATGGCGGCGTAGGCCTCGGCGCTCAGGTATTGCGGCTGATAGATTTCACCGCTTTGGGCTTGCAGCGCGTTGACAAAGGCGTTCAGGTGGTTGTAAGAACCTCGCATCAGGTTGTTGTAGACTTGCTGGATGTCGGCATTGTCGGTCTGCGCCAGACGTTCTTGCAAGTCGAGGATGTCTATCTCTTCGATAGCGGCGCCAACTTTGAGCGCGTCGGGGAGGGAGAGAGAGACTTGGGCGACGAGTCGCTCGTAGAGGGCAGCCAGGTCCGGGTCCGAGAATGAACCGGGCTCGAGGGCCGGGTCGGCCAGTCCGTAGCGATCAAGCAATAATTTGACTTCGTCCATGTGGGCCTGCTCGCTGGCGGCAATGTTGGAGAAGGTGTTTTGTCCCCAGGCAGCGTACAATGCATTGTACACGTCGCGCGCCAGTTTTTCTTCTTCGCGCATGTAAAGCAGCGAGGCGGCCTCTTCGGCGCTTAGTTCGCCGGCCGGCAGGTCGAGCGCTGAGATACCGCTGCCATTGCCGTTGCCTTTTCCAAAGTCTGCGCTTGTCCCGGGGGCGGCAGGTTGGTCTGCGCCAGGGGAAGCCAGGGCGGTGTAGGCGCTGGCGCCCACGGCAACCACGATGACCGCCGAAAGGATACCGATCAAAAGGTGTTTGAAATTGTTCAACATGGTACTACCTCCAAGTAGGTGATTTGTATGTCAGGTTGCGTCTCTTTTGCAACGCTCTCCCATGGTAGCAGGGCAGTGTAAAGAAAAGTTAAACGTTTCTGCAAGATCGCGCAAAATTTGGGATGCCCAGCCTTTACAAAACCTTCAAAAATCCTTTATAGTTTGTCCAACGAAAGAGGCTAAAACTAACGCTAGTTCGGGATAAGCCTGTGAACCGTCCCGCGAAGTACCCGCAGGGTGAAGGCTCGATTTTGCCCATACAGTTGCTCTAAAAAGTCTTCGGGACGGTTATCCCGAATTCAACTAAGACATTCTTGTTCGTAAAGGAGTCTCCATGACCGAACAAACTCCCAACCCTGTTCCCCCATCCATATTCGAGCGGATGCGCGCGCGGCTCGTTCCCGAAGGGATGCCTGCCGACGAGCGCGGGCGGATGCGCATGGTGGTGGATAGCCTGATCCTGCACATTCACCCCACCAAAGTCCCCGCCAATACCCTGCGTTGGACGTATACCTGGGGTTTGGGCGGCCTGTCAGCAGTCCTAATGATGATTCTGGGCTTGACGGGCGTGATTCTGTTGAACAATTACACCCCAGCCGCGCCGCAAGCCTATCTCGACATCCTGGAATTGCGCTCGAACGTCTGGTTTGGCGAACTGGTGCGCAATTTGCATCACTGGTCGGCGAATCTGCTGATTGTGATTGCAACGCTTCATCTCGTCCGCGTCTTTTTGACAGGCTCCTACCGCCCGCCGCGTGAGTTGAACTGGTTGATTGGCGTGCTGATGTTGGTCTTGATTTTGGGCGCAAACTTCACCGGCTACCTGCTGCCGTGGGACCAACTGGCTTACTGGGCTATCACGGTTGGCACCAGCATCATCAGTTATGTCCCGCTCATCGGCCAATGGCTGAGCCGCCTGGTGTTAGGCGGCCCGGAAGTTGGCCCCAACACATTGCTGAATTTCTACTCCATGCACATTGCGCTCATCCCCTTGGCGATCTTCGGATTGATGTCTTACCATTTCTGGCGCGTGCGCAAGGATGGCGGCCTGACTCAACCCAAAGGTTTCGACGATGCAGAAGCGCCCAAGTCGGAGCGCGTCACCACCATCCCCCACCTGGTGCGCAAAGAAACCATCTACGCCCTGGCATGGATGGCTGCGCTGCTCGTCTTTGCCATGCTGGTCCCTGCGCCGTTGGAAGGCATTGCCAACCCCGATGTGAGTCCCAATCCCGCCAAGGCGCCTTGGTACTTCTTGGGCTTGCAAGAACTGTTATTGCATTTCCATCCGCTGGTGGCCGGCGTCATCCTGCCTTTGCTGGCGGGATTGGGCATCTTCTTGCTGCCCTTCTTCGATGTGAACCAGGCCAGTGTCGGCGTCTATTTCCGCTCGCGGCGTGGACGTGCGCTTTCCACGCTGGCGGCGGGACTGGCGCTCTTACTCACCCCGGCCTGGGTGCTGCTCGATGAGTTCGTCCTCGACTGGAACGCCTGGCTGCCCACCTGGCCCACACTGATTTCCAACGGCTTGATTCCGCTTTCGATTCTTCTCTTGCCGCTCATCCTGCTGGACGAGTGGATGGTGAAGACCTTCGACGGCAATACGGAAGAGCGCGTCATTTTCCTGGTCACTTTCATTTTTACTGCTTTCCTGGTTCTGACCGTCATTGGCATTTTCTTCCGCGGCCCCGGCATGAGCCTGTATTGGCCGTGGGCGATGCCTGCGGCCGGTCATTAGTTTATTGTTCGACAGATGGAGTCCTCTATGGCCGATACTTCCCCTCAACCCGTTTCCCGCCGAGACTTCCTCGGTATGATCTGGGCCTTCTTTGGCGGGCTGGCTGCGCTCGAAGCCGGCGGCGTGTTGGTGGCCTACCTCCAACCGCGCCTGGCCGAAGGCGATTTTGGCTCGCTCATCACGGTCGGAAAAGTGGACGATTTCCCGCCCAATTCGGTTACGCATATTCCTAACGGGCGATTTTACCTTGTCCGTTCTCCCGATGGCGGCTTCCTGGCCGTCTATCACCGCTGCACGCACCTGGGCTGTACCGTTCCCTGGGACCAGAGCGCGCAAAAGTTCATCTGTCCCTGCCACAACTCGCAGTTCGACCAGCAGGGCAGCGTCGAAAATCCGCCCGCCCCGCGCGCCCTCGACCTGTTCCCGGTCATCCTGGAAGACGGCGTAGTCAAAGTAGATACCGGCACCATCATCCAGCGCCAGTCCTACGAAACTTCGCAGGTCGTTTACCCGTAGCGCAAGATCCTATCTTGCGTTACAAGGAGTTTTCATGAACGAAAACCGAACTCACACCCTCGAAATCGTTATCGGCATCCTCGCTACTGCTCTGATTGCCCTGGCTTTTGGGCTGTATATGCTTGCCGAGCCAACCCGCCTGCAACAAGCGCAAGGCGAAATCCTGTATGTCCAACTGGACGAAGCCATGACGTTGTATGCCGAAAACTGCTCCGTTTGTCATGGCCTGAACGGGGAGGGCATCGGCGCAACGCCGCCGCTCGACAACCCCGGCCTGGCAACCATGCCCTTCGATGACCTCTACAAAATCATTGCGCGCGGGCGTTTCGACACTGCCATGCCTGCCTGGAGCAAGGAAGATGGCGGCCCGCTGAGCGATTACCAAATCGAGGAACTGGTTGCCCTGATTCAATCGGGGGATTGGAAAGAGACCGGCGACCGCGTCGTCAACCTGGGACTGGCGCCGCTGATTCCGTTCACCGCCGAACCCGATCCTGCCCTCGTCGAAGCGGTCGGTTCCCTGCCCGATGGTTCCACTCTGCAAACTGCCATCGGCATTTACGCGGCGCAATGTGTGGCCTGTCATGGCGCAGACGGCCTCGGTACGGGCATCGCCCCGGCTCTCAACGATGCCACTGTGCGCGAGAAAACCGCCGACGAGTTGAACCGCACCATCACTTATGGCAGTCCCGGCACGCTCATGGCCGGCTGGAGCAATGCCTTGTCCCCTGAAGAGATTGCGGCCATGGTCACGCTCATCCAACGCTGGGACGAAGTGCCATCTGGCATCGTGCCGGCTCCAGATGTGCCGATTCCCACCACCGAGGAGAGCATTGCCCTGGGCGCGGAACTCTACAGCGCCAATTGCGCCCGCTGTCACGGCCCAGAAGGCCAGGGCAAGCCGATTGCGCCCTCCCTCAACGTCAAATCGTTCTTGACCAACACCAGCGACCAGGCCCTCCAGCAAATCATCACGCTGGGCGTGCCAGGCTCGGCCATGCCGGCTTGGGGCGACCGCATGACAGCCGCTGAAATTCAGGCGATTGTGGGCTTCATCCGTCAGTGGGAAGAGACCGCTCCCGAAGTGGCCCAGCCGCTGGGTCGGCCCTCCGGTCAGGGCGGCCCTCCCTGGCTGCGAAACCAAAATTCTTCTACGGGTACTCCCGGTGACAAGGGGGGCCAGCAGGGAATGGCAACTCCCTCGGCGCAAGGCAACACGCCTGGTGGGGGCGGGCAAGGACAGGGGCAAGGACAACATGCGGGGATGCAGGGTCAATCCCAGGCGTCCACGTTGGAGGCGCTCGACTGGCGCGCGCTGGCGTTGATCATTGCCGCGGTCGTCATCGCCGCAGCGCTGATTTTCCTCGGGTTCAAGTCCCTGAAAAGTGCGCGGGACAATTTGCCGCCGTCATAGAGCGGCGTGTTCAGCGGCGCCCCTCTAGACGGAAAATCTCATCCCCTGCCAGCGCCGCGCCCAAAGTTTCCGCTTCTAAGGCCATCACTTTACTGTTGGCAAAGAAGGCAAAATCGAAGCCGGTGGCGTCGCCTGCCCGTTTGCCGGGGATGGGCATCAGGCGCGCGGTCAGCGGTTTGTCGAGGCGGAGGGCCAGCGCAGAGAGGTCGAGCAGCAACGGGGTGAGTTGATCCGCGCTCACGTCACCCGGCAGGGGAACGGTATCCAGCCCGGTGCCGCAAACGGCTGAGTAGAGCAGTAAATCTTTGAGGGTCAAACTGCCTTCGGCGGCGCGGCTGGCCAGCAGCGAGTCCTCCAGCACCGGCTGCATGAAGCCGCTGAAGCCGGTATGGGGGAAATCGGCGCGCTCGACGGCCTCGGTCAAGATGGCGGCGGCAGCCAGGGAGCCATGCAACCCAATTTTGGGCACGCCCATGCGTTCTACCGCCGCGCCTAACGATTGATCATCGGCTGGAAAAGGCGCCAACGAAAAATCAATGCCGCCGAATTGCGCTCCAAACCGAAATTGCAATTGTTTGGCTACGGAGGTCAGGCGCTTGGCGTGCGCTTCGAGGGACGTAACCAGGGCGGCGGCGCCCTCGCTGACCGTTCTGGCTTCCTTGAAGGCCTCCAGCGCCAGGTCTGCGGCTTGGGTGGCAAGGGCAAACGCCGGCTTGTCCCCTTGATGGTAAGCAGCCGGGAAGAAAGGCGCGCCAGCCGGCACGTTGGCCAGCGCAGCGAAGCGCAGGTTGGCAAAGCCGTCGGGCGAGAGGCCGGCCGCGCGGACGATCACGTCTGCGCAGGCGCGCACCGCAGCCAGCGAGATACCGTTCTCGATGTCGGCCATCACGCCCGAGAAGAAAACGTTTTGCGATTTGGCAAGCGCCTCGGGGATGATTTCGTAACTGCCGGGGACATCCGGGAAAGCCGGGCCGAGCGAGGCATAAGCCACTCCAAAGTGAGACAGCAGGGTCTCCATGGCTTCGGCCAGATAGGGGGTTTCTTTGATACGCCTGCCCAGTAAGTAGGAAAAGGGTGTAGTCGCCAGACGAATGGTCTGTACCTCGAAGCCGGCCTGCTCGAAGGCTTGTTTTGCTTCCGTCAGGAATCTGCTGGCAGAACGCATTTTGGCCTC
>DAOUCM010000181.1:0-1572 GCA_034431895.1 Anaerolineales bacterium
TCCCCCGTCGCGGCGGACGCGGAAGGCGTGCCACACGCCCAGGATGACCACTGGCAGGGTCAGGGCGAAGATGTGCCAGGTGTAGAAGCGCAGCAGCGCGCTTTCACAGGCGTTTTCTCCGCCCACTGCCAGGCGGAAGATGAAGTCGCCCACGAGCGGGATGGTCTTGAGCAGGTTCGTCCCCGTGACCAGAGGATAGCAGATGCCTGTATCCCAGCGCAGGATGTAGCCGGTGAAGTCGAGCAGGAAAGCCAGCACGAACAGGCCCATGCCGAGAAGGTAGTTGAAGCGGCGCGGCGGGCCATAGGCGGCAGTGAAGACCACCCGCAGCAGGTGCAGCGAAGCAAAGATAAGCAGTAATTGGGCGGCCCAGTAATGCAGGTTGCGGATGAACCCGCCAAAGGGGACGTGATAGGTAATGGTCTGCACCGAGAGCGCCGCTTTTTCGGGATTGGGGACGTAGTAGAACATCTCCAGGATGCCGGTCACGCCGAGGACGAGCATCAGGAAGATGGCCGTGCCGCCCGCGCCCAGGGTGTGCCGCCAGCGCGCTTGCGCGGCGGGGATGGTGGGCGGGTGCAGGTGGTGGAAGAAGTTGGGGCGCATGGATAAGATGATTATAGTCGAAATGAAAAAAACGCCTCTCGAAAGAGACGTTTCCAATCAAATCTTTAATGCAATTTTTCGGGATGATCCACAATTTGACCACTGAGATAAGCCGCGACTGCTTCGTCAATGTCTGCAATGGTCGTTACGATGGGGCGGATATTGAGTTGCTTGATGCTCTCGTAAGCGCCTCTGCCCATGCCACGACAGAGCAGAACTTCGCAATCGCGGATGGCCTCAGCCATTTGCATGTGCCGCTCGTGCGCAGCGGCGTCTTGCCCATGGCGATGCCCATGACCGTGTCCATGTTCCTCATGTGGCTGAGAGGAAAAATGATTGTGTCCCAATTTGGGGCGCATTTCGCGCTGGGTGACCTGACCGTTCTCCACACTGACGACCAGATAGTACTGTGCCCGTCCAAAGTGCTGACTGATGGTTTTTCCATCGTCGGTAATAGCGGCGATTTTCATGATTTTGTCTCCTGTTGGGTTTCTTTTGGGGGATTCGATCTGACGGCGTCATACGCCGCTTCAAGCGCTTCGATCTCCTTGCGCCGCTGGCGCAGAGCTTCGATCCATTCGGAGAGGGCTGCTTCACCCTGTGGGGTGATGGTGTAGATGCGCCGCTGCGGGCCGAGGCTTTCCTCGCTCCACGAACTGACGACCAGCCCGGCTTCTTCCAGGTCGCGCAGGGCGCGGTAGAGGATGCTGATGTCCATCAGGGCAGTGTCGAAGCCAAACTCTTTCAGGCCGTCCATCAGACTGTAGCCGTAGCCTGGTCCCCGGTGCAGCAGCACCAGCAGGCACGACTCGAGAAAGAACATCTTGCGCCGACCGCCTCCGCGGCCTCTTCCAAAACCTCGTCCAGGGGGCATAAGCGTTTCTCCTTGTCTATAGTTTATCAAACTATAGACAAATTGTCAATAGTTGGCAAAAAAAGACCGCCCCCGGATTTTGTAGGACAAGT
>DAOUCM010000182.1:0-9741 GCA_034431895.1 Anaerolineales bacterium
ACCTGATCAGTCTTGGAACGCCTCCACCAGCCGTTGCCAGAAGGAATCCCTCTCGCCGGGTGTGAAGGGACTGTAGAGCGTCAGCCGGTCGGCCAGTCCGTCATAGCGGTCTTTCAACTTGCCGGGCAGGGAGGCTTCGTCGCTCACCAGGCAGAAGGTCTCCAGGATTTCGTCCGTCACCAGGCTGAACATCTCGCCCCATTCGGATTTGGCGGCGTGGGCGGAGAGCCGCTCGGCCACGTCCTCCCAGCCATGCAGGGCAAAGACCGCGCGGTAGGAAGGCGTGGAGGCGTAGAAGGCAATCTGCGAGCGCACGAAATTCTGCTCTTCGGGCGAGGTGGCTACAAAAGCCGTCACCGAGACAGAGACATCCCGCCGCTGTCGCCCTGCCTTTTTGGCCCCTGCCTCGATGCCCGGCAGGATCACCTCCCGTAAGTAGCGCGGGCTGTGGAACGGGTGGGCGTGGAAGCCTTCACAGGTCTCGCCTGCCAGGCGCGCCAGCCCGGTGTTGACGCCAGCGATGTAGATGGGGATAGCCCCGCTTGGGACCGAGGGGGGCAGCGGCCCAGGGTTGAAGAACGGCGACATCAGACTCAACTTGTAGTACTCGCCGCGGAAATGGAGTTTTTCGCCATTTTGCCAGCAGGCCCACAAGGCGCGGATGGCGCCAATCTGCTCGCGCAGTTGACCGACCACCGAGTCCGGCCATTTCATCCCAAAGCGGCGTTCGATATGCGCCTTGACCTGCGTGCCAAGCCCCAGCATGAAGCGCCCCCCCGACTGCGCCGCCAGGTCCCAGGCGGTATAGGCCAGGTCGGCCGGCGAGCGCGCAAACGAGACCGCGATGGCCGTGCCGGTCTTGAGCCGCGTGGTATGCTCGTTGATCAGCGCGCACGGCAAGAAGGGGTTGTGCTGGGTCTCCTGCGTCCACAGGGCGTCGAAGCCCAGCGCTTCGGCGGCTTTTGCCACTTGTGGGACGTGCTGCAGGTGCATGGGGGCTAATGCGGCGTCGAGTTTCATGAGAGGTCTCCTGGTCTGAATTACACTACTCGGACAACAAATAAGCCAACAACCAATTGGTCGTTGCCACCAATGCCTCGGTATGCGTGCGTTCGTAGTTGTGCGAGGCGTCTATGCCGGGGCCAAGCAGCGCCACCGCCACATCGCCGCCCGCGCGCCAGTAGGCTTCGCCGTCCGAGCCGTAGTACGGGTAGATGTCCACTTTGTAGGGGATGTGGTATTGGTCGGCCAATTGACGCAGGCGGTTGGACAGGCCGTGATGGTACGGCCCGCCGCTGTCTTTGAGGCAGATGGTGGCGTGGAACTCGTCCGATTCCTGGCCGGGTCCAACGGCGGCCATGTCTACGGCGATCAGTTCATGCACCTCGGCGGGGATGCCGGCCGCGGCGCCATGTCCCACTTCTTCGTAGTTGCTGAAGTGGAAATAGGTCGTTTGGGCCGGGGTTTGACGGGATTCGCTCAGGGCGTGGATAGCGGCTACCATAGCGGCAACACAGGCCTTGTCGTCGAGATGACGCGCGCGGATGAAGCCGTTGGTCCGTTCCACGCGCGGGTCGAAGGAGACAAAGTCGCCCACCTGAATGCCCAGTTCGCGCGTCCCTTCTTCCGAAAGCGTGAGTGCGTCCAGGCGGATTTCCATGTTCTCTTCATCGCGCTTGAGTTCGGCGATGGCCGAGCCGCCGTGAACGTGCGCTGAGGCCAGGTTGCAAAGCAGCGAACCGCGCACCTTTTCGCCCTGGCGGGTATGCACCCAGCAGCCCTCGGTTTCGACGGCGTTGAGCAGCAGCCCGCCGAGGCGCGTGATAGATAGCCGCCCGTTGGGTTTGATTTCTTTGACCATCGCGCCAAGCGTGTCCACATGAGCGGTGAGGGCGCGCGGCGCGTCCTGGCGCGTTCCCTGCCACCTGGCAACCAGCGCGCCTTTGCGGGTGTGGGAAAGCGACAGTTGAGGATAGGCAGACAGTTCCTTCTCGACCAGCGCAATGGCGGCTTCGGTGAAGCCGGTCGGCGAAGGGGTTTCGAGCAAGCGTACCAAGAAGTTGCTCAAGTAGTTTTCGTCAATCGCAGGGAGGGTGGTCATAGGGTTTTCTCGAGACGGAATCCGGTTATGCTGGTGTGCCTTTTGCAAGTATAGCACAAAGCCTGCTTGACTCTGGCGGTGTGTACGCAAAACTGTTCAGGGGCAGAGTCGAAAGTCTCCCGTGTGCCTCTTGGGGTAAAATAGACGGAGGGCAGGCCTTCCAAGTCCCTATACCTGGTATCGAAAGAGGGACATGTCGCTTGTGGTTAAATCGGCCAAACGGCCTCCATGCTGTTGGACTTCTCATGAAAAGGAACTTTGTTGAATCGCTTCGAACGGCTCTATCGTGAATTCCCTTCCCGTTTTTGGCTGGTGGTGGGCGTAATGTTCATTGACCGCATTGGCGGGACCATGCTCTTCCCCTTCTTCTCGCTCTACATTACGCAGAAGTTCGAGGTTGGCATGACCCAGGCAGGCATTATCCTGGGCTTCTTTTCCATTTTTGGGATGTTGGGCAACGTAATTGGCGGCGCCCTAACCGATAAGTTTGGCCGCCGTAATCTGATTCTGTTTGGGCTGGTGTCGAGCGCGGTGACAACCCTGGCATTTGGCTTGGTAAAAGAGTTCAACATGCTGTTTCCGTTGGCCGTGATGACCGGCTTGCTATCTGACATTGCTGGGCCGGCGCATCAGGCCATGATTGCCGACATCCTGCCGGAGGAACAACGCGCCGAGGGCTTCGGCATTCTGCGCGTGGTCGCCAACATATCCTGGATCATCGGCCCCACCGTTGGCGGTTTCATTGCTACCCGGTCGTTCTTGTACTTGTTCATTCTTGATGCCGTCATCTCGTGCCTGGTGGCCGTTCTGTTCTACCTGCTCATTGCCGAGACCAAGCCCGAGGCCCACGCCGAATCGGAAGCGCAAAGTGTGTTACAAACCTTTGCCGGTTATGTCGCCGTCTTGGGCGATCTGGCCTATATGGGGTTCATCCTGGCAAGTATGTTTATGCTGCTGGCTTACCAGCAAATGTACAGCACCTTGTCCGTGTACCTGCGCGACAACCATAACATTTCGCCGCAACAATATGGCTTCCTGATGTCCATCAGTGCCGTCACCGTCATCCTGTTCCAGTTTTGGGTCACAAGGCGCATCAAACGTTATCCACCCTTCTTGTTGATGGCAACAGGCAGCCTGTTCTATATGCTGGGTTTTGGCCTGTTTGGTTTTGTGACTTCTTTTTGGTTGTTTGCGCTGAACATGATCATTGTCACCCTCGGCGAGATGATCGTTGTTCCTACGAGCGAGGCGCTAGCCGCCAACTTTGCCCCCGAAGAGATGCGCGGCCGCTACATGGCGGTCTTTGGCGCTACCTGGGGCATTCCGGCTATCTTCGGCCCGGCAGCGGCGGGTGTCATCCTCGATCATCTGAACCCAAACCTGTTGTGGTACCTGGCCGGCTTGCTGTGTGCCGCGTCTGCTCTGGGGTATTACGCCTTACATGCACGCTTGGGGCGGCAGGAACGCTTTTCCCCGCCCTCGACAGTGCAAGAACCGGGTAGCGTGTAAGCCTCGAGCCCTGCCCAGCGGAATCTTCCTTGTGCAGAATTTGAGCCAAAGGCCATTGAGCGGTAAAATCACCCCCATACCATGACTCACTACGACCTTTGCCTGATATGGTACTGGGAATACGACGCAGACTTTGCCCGCCTGCTTCACACGGCCTGCGCCGCTCAGGGCATCTCGCTTTGGCAAGTGACGCCCGATACGCTCGTGCAGGCCATTACAGACCTGCTGGAAAGACGGGCTACTTTCTCGGTGTTGCTCGACCGCGCCCAATACCATCCCGCTTTCCTGCCGCTGTTGGAGGCCGCCAAGCGCCAGGCCGTCTACCGAATCAATCCGCGCGAGGTGGCTGCTTGGGCAGAAGACAAAGCCACCATGCACCTGGAACTCATCCAGGGCGGCGTTCAAACGCCCTATACGCTCATCCTGGCGCCTTTCGTGGAACAGCCGCTCCTGCCTTCCCTTGACCTCAGCCCGCTGGGGGTGCCGTTCGTCATCAAACCAGCGATGGGCGGCGGCGGCGAAGGGGTGACTTTGCACGCCACCACGCTCGAACAAGTTCAACGCGCACGCATCGAACACGCCGAACAAAAATACCTGGTGCAAGCGCATATTTGGCCGCGCAATCTGGACGGACGTCCGGCCTGGTTTCGCATTTTCTATGTGGACGGGCAGATTCATCCCTGTTGGTGGCAACCGGTAACGCACCACTACCAGCCGCTTACGGCGGACGAGGAAAACCGCTTCGCTCTGACGCCCCTGCGCCTGCTGACCGCTAAAATCGCCTCTATCTGCCGCCTGGACTGGTTCTCCACCGAACTGGCGCTTGCCGAAGACGGTCGCTTCGTGGCGGTAGATTACGTCAACGACAGCATAGACCTGCGCCCGCAGTCCAAAGCAGAAGATGGCGTGCCAGACGAGGTGATACACGCCATTGTCCACGACCTGGTTGCGCTGGCTGCCCGCAAACGCCAGGCATGAACCCAAAAAGCCCCACCTTAGGCGGGGCTTTTCATACACTTTACTGCGTCATTGCGAATACTATGAGCCGCCTGAGCAGCGGCGCATATCGAGACCCAGCGGCGACAACGTGGATACGGCCTGTCCTTCAGGAAACGCCGTCTCGCAACAACTTCTTGTACTACGTTTTACTTGTCCTGAATCTCAGCCGCGCGCAGGGTGTTGGCCATCAGCATAGCAATCGTCATTGGGCCAACGCCGCCTGGAACGGGGGTGATGAAACCAGCCACTTCCTTGGCTTCCTCGAAATTCACGTCGCCTACCAGCTTCTGGCGCGGTTTACCGGTCTTCTCGCTAATCACCGGACTGCCGTCGGGATTGAGTAAAGGAATGCCATTGATGCCCACATCAATCACCGCCGCGCCGGGCTTGATCCAATCGCCGCGCACGAATTCAGGTTTGCCAATGGCGGCAATCAAAATGTCAGCCTGCCGCACCACAGAAGCAATATCTTTAGTGCGCGAGTGACAAATGGTCACCGTAGCATTCTCTCCCACCAGCAACAACGCAGCCGGCATACCTACGATGTTAGATCGCCCCAACACCACAGCATTTGCGCCAGAAATCTGCACCCCGCTTTCCTTGAGCAAGTAGATGCAGCCATAGGGCGTGCAGGGAACGAACAAGGGTTCGCGGCCCTTTTGCGCCAGGCGGCCAATGTTGAGCGGCGAAAAACCATCCACGTCCTTTTCGATGCTGATGAGTTGAAGAACGCGCTCTTCATCCAAGTGAGAGGGCAACGGCAATTGAACCAAAATGCCATGCACCTTGGGGTCTGCGTTCAACTCCTTGATGAGTTTTTCCAAATCTTCCTGGCTGACATCTGCTGGCACGGGGTGGTGGTACGAGGTCATCCCCAACTCGGCGCATGCCTTCTGTTTCATGCTGACGTAGGTAGCAGAGTCGATGCGGTTCCCCACCAATACCGTCGCCAACCCCGGCTGAGACTTACCCGCTGCAATACGCGCCGCAACCTTGGCCTTCACCTCATCGCGGACTTTCTGGGCAATGGCAGTTCCATCAATCAACTGAGCGGTCATACGATTACTCCTTCGGTAGGTTTCTGTGAAGAATTGCACGAATATTATACAATTTTCGCCCCCCGCCTGGAAGTGACACTTGACATGTAAAACGTAATCTCTGCCCCCTTTTCCAAACGAAAGGAGAAGAGGGCACTTTAGGGGCGTTGCGCACGCCCAAAACACCCCGCTTCCCCCCTCTTCTTTTCGAGAAGATACTTGCTAATAGTGTACAGCAGAATGCGAGCAAAGTCAAAGAAATCTGCAAATGGCGTCGAACTGCTTCTGGTACAATCGGACCTGTCACATTCTCGCCTGGGGAGCATTTCCGATGTTCGACCTGACCAACTGTTCCTTTGCTTTTCTCGACCTGGAAACCACCGGCCTCTCACCCTGGTTTGGCGACCGCATTTGCGAAATTGGCATTGTGCTGACGGAGGGAAAACGCATCCGCACCACTTATCAGACGTTGGTGAACCCTGACCGTCCGCTCTCTCCCTTTGCCGCCAGCACACACGGTCTTACCGACGCCGAACTGGCTTCCGCACCCCCCTTTGCTGCCGTGGCTGACGAGGTGACCGCCCACCTGCGTGACGTGGTTGTAGTGTGCCACAATGCCCAATTCGACCTGCAATTCCTGGATAGCGAGTTGCACCGTCTGGGACGCGAAATGCAGATTCCCAATCTCATTGATACTCTCTGGATTGCCCAGACATATTTCGATCTGCCCTCCAACACTTTGCTTTCCCTGGCAGAGGCCTTTCACGTGCCAATGGACAGCGCGCATCGCGCCCTGGCAGACGCGCTCACCGACCGTGGCGTCTTTTTTAGCATGATGGAAGCCCTCCAACCGGCGGGCGGCAAACTAGACGCCTTCATCGGCATCTACAATTCCCCCGTCTGGCCAAACGACAACATTCGATTGCCCACAGAGTTGAGCGAGGCCATACAAAGCCGCCGCCGTCTGCGCCTGGTGTACGTAGATGGCAAGGGGCAATACACCACCCGCTGGGTAACGCCCAAACAAGTCATTGGCCTGGCAGATTATCTATACCTGCAAGGCTTCTGTCACCTGCGCAAGGCTGAGCGCAACTTCCGCCTCGACCGCATTGTGGAAATTGGAATAGAACCAGCATGAAAAAAACCCATATTGACCCCACCGAAGTGCGTTTCTTCAGCGGCAGTTCCAACCCGCAATTGGCTGGCGAGATCGCTCGTTTGTTGGGCGTGCCGCTCGAAAAGACTCACATCTCGCGGTTTAGCAACGACAATCTATACATCCAATTGGGCGCCTCAGTGCGTTACCGCAAGGTCTTCATCGTTCAATCGCTCTCGCAGCCGGTCAATGACCACCTGGTCGAATTGTTGATGATGCTCGATATCGCCCGTAGTTCGGCCGCTGCCGAGGCACATGCCATCATCCCCTACTTTTCCTTTGCCCGTTCTGACAAGAAAGATGCCCCCCGCATCTCTATCACGGCTCGTCTGGTAGCCAACCTGCTCGAGACGGCCGGCGCCACCCACTGCATGACCATGATGCTGCATTCCGCGCAAACGCATGGTTTCTTCGGCCTGCCTACCGATCACCTGAGCAGCCGCCGCGTCTTCCAAGAATACCTGGCGAATAAAAACCTGGATGGTGCCATCATCGTCTCACCCGATATGGGGCAGGCCAGGTCGGCGGCGCGCTTTGCTCGCAGTCTGGGTCTGCCGGTTGCCGCCGGAAACAAGGAGCGCGTTTCCGACAGCCAAGTGCGTATCAGCGGCCTGGTAGGCAACCAGGTACGCGGTCATAAGAGGGCGCTGGTCTATGATGACGAAATCGCCACTGGCGGTTCGATTTTGGAACTCAGCCGCTTATTGATAGAAGAAGGCGTAGAAGACATCCTGGTCATTTGTACGCATGGCGTCTTCACGCGCGGGGGATTGGAACGGCTGGCGGCCGTACCGCAAATTAGCGAAATCGTCGCCACCGATACGATTTACATCCCACCGCAGGCGCGGCATCCCAAATTGAAAATCCTCTCGGTCGCCTCGACCTTTGCCGACGCCATCCGGCACAACTTCCTGCGCGAGTCGCTGGGTGAATTGTTCGTGTATGGAGAATAGACACGTGCCTTGAAACACCCCGCTTCCCCTTGTGCAATCCCCTGTGACCCCCTCTGAACGTGCCCATACAAATACAAATCTGTGTGTTGCATTTCAACGCAAAACAGGGTAATATAAATATGCCATGATACAGAGATGGATTTGCTGGTTCCTTAGCGGCATCTTGCTGGCCAAGGCGGCTTGATTAGCCTGACGGGTGAAGCGTACCTGTCAGGCTTTTTTTATCTCTGTTCGGGAAATACAAAAACACATAAGGAGAAAGAATGCAGACACCCTGGGAATATCGCTATGCCCACCGTACGTCTCGCATGGGCAGTTCGGTCATTCGTGAGTTGCTCAAACTCACCGAACAGCCCGACATCATCTCATTTGCCGGAGGCCTCCCTGCTCCAGAGGTCTTCCCTGTCCAACAATTTCAGCAAGCCTGCAACAAGGTCTTGAATGAACAGGGCGCGCAGGCATTACAGTATGGCACCACCGAGGGCTATCGCCCGCTCAGGGAGATGATCGCTCGTCATACTGCGCGTTACTCCGTCGAGGTCACTCCTGAAAACATCATGATTACATCTGGCTCTCAGCAGGCGCTGGATTTCATTGGACGCTTGTTCATCAACCGCGGCGACTACATCGCCGTTGAATCTCCCACTTACCTGGGCGCGCTGCAAGCCTGGAACGCCTACGGTGCGCAATATGTATCCGTGCCATCCGATGAACACGGTATGATCGTGGATGAGTTGGAAAAAGCCCTGCGGGTAGGGCCAAAGTTCATCTACATTCTGCCCAATTTCCAAAATCCTTCTGGCTCTACACTCAGCCTGGAACGCCGTAAAAGATTGGTCGAACTGGCCGACAAATACGGCGTTCCCATCGTAGAGGATGACCCCTACGGCCAATTGCGCTACGAGGGAGAACACATTCCCTCGGTTGTGCAACTCGACAGCCAGTTCCGCGGTCCCAATGGAGGTTCTTATAGTGGCAATGTCATCTACCTCAGCACCTTCTCAAAATTGCTGGCGCCTGGCATCCGTTTGGCGTGGGTCATTGCGCCGCCCGAGGTGACCCGCAAACTGGTCATGGCCAAACAGGCCGCCGACCTGCATACAGCCACGTTCAATCAAATTGTCGCTTACGAGGTCGGCAAAGGCGGCTTCCTGGATGAGCATGTCAAGGTCATCCGCGCCAAGTACAAGGAACGCCGTGATATGATGCTCGAAACCATGAGCGAGATCTTCCCCTCCGAAGTGCGTTGGACGCGCCCTGAAGGAGGCATGTTCCTGTGGGGAATCCTGCCCGAAAACCTGGATGCAGCCGAGGTGCTAAAAGCCGCTATCCAAAAGAAAGTTGCCTTCGTTCCAGGCTTTGCCTTTCATCCCAACGGAGGCGGCCAAAACACCATGCGCTTGAATTTCTCGTATTCCAAGCCCGAAGTCATCCGTGAGGGCATCACCCGCCTGGGATTGACGCTCAAAGAAATGATCATGTCGTCTCAATGAATTGAGGGGCGTAGTGTTGGCGTGCTGCGCGCTCATCTGCCAATGCGGATGGGCACGCAGCGCGTCATAGTTCCTCGTCTCCGCTCCCCTCGGCCAGTTCCGGCAGCGCAGACTCGATTTCCTCTGGCGATTGACCCTTTTCCAGCCGGTCTACCACTTCGTCGAATTCCGGCGGCAGGTCCTCGCCGAGTTCTCGCCCCATTTTGCGCATGATGCGCCCCAGTTCGCGCGGATTGTCCTCCAACCCTTCCAGGGCGGCGGGATCAGCCCAATCTTCCAGGCTTTCTAATCGGCTTTCCTCTGACTTGGCAATGCGCACGCGGGTCAGACGCCGGCGCACGTTTTTGCTTCCACAATGCGAGCAGGTCACCGGTCGCGTCCCGTATTCGCTGTACGTCATGAAGAGATCGAAACGTTTGTGGCAATCGAGGCAGAAATAGTCATAGGTCGGCATGTCCAAATTTTACACAATCCCTGGTCTGCTTTCAAGGGA
>DAOUCM010000183.1:0-5832 GCA_034431895.1 Anaerolineales bacterium
GTCTTCGATGAGCGGGAACTTGACCTCGACATGCTTCATGCCTTTGTATTCGATTTTTTCCTGGATGGTGCGCAGCCAGGCAATGTGGCTGTAGAGGCCGTCTACCGAGAGGCCGACCAGTTTGCAATTGGCCTGGGCAAATTTGTCTTCCAGCGTGGCAAAGGTCATGAATTCTGAGGTGCAGACCGGGGTGAAGTCGGCGGGATGGCTGAAGAGGATGACCCAACTGCCTTTGTAGTCAGATGGGAAGTTGATTTCGCCTTGCGTGGTGACGGCTTTGAATTCGGGGGCGGGGTCGCCGATGCGGGGCATCGGGATGATAGGGGTTTCAGTTGTATCCATGTTTTTTCTCCTTTGGAAAAATTGATCAGGATGGGGAAAGTTGACAGGTTGGGCAAAGCCCGTAATACATCACACGCGCGCCGAGCAGTTTGTAACCCGAGGCGGCGTTGATTTCTCGATGGATGTGCGCCATTTGTGGAGATTCGATGTCCACGATGGTATGACAAGAGATACACGCCAGATTGACATGCGGGTTGGTGTTTGCGTCATAGTGAACGGTGTCGTCGCCAGCATGTCCCAGCACGTTGATGGCGCCTGCCTCGACCAGTACGTCGAGGGTGTTGTAGACGGTCGTCAGGGAGAGAGAGGGATAGAAACGGCGAATGTCCTCGAAGATCATGGCCGCGGTCGGATGGGCATCCGTCCCGGCCAGCAGGTTACAGATGGCAATCCGCTGCGGCGTGAGGCGTAGGCCGCCTTGCTTGAGGGCAGAAACCAAAATTTCGGGGGAAGGTTTTTCCATTCTCTTATTTGTATTTATTTCAAATTTGTAATTATTATATATCAAAAGGCTTGGTTGTCAAGCAATCGCTTGGTTCTCCAAAGTTCCCCTCACCTTCTGCACAAATTCTGCACATTTGCTTGTTATCCTGGCGGTAACGAAAAAGGAACAAGCCAATGCGCGTGATTCAATCTATTCCGAAAAACAAGAAAATCGTCCTGTTTGCGGGGCTGGCGGTTGCGCTGGCGCTTACGCTGGCGGTTGGACTGCCGGCCATGAGCGCATCACCCGCCTATGAGACCGAACCGCTTGCGCGCGGAGGCCTCCTCGTCACCATCAGCGCCAGTGGAACGGTGCGCGCGCGCCAGTCTGCCAGCCTGGCGTGGGAAACGAGCGGCGTGGTGGAAACGGTGGAGGCGCAGGCGGGCGAGCAGGTCAGGGCCGGGCAGACGCTGGCGGTGTTGGCGCGCGATTCCCTGCCGCAGAGTATGATATTGGCCGAGGCGAACCTGGCTATGGCGCAGCAGGCGCTGGATGATTTGCTCGGTTCGGCAAACACAGCGCGGGCCAATGCCGCGATTGCCCTGCGCGAGGCGCAAGAGGCCTACGACGAGGCGGTCGAATATCGTCAGGCGCTCGACCATGAGGTGCGGTACGACCTGCTGAACTTCATCCAAAGGCCAGATGGCAAGGTCAAAGTGCGCGGCTTCAGCCATGTCCGCTATATGCCGAGCGAGGAGCAAAAAGCCGAAGCGGACGAGGAGGTGGCGCTGCGTAAAGCCGAAATGGAAGACGCCCAACGCGCTTACGAGCGCTTGAAGGACGGCCCCAACCCGCAAGAGGTGGCGGCTGCCGAAGCGCGCGTCCTGGCAGCAAAGGCAGCGCTGGAGCAGGCCAAAATCGTTGCGCCGTTCGATGGCTACATCACAGAAAGCCTCGTTCAGGCGGGCAATCGTGTACGAGCCGGTCAGGCAGCCTTTCAGTTGCACGACCTTTCGGCTTTACTGGTAGACCTGAAAGTTTCGGAGATGGACATCAACCGCGTTGCCCTGCGTCAGAAAGTGACGCTGCGCTTCGAGGCCATTCCTGGCAAGGAATATGGGGGAGAGGTGATCGAAATTGCAACCGCCCCTTTGAGGGATGGAGCAAGCGGCGAGGCGGCAGGCGTGCATTTCAGGGTCACGGTGAGGGTAGAAGAGGCCGACGAGCAACTCAAACCAGGCATGAGCGCCGAGGCCGTCATCCGAGTGCAGGAGGTACAGGAGGCCTTGCTGGTTCCGAACCGCGCCGTTCGCATGGTAGATGGGCAGCGGGTGGTGTACCTGCTCCGAGAAGGCGGCTTGCTGGAGGCGATCCCCGTCCGGCTGGGCGCAACGTCCGACGCTTATAGCGAAGTGACCGGCGGGGGCCTGCAGGAGGGCGACCTGATCGTGTTGAACCCGCCGGCTGTCGAGTAATGAACAGTATGGACAAGAACGAGGTCACTCCCCGCAGGGGACGCTGTGCAAGGAAGGCGTTCTTTGCCTGACGAAGCAATCCCCCGCTGTATAACAGAGATTGCCTGTCCTGGCGTCAGGCCAGGGCTTCGAGCGGGAGAACACCGCTCTCGCAATGACATTTGTACGATAGAGAAATGAAAAACTAAATCTGGAGAATCAAAATGAAACTCAAACAACTTCTCACTGACAAGAAAACCATGATCGCTCTTGGCGCGCTGATTGCGCTGGGCATCCTCCTGGCGGTGACGCTGCCGCGCAAGGCTGCCGCGGCCAATGACTTGTACCAGACCGAAGCGGCGGCGCGCGGCGACCTGTCGGCCATGGTGGGCGCGACCGGCACGGTGCGGGCGGTCCGATCGGCTACGCTGACCTGGCAGACAAGCGGAATCGTGGAAACGGTCAATGCGGGATTGGGCGATGCAGTGCAGGAAGATGAAACGCTGGCCTGGTTGGAGCAGTCGTCGCTGCCGCAGAACGTCATCCTGGCCGCAGCGGACCTGGCAGAAGCGCAGCAGGCGCTCGATGACCTGCTCGAATCCGATACGGCGCGCGCCAACGCCGCCATTGCTCTGCGTAAAGCGCAGGAGGCATACGACGACGCAGTAGAATACCGCGAGTCGCTGGAGGGGGAAATTGACATCGAATATATCGTTTGGGTAAACGGACAGCCAAAAGTCAAAGTTCGGCGCGGCTATGCCGACGAGACCGAAAAAGCCAAAGCGGACGAACAGGTCGCCTTGAAGAAAGGCCAATGGGAAGACGCCCAGCGCACATACGACCGCTTGAAGGATGGCCCGAACCCGCAAGATGTGGCCGCCGCCAAAGCGAAAGTGGCGGCTGCGCAGGCCGTCCTGGACCAGGCCAAAATCATCGCTCCTTTCGATGGCGTGGTGACGGACGCCAGCGTGCTGCCCGGCGACCAGGTGAAGGCCGGCGAGATGGCTTTCCAGGTGGACGACCTTTCACGCCTGTTGATTGACCTGGAAGTGTCGGAAGTGGACATCAATTCTATTTCAGTTGGGCAGGAGGTGACGGTCAATTTCGACGCGGTGCAGGGCAAGGAATATCGCGGGGTGGTGGCCGAGGTCGCGGGAGCAGGCGCGGCGTCGAATGGAAGCGTGGACTTCAAGGTCACGGTCGAACTGACGGATGCAGATGAACTCGTCAAACCGGGCATGACCGCCGCCGTCCTCATCCAGGTGCGCAACATCCAAGACGCGCTGCTCGTCCCCAACCGCGCTGTGCGCGTGGTGGACAATCAGCGCGTGGTGTACGTCCTCGAAGGGGACACGTTGAAGACCGTCGAAGTGCGACTGGGAGCGACCTCAGACGCCTACAGCGAAGTGGTGGGCGGCGACCTGAAAGAAGGCGACCTGATCGTCTTGAACCCGCCCGCCGCGCTCGAAATGCGGCCCGGCGGCGGCAACAGTCCTTTTCGGCAATAGGAGGCCGCAAGATGAGCATGCCAGTCATCGTTGCAAAAGACCTGGTCAAGACGTACCGCATGGGCGATGTGGAAGTGAACGCGCTGCGCGGGCTGTCGCTGCAAATCGAACGCGGCGAGGTGGTGGCAATTACCGGACCTTCAGGGTCGGGCAAGTCCACGCTGATGAACATCCTGGGCTGCCTGGACCGGCCCACCAGCGGCGCTTACCGCCTGGACGAGGTGGAAGTGGCCGAGATGGACGACGATCAACTGGCCAACGTGCGCAACCGCAAGATCGGCTTCGTCTTCCAGTCGTTCAACCTGCTGCCGCGCGCTTCGGCGCTCGCGAACGTGGAATTGCCGCTGCGTTACGCCGGCCTGAGCGAGGGCCGCAAGGAACGCGCCCGCGCCGCGCTGGAAGCGGTGGGACTGGGCGATCGCATCCATCACCGCCCTTACGAACTGTCCGGCGGGCAGCAGCAGCGCGTGGCAATTGCGCGCGCGCTGGTCAACGAACCGGCCATGATTTTGGCCGACGAGCCGACCGGCAACCTGGACTCGAAGGTCGGGCAGGAAATCATAGACCTGCTCTTGAACCTGAACCGGGAACACGGCACGACGCTGGTGATCGTGACGCACGACCCACGTGTGGCGGCGCAGACCGACAGGACCATCCACATCATAGATGGGATGGTAGATGAGGGACATCGTTGATGCGCAAGTGGGTTATGGCAAGCAGGGTCGGTGGCCGCGTAGCGTTCTTCAGGATTTGCTACCATACACTCTCTCTTTGCGATGTCATTGCTTCGCTCGGTCTCGATACGCCCCAAACAGCACGGGGCTACTCGACCCTCGCTCGCAATGACATTTGTCGGTAGAGAAATACAGGAGAAATACATGAATCTGACACAAGTCTTACTGGAAGCGTTGGAGAGTTTGAACGCCAACAAGATGCGCTCCGGGCTGACCATCCTGGGCATCGTCATCGGCGTGGCGGCGGTGATCGCCATGCTGGGGGTGGGGAACGGCGCGCAGGACACCATCCTGGGTTCCATCAACGACATCGGCACCAACATTTTGTTCGTCTTCCCGGGCAACGCCGAAGCGGAGGTGCGTAACCCGCGCCCGCTGACGGTGAAAGACGCCGAGGCGCTGGCCGACCCGTTTGCGGCGCCGTCGGTGCTGGCAGTGGCGCCGGTGGTGCAAACCAAGAGCGAGGTCTCGGCCTACGGGGAACGAGGGGTGGTATCGGTCAACGGCGTCGTCCCCGTCCATGCGCAGGTGCGCAACGAGACGCTCACCGAAGGCGAATTCATCAACGAATCGCAGTTGTTGGGCTACGCTTCTGTAGCCGTGATTGGCCCAGACACAGCCGATACCTATTTTGGCCGCCGCGAGGGCGTGGTCGGCGAAACCATCCGCATCAACGGACAGCCCTTCCGCATCATCGGGGTGCTGGCTTCCAAAGGCGGCGGCATGACCGGCAGCAACGACGACCGCATCCTGATTCCGCTCACCACCGCCCAAAGCCGGCTTGTCCATGCCGATACCGCCGACAGCGTGGATTCGATCTTCGTGCAGGCGGTCAGCGCCGAGGCGGTGCCGCAGGCCGCGCAGGAGGTGGCGCAGGCGCTGCGCACCCGTCACCGCACGGCCATCGGCGCAGACGACTTCACGGTCTACTCGCAGGAGGACTTCGTAGATACCGCCAAGACCATCACCGGCGTATTGACCATTTTCCTGGGCGGCATCGCGGCCATCTCGCTGCTGGTGGGCGGCATCGGCATCATGAACATCATGCTGGTATCGGTGGCCGAGCGCACGCGCGAGATCGGGCTGCGCAAGGCGCTGGGCGCGCGCAAACGCGACATCCTGACGCAATTCCTGGCCGAATCTTCGCTGCTCAGCCTGTTGGGCGGGTTGGTGGGCGTGTTGTTCGGCTGGCTGATTGCCATCGCTATCGAACAGGTTTCGATTGCGCTGAACGCGCCTTTCGACACCGCTATCAGCCTGGACTCGATTTTGCTGGCTACGCTCTTCTCGGCGGCGGTCGGGCTGTTCTTCGGGCTGTACCCCGCCAACCGCGCCGCGTCGCTGCAGCCGGTGGAAGCGCTGCGGTATGA
>DAOUCM010000184.1:0-7174 GCA_034431895.1 Anaerolineales bacterium
GTCATTGCGAGGAGCGTTCTTTGCGACGAAGCAATCTCCTGGCAGACCGGGAGACTGCTTCGCTATCGCTCGCAGTGACAAAAAACATAGCGTTTTTAGAACAAATGTTTAATGTGACATTGTCAAGGTAATCTGTGAAATGTGCAAATTTTCCTCATCACTGCTGACATCTTTTGCGTGGATACCAATGAACCCAATTCTCCCCATCCATGATAGACAGAGTGCTAGTATAATCTCCCCCATGGACATCAAAACCCAACTCAACGAATCCCTCAAAGAGGCGATGCGCCTGAAAGACAACGTGCGCCGTGATACGCTGCGCATGGCACTGGCGGCCATCAAACAGGCCGAAGTGGACAAGCGCACCGTACTGGACGACCCGGCGGTGATTGCGCTGTTGCAAAAGGAAATCAAGAACCGCCGAGAAGCCCTCGAAGAGGCGCACAAAGCCAACCGCCCCGACCTGGCACAGGCAAACGAAACCGAAATTGCCATCCTGGAGACCTTCCTGCCCAAAGCCATGAGCGCCGACGAACTGCGCCAACTGGTCGAAGCCGTCATTGCCGAGAGCGGCGCCTCTACGCCTGCCGACATGGGCAAGGTCATGAAAGCCGTCTTGCCCAAGGTTGCAGGACGCGCACCCGGCGACCAGGTCAGCGCAATGGTGCGGGAACTTTTGGCTAAATAGGATATGGAAGCCAGCCGGCCGGGCAAGGTCCCCGCCCGCATCCGCACCATCCAGGTGCTGTTGTTGACGGCCATTGGGCTGGTCTCTTTGCTGGCGCTGGTATTACCCCTGTCGCTCAGCCCGGGCGCTTTGCCCTTGCAAGCCGGCGACGTGGCCCCCCGCAGCCTGCAAGCGCCTCGCGCCATCGAGTACGTCAGTGAAGTGCGGACAGAGGAGGCGCGTGCAGCCGCCGAGCGCGCCATTCAGCGCGTCTATACGCCGCCCGATCCGGCCATTGCGCGCGAACAAATCGAACGTCTGAGAGCGGCCTTGAACTTCATCAGCCTGGTGCGCACAGACGAGTTTTCTACTCCCGAACAAAAACAAGCCGACCTGAAAGCCATGCGCGACCTGGCTTTGCGCCGCGAAGTCATCGAACAAATCCTCGAACTGCCCGCCGCTCGCTGGGACGCCATTCAGCAAGAAGCCCTGGGCGTGCTGGAAAGGGTGATGCGCAACACCATCCGTGAAAGTGACCTGGACACCATGCGGCGCAGCGTTCCCTCGCTCGTCAGCCTGGCCTTGAGCGAGGAACAAGCCGGCCTGGTGGTCGAGTTGGTGAGCGCCTTTGTGACGCCCAACAGTTTGTACAGCCACGAACTGACCGACGCCGCCCGCCAGGCAGCGCGTGAGGCCGTTCAGCCGGTCGTCCAAACCTACAAAGCCGGCGAGATGGTGGTCGCCAGCGGACAAGTCATCAGCCCGGCCCAACTCGAAGCCCTCGAAAAGATGGGGCTGATCGAAACCGGTCAACGCTGGCAAGATTATCTGGGCGCGACGGCGCTGGCGGCGGTATGCAGCGTCTTTTTGGGCCTCTATTTCTTTCGCCGCCCCAAACCTTTTTTGGCAGAGCCGAACAGTCTGTTCTTGATGACCGTCATCTTCCTGGCTTTCCTGATTGGGGCGCGTGTCATCATTCCCAACCGCACGGTCGTCCCCTACCTCTACCCCTTGCCGGCCGTTGGCTTGCTGTTGGTCACCCTGTTCAGCCTGGAAACCGGCCTGGTCTTTTCGCTGTCTCTCTCTCTATTGGCGGCTTATGGCCTGCCCAACACCTTAGACCTGACGGCTTACTATCTGTTGGCCTCGCTGTGCGGCGTTTTGGTGCTGGGGCCGGCGCGCCGCTTTTGGGCCTTCTTGCGCGCGGGGATGGCCATTGCGGGCGCCGGAATCGCCATGCTGCTCGCCTTCCGCCTGCCGTTTATCCCCATGGACTGGGTGGGCATCCTTACGTTGATGGGCGCGGCACTTTTCAACGGCCTGGCCTCGGCCAGCATTGCCCTCTTGCTCCAATATCTGCTGGCGCAAACGCTTGGCCTGACCACTCCCCTGCAATTATTGGAAATCTCGCGCCCCGATTTTCCCTTGCTGCAATTTTTCTTGCGCAATGCGCCCGGCACGTACCAGCACAGCCTCCAGGTGGCTAACCTGGCCGAACAAGCCGCCGAACGCATTGGCGCCGACGCCCTGCTCACCCGCGTAGGCGCTCTGTTCCACGACGTGGGCAAAGCCATGAACCCCACCTTCTTCATCGAAAACCAGTTGCCCGGCAACATAGACACCCACGACGACCTCGACCCGGCCGTCAGTTCAGCCGCCATCACCCGTCACGTGCTGGATGGGGTCGCCCTGGCGCGTAAACATCGCCTGCCGCGCCGCTTACAAGATTTCATCCTGGAGCATCACGGCACCATGCTCACCCGTTACCAGTATTCCAAAGCCGTCGAACAGGCCGGCGGCGACGAATCGAAAGTGGACGCCAACAAATTCCGCTACCCTGGCCCGCGCCCGCGCTCGCGCGAAACTGCCCTGCTGATGCTGGCCGATGGCGCCGAGGCGCGCGTCCGCGCTGCGCGTCCGAAAGACGAGGAAGAACTGCGCGGCTTGATTCGCGCCGTCATCGAGCAAGCGCAAAAGAGCGGCCAACTCGACAACACCCAACTCACCCTGCGCGACCTGAATCAAATCGCCGAGTCCTTTGTCACCACGCTGCGAGGCGCTTACCATCCGCGCATCGAATACCCGCGCGCCGAAGAAGTCGCAGCCAGCCTGCCCGCGCCCACCGTCCCACACAGCCTCAGTAAACCGTGATTCACATCGAAGTCAATCCCCGCCTGCCCGAAGCGCCCGATGCTTCGACCAGGCTCAGCACAAGCCTGGACGCGCTGGAACGCGCCGCCCTGCTCGCCTTGGCGCACGAAGCCGCCGATGGAGACCTGACCATCGTGCTGACCGACGACGCGCAATTGCGCCAATTGAACCGCCACTATCTGGACACCGACGCCCCCACCGACGTTCTCTCCTTCTCCGCTTCCGAAACAGACCCCGAAACGGGCCGCCGTTATCTGGGCGACATCCTCATCTCCATCCCCCGCGCCCTGGAACAGGCGCAGGCCGCCGGTCATACCCTGCTGGCCGAAACCCAACTGCTGGTGGTGCATGGGACACTGCATCTGCTCGGCCACGATCATGCCGAGGCGCAGGAAAAAGCCCGCATGTGGAAAGCGCAGGCCGAAGTCCTGGAAAGACTCGGTTTGAAAGGGGTCGCTCCGCAAGAATCGTAGATGTCGCCCCTCGTCCGCTTCCTCCGCTCGCGCGCACGCTCCTTCCGCTATGCTTTTCACGGCTGGCGGTATGTCTTGCGTACCCAGCAGAACGCCTGGATCCACGCCGGCGTAGCAACGGCGGTGTTTGCTGTTGGGCTATGGCTGAGATTGCCGGCCGGTGATTGGGCGGTGCTGCTCTTGACCGTCGCCATGGTCTTCATGGCCGAGTTCCTGAACACAGCCATCGAAGCGGTAGTAGACCTGGCCAGCCCAGAGCGCCATCCGCTGGCCAAAGCCGGCAAGGACGTGGGCGCAGCGGCGGTGTTGATTGCGGCGCTGGCAGCCATTGGCGTGGGGGTGTTGATTTTGGGACCGCCGCTGTGGGAGCGGCTGTCCATGCTGTTTGCGCAACGCTAGGACAGAGGGCAGGTTTGTACGAACAGGTCGAAAAATCTCCTCTACCTTTCAGCGAGGTCATGCTATGTCTTCCTCTTTCCAATTCGGCACGGTTGGCTCTCCTATCGGCACGCCCAAGAAACCGGGCGGCAGCGTGGGCGCCATTTTGTTCAGCAAGTCTATTGGACTGGAAACGCTCGAATTAGGCTGGGTTCAGGCCGTGCGCGTAAGCGAGGCTACCTGCGCTGCCATCCGCCAGGCAGCAGAAGAACAGGGCGTTTCGCTGAGCGTCCATGCGCCTTACTTCATCAACCTGAACGCCGACGAGACCGAATGGCCCAAATCACGCCAGCGGTTGATGGACGCGGCGCACTATGGCAACCTGGCCGGCGCTACCGACATCGTTTTCCATCCTGGTTCGTATTTCGAGCGCCCGCCCCAGCAGGTGTTACAAACAGCGCTGCCGCGTTTGCAAGGCTGCCTGGATGAATTGCGCGCAGCCGGCAACCCGGTCACGCTGCGGCCCGAGACGATGGGCAAGGCTGCCATGCTTGGCTCGCTGGAAGATACCCTGGCCATGAGCCAGATAAGCGGCGTAGAGCCATGCCTGGATTTTGCCCACCTGCACGCCCGCCCCGGCGACGGCTCGTTCAACACCTATGACGAGTGGGCGCGCGCGTTGGACGGCTACGCCAAGGCCCTGGGCGAGATGGCCTTGCGGCGGCTGCACATCCACCTTTCGGGCATCGAATATGGACCGAAAGGCGAAAAGAATCACTTGAGGCTGTCGGAAGCCGACCTGGACGTGCGCGCCTTGCTACGCGCCTTGAAAGATTTCGGCTGCGGCGGCCGGATCTTGTGCGAAAGCCCCGTCATGGAAGAGGATGCACTGGAGTTGAAGAGGCTGTGGCAGGAAATCAGCGCCTAGGCGCTAACGAGAGGCGGACGGGTCGAAGCCAGCCCAACGGCCAGGAGAAATTTCTAGCCACAAAACGGTAAACCCTGCGCAGCCAAACGCAGGGTTTACCAAGGACCAACTCGTTTATGGAGGAGAGAGAGTCTGTCAACCAAGCCCAACAGGAAGCGGCTTGTTTCCTACAAAGGTTCGTGGCCAGGATTGGTGCCGCACCAGGCGCACACCGGCTTGTCCAATTGGTTGCATTCTTGCGCGTTCGAGCAGCGGCGGGCGCGCACGCGCGGCGGCTGATCGGGGAGATGCTCAGACGGGTAGACCACCTCTACTTCTAGCGCAATCTCATGCCCTACATGCTCACAATATTTGATTTTGGACACTTGCCATTTCCGATAAGCCATCACAGCCTCCGACCAATTGCATTTTCAGTTTAATCCATTCGGTCTTCAGCGACCAGTGACAGGCGTCACAAATCGCGATGACGAATTACCTTATTCGGATGACATATCTCCCAATTTGGGGATACGCCTGTCAGCGCTCCACCAATTTCAAGACCTGGCCGCCGTCGCTGGCAAAATAGACCTCGCCCATTTCGTCCTGTCCAAACGTAGTGATGTTCGATCCCGTTTCGAACAACGCCTGCGCCTGCCACTGACCATCGGCGTTCAACAAGCCCCACAGGGTGCCTCTACAATAATCGGCATACAGGTAGATTCCCTGCCATGCTGGCATGGAACCGCGGTAGACCACGCCGCCCGTCACCGAACAGCCGCGGTCGTGACCATATTCTGCCACCGGGGGAATCAACTCCACGCCAAGCGGCGGAAAGCCTCGGAAGTAATGCGTTCCTTCGTAATAGTCCCAGCCAAAGTTGAGCGGGCCACTCGCGCCGGCAGGCACGAAATTGATTTCTTCCCACTTATCTTGTCCGACATCGGCGATGTATACGTCTCCGTTGGCGCGGTCTATGGCAACCCGCCAAGGATTGCGCAGGCCATACGCCCACACCTCGCTGCCAGAACCATTCTCCGGCGGGATGGCATACGGCTCCGCCGAGTCTACATCCAGGCGCAGAATTTTGCCCAACAGCGAATTCAAATTTTGGGCGTTGCCAAACGGGTCGCCCGAAGAACCGCCATCGCCCAGGCCGGCATACAGGTAACCATCCAGGCCAAAGACCAGCGCGCCGCCATTGTGATTTCGAAAAGGCTGTTCTAGGCGCAACATGACATGCTCGCTGGCAGGATCGGCCAGGTTCGGATCGCCTGTCACTCGGTAACGGGCAATCACCGTGTTGCCATCGGTATCGGTGTAGTTGACGTAGAAAAATCCGTTTTGCCGATAACGCGGGTGGAAAGCCAAACCCAACAAACCTTGCTCGTTACCCTGGCTGCCCACTCGATCTCGGATGTCGAGGAAGGGCTGGACAAGCGTTTGCCCCTCTTGCAGGATGCGGATGCGCCCCACTTTCTCGATGACGAACAACCGCCCAGAGCCATCGCCGGCATTTTGGATGTCCACCGGGCGTTCCAAGCCGGAGACGATTTCTTCCCAGATATATAGGCCCGGATCGGGGAAGGCGATCACTTTGGGCAAGGCAACGGTTGGGGTGACGAGGTCCGCTGCGGGCTGAGATGGAGCAGGGAGCGTAGCAGAGGGAGAAACGTCGGCAGTAACGACAACCTCCTGTGGCGAGGACACAGGCTGAGGCGTGGGAAGAGCCGCAGGCGTCTTCGAGGCGCAGCCTGCCAGCAGGATGAACGTCAGGAGGAGAGCAAGCCTTTTCATCCGCATCTTATTTCTCCTCCATGTCAACCGTTTCGCCATCCACCACATCCCCCCCTGTTTCCACGATGTCCATGTTGCTGGTCAGTTGACTCATGTGTTCTTGCACTACGTTGGGCGGGCAGAATTCCACGAACAGATAGGCGCCCAGCGAAACGATAGCCAAATCATCCAGGGCGCTGACGCCAGGGACAATGGAAATCAGGTCGAAGGGAAAGAACAGGTAGACCAGCGAGGCCACAGGCAACAATTTGAGTAGCGGGTTGACGCGCCGGTCGGCCATCAGACGGACGATGAGTTTGAGGCGCAGCGCCAGGTCGCGGAACATGCCGCCACCGGGCGAGACGATGATATCGCCGGGTTTTTTGTTTGCCATGTCATTCTCCTTGTAAAAGCAGACTGGTCACATTATAAATCACACTCCCCTATCTTTTCGAATAAAATGGTGGGTGCATCAAAGTGCCAGGATAATAGCCTGTTTGGACAGCAGTTGATGGAGTTTAACAAAACGCCAGTTCGGGATAAGCGTCCCGAAGGCTTTTTAGAGCCATTGGATGGGCAAAATCGAGCCTGCGGGACGGTTCGAAGGCTTACCCCGAATTCAGGTAATTCGGTAACCTTCCTCGCGGCTCCGGCGGGAAGCCGACTCCAGACGCAAACAGCGTATCCCCAGGCTCTGTATTACCGGCCTCCGTATCACCAGGCTCCGTATCACCAGGCTCTGCCTGGTCAAGCCGACCAAAGGTCGGTGGTACGACAAAAGTCGGTGGTACGCAGGATGCGCACAGCGTATCACCAGGCTCTGTA
>DAOUCM010000185.1:0-2731 GCA_034431895.1 Anaerolineales bacterium
GCTAAGGTCCTCAAATCTATGCTAAGTGGGAAACGAGGTGAGGTTACTTGAACAACCAGGAGGTTGGCTTAGAAGCAGCCACCCTTTAAAAAGTGCGTAACAGCTTACTGGTCTAGTGACCTTGCGCGGAAAATTTAACGGGGCTAAGCATAGTACCGAAGCCATGGGTCTTGTCTTTAGACAGGGCAGTAGGGGAGCGTTCCGTCAGCGGGGAAGGTCGACCGAAAGGGCGGCTGGAGCGGACGGAAGTGAGAATGCAGGCATGAGTAGCGTACAAACACGTGAGAACCGTGTTCGCCGTAAGTCTAAGGTTTCCGACGCCAGGTTATTCCGCGTCGGGTTAGTCGGGTCCTTAGCCGAGGCCGAAAGGCGTAGGTGATGGACATCCGGTCAACATTCCGGAACCACTCAGAAGGAGCGATGGGGGGACGCAGCGAGGTAGGCCAGCCCGTTATTGGATTCGGGTGCGATCTGTCTAGGCGTTGAGACCGGCAGGAAAATCCACCGGTCGAGCCGAGGCAAGAGCGAGCCGCCAAGGCATAAGTGGTTGAGCCTTGCTGCCGAGAAAAGCCTCTAAGCGTTGATTTCTGAGTGCCCGTACCGCAAACCGACACCGGTAGATGGGTGTAAATGCACCAAGGCGATCGGGAGAACCCTCGTTAAGGAACTAGGCAACATGACCCCGTAACTTCGGGAGAAGGGGTGCCTTCTAGCGTTCGGTTATACCAAAGCGCTGGAAGGCCGCAGTGAAATGGCTCTAGTGACTGGTTAACAAAACCATAGGTCTCTGCTAAGTCGTAAGACGATGTATAGGGGCTGACACGTGCCCAGTGCCGGAAGGTTAAGGGGAGAGGTTAGCGCAAGCGAAGCTTCGAACCGAAGCCCCGGTGAACGGCGGCCGTAACTATAGACTAGACCCTGTAGTTGTAAAATCTGGCTATTTGCTGGAAAACCCGGTGTATCCTGCGCTACCCGCCGCAACAGGCGGATGGGTGACAATGCGAAAGGTGCGGGCAATCAGCAGGAAAGGCTCTGGATGCTGAACGTCAAACAAATACCGCCTCATATCGGCTATTATCTGGCTGGTTTTGCGGATGGCGAAGGAAGTTTCAATCTCTCCTTCCGCGCACGGCAAGATGATCGCCAACCCTGGAAGGTTTCGCTCTGTTTCAATGTCTCGCAAAAGGACAAGGTCATCTTGGCCCTCTTCAAGCGGCATTTGCAGTGTGGGACTTTGCGCAGCCGGGCTGATGGGGTGTGGTATTACGAAGTCAACAATCTCGAGGCCATCCTCACGCACGTTATCCCGTTTTTCGAGCGTTTTGGTTTTCTTTCTGCCAAGAAAAAACGCGACTTTGCGAAGTTCGTGAAGTTGGCGAAAATCTTACAGGAAGGACGACACCTCACGCTGGAGGGAATTCAAGAAATCCTTGAAATAAGACGTAAAATGAACGATGGTGGCAAACGACGTTACAGTGACGCTGAAATTCTTGCACGATTTCAGCCCAGAGAATCCTCAGAGACTATACGCCAGACCTCCGAATCGGGAGGATGATATAGTCCGGACTGCCTGGCGACAGGCAGAGCGGGTATCTAATCCCGCCCCCTGAAAAGGGCGCAACAAAACGAACGGTCCTAAGGTTAACAGTTTGCTAGCCTTAGTAAAATCTGGCTATATGCTGGAAAGCCTGGTTAGTATCTCGCATTACCAATCATGGTAAAAATGTGTCGAGTGCAGGTGATCAGCAGGAAAGACTTGGATCAATTTTCCAAGAATCCTCAGAGACTATACGCCAGACACCCAATGCGGTGAAGATATAGTCCGTACCTTGTGGCGACACAAGGAAGCCGGCAGAAATGACCGGCTCGCCAGAAATGGCGGTAACAGATAGAGCGAAATTCCTTGTCGGGTAAGTAAAATTGCCCGTACCGGCTAATAACGGTGAAGCCCGATCTCGTTGCGATGTACAAGGCATCGTGTCAAAGAGAGGGTAATACCGTGGGAAGTCATCTTGAAAGATGGATTGACCCCGTAACGACTGATCCCTAAAATGGGTGAGATGATAATCACTGCCGTAAGGCAAATCTACGATTGTCATCATACGCCGGTGATCTCTGGAGGCTGATGGTGGATATCAGATCGTATTTGAGCGGATTTGTGGATGGTGAAGGGTGTTTCTGTGTTTCGCTCAACAAGAGCCGGCGTCATCAATTCGGCTGGGAAATTCGACCGAGTTTCTCCGTAAGTCAGAATGGTGACCGAGCCGAAGTTTTGGAGACCTTGAAACAGTACTTTTCCTGCGGAACGATCCGAGCGGATCGTTCTGACAAGACGCTAAAATACGAAGTGCGAAGCGTAGCCAACCTGGTTGAGAAAGTGATTCCTCATTTCGAGGCAAATCCTTTGCTCTCAGGCAAGCAGCGTGATTTCGAACTGTTTGCCCAGATATGTCGAATGATGTATCAAGGTGAGCATCGCACGAAAGAAGGTTTCAAGCGCATTCTTGAACTAGCGTTTGAAATGAATCCATCAGGCAACCGTAAGTATGCAAAAGAAGAGATCAAGATATAGTCTGCGCTCGCAGGAATGCGAGAATCAGCGAAGTTCCGACCCGCACGAACCGTGTAACAACTGGAGCGGTGTCTCAACGAGGGACCCGGTGAAATTGAAATGGCTGTGAAGATGCGGCCTACCCGCAGCAGGACAAAAAGACCCCGTGGAGCTTTACTG
>DAOUCM010000186.1:0-13978 GCA_034431895.1 Anaerolineales bacterium
CTTTCCAATGAGCCGGCTCTGGGCGATTTTGGCATCGGCGGCGTGCAGGCGCGGTACAAGGGGCAAATGCTCTCGAGCGAGGAATTCATGTCTGCCCTGTTCGAGGATTTTGGCATCCGCTGGCAGGTGCAGACAGCAGTCAAGAAGGTCGAGCCCGGCAAGATTTTGTGGGAGAACGCCGAAGGTCAGGAGGGGGAAACGCCCTTCGACTTTGCCATGCTCATCCCGCAGTTCCGCGGCCAACCGATTCGCTACGTGGGCAAGAACGGCGAAGACCTGGCCTCGAAATTGACCAATCCGGCCGGTTTCGTGCTGGTAGATGGCATTTACGGCCTGTCGTATGACGTACTCAAGCGCAACCCGGATGCCTGGCCGTCGGTGTATCAGAACCCCGATTATCCCAACATTTTTGCTGCGGGTATCGCCTTCGCTCCGCCGGGCCCGATTTCTCAGCCGCTGGTCACGCCCAACGGCACCAACATTACACCAGCGCCGCCGCGTACCGGCATGGTCTCGGGCATCATGGGGCGCCTGGTGGCGTTCAACATCATGGATCTGGTGAAGAGAGGACGGATGACACACTCGGAGCGCATGTCGGAGATGGTCGCGGCCTGCATTGCCTCGATGGGCGATTCGCTTTGGGACGGGCAGGCGGCAGTCATCTTCGTCCAGCCGGTCGTCCCCGACCAACGGCGTTACCCCAACGAGGCCGGGCGCGACTTGTTCTCCACCCACATGGAGGTCGGCCTCAGCGGAGCGTGGATGAAGATGCTCATTCACTATACCTTCATGTACAAGTTCCACGGTTGGCCGCTGTGGCGGGTTATCCCTGAATAAGGAGGCTGCGATGAAAATCACCCCTCGTGACCGTTTCTGGATGAATTTCAAACTGTATCAGTTGTGGCGTTTCATCGTCTTGAATCTCAAGATACTCAAGGCAGTAGATCACAGCAAGCGTTCGTGAGCGACACGCCGACAAGTGCCTAGAAGGACGCGAATTGCATAAAAACCCGAATTTGGGATAGCCTTTGAACCGTCCCGAAGGCTCGATTTTGCCCATCCCATTGCTCTAACAAGCCTTCGGGACGATTATCTCCCGTGAATTGCACAAAAAGGAGGGCCGGGGAAAGTCCCCGGCCCTGTGTGTTACTCCCAGCGTCCCCATTCCTGCCAGTAAATCACCGGTCGGGGGCGCAGACGCAGGCGCGGCCCCACCAACATCCCGAAGACGAAGCCGCCGATGTGTGCCCAAAAGGCCACCCCGCCGAGCATGTCCATGCCCAACGAAAGCGTCCCTTCGAGCAATTGCAGCAGGAACCACATGCCCAGCACCAGGGCCGCCGGCAGAGAGGCCACCTGGAGGAAGAAGCCGAACGGAATCACGGTCACCACCCGCCGACGAGGGTAAAGGATGAGATAAGCGCCCAGGGTAGCGGCGATCGCCCCGCTTGCGCCCACGGTGGGAATCTGCGAGAACGGGTAGAGCAAGACGTGGGTCAGCGAAGCGGCCACGCCGCCGGCCAGATAGAAGAACAGGTAGCGGCCATGCCCGAGGGCGTCTTCGACGTTGTCGCCGAAAATCCACAAGTAGAGCATGTTACCGAGCAAGTGCGTCAGGCCGGCGTGCATGAACATGCTGGTAAAGATGGCGCGCACATCGCCCAAGTCGAGGCCGCGCGTCAGGTCGAGCGGAATCATCGCCAGGCGGTAGAGCGCCGCTTCGCTCTGCGGCCCCAGGCTGATTTGCCACAAAAAGACCAGGACGTTCAGCGTGATGAGGCCGTAATTGACGAACGGCACGCGGCGGGTCGGGTTTTCGTCTCGGATAGGAATCATGGTCGCCTCGAGGCAATTATACGCTGGAGCAAGGCGCATCTGCGCAGACAATTTCAAGTAAGAGGTATAATTTCGCCACTCTGTGTTGTATTTCACAATAGGAGGCTTATGGATCCCATCATTCTTTCCCGCTGGCAGTTTGCTGCAACCACTGTGTACCATTTTTTCTTTGTTCCTCTGACGTTAGGTCTCTCGTGGATCGTGGCGCTGTTACATACCCAATACTATCGCACCGGCCAAGAGAAGTTCAAACGCCTGACCAAGTTTTGGGGTAAACTCTTCCTCATCAACTTTGCCATGGGCGTGGTGACTGGCATCGTGCAGGAGTTCCAGTTCGGCATGAACTGGTCGGAGTATAGCCGTTTCGTGGGCGACATCTTCGGTGCGCCATTGGCCATCGAGGCCTTAACGGCCTTCTTCATGGAAAGCACTTTCCTGGGCATCTGGATTTTTGGCTGGGAGCGCGCCCCCAAGGGCCTGCACCTGGCCTCTATTTGGCTGGCGGCGCTGGGATCGAATCTCTCAGCATTGTGGATTTTGCTGGCAAACGGCTTCATGCAGCATCCGGTCGGCTTCGATCCCGCCAGCATCGAGAGCGGGCGCCTGGTCTTGAACGATTTCCTGGCGCTGGCAACCAACCCGAAAGGCTGGCTGTTCTTCTGGCACACACTTGCTTCTGGCCTGGCAACGGCCGGCTTCTTTGTGCTGGGCATCAGCGCCTGGCATTTGGCGCGCAAGAAGGAGGAAGACTTCTTCAAATATTCCTTCCAACTGGGCGCTATCGTTGCGCTGCTGTTCACCGTCATCGTCGGCCTGGGCGGACACGAGCAAGGACGCTACGTCATGGAAACCCAGCCGATGAAAATGGCTTCTATCGAAGCCCTGTGGGAAACCGAACAACCCGCTTCGTTCTCGATCATCACCATCGGTGACCTGACCGGCAAAAACCTGGTGTGGGAAATTCGCATCCCGCGCCTGCTGAGCCTGATTGCCTGCAACAACCTGACCTGTGAGGTGCGCGGCGTCAATGACGTACAGGCCGAATACGAAGCGAAATACGGCCCCGGCGATTACGTCCCGCTGATGGTCATCACCTACTGGGCCTTCCGCTTCATGTTTGGCGCCTCTCTGCTCATGGTAGCCATAGGCGCCTATGCCGTCTTCCTCATCGTCAAAGACTGGCCGCAAAAGTGGATGCGCTGGCTGAAGTGGCTGCCCTGGAGCATCGCCTTGCCCTACATCGCCAATTCCAGCGGATGGATTCTGACCGAAACAGGCCGCCAGCCCTGGATCGTGCAGGGACTCTTGAAGACCGAACAGGCTTCCTCTCCTAACGTCACCGGCGGCATGGTGCTGTTCACTTTGATCGGTTTCGTGGTCATCTATGCCGCGCTGATGGCCGCAGACATCTATCTGCTGACCCGCTTTGCCAAAGCCGGCCCCGACGCAACCGACGCAGGCGTAATCGGCGATCCTGCCCTGCTGCTGGGCGCTCAAGACTGAAGGAGGCTTCCATGTCACCCGAAACATTACAAACCCTTTGGTTCATCTTGATTGCCGTTTTATGGATAGGTTTCTTTGTATTAGAGGGCTTCGACTTCGGCGTTGGATTGATATTGCCCTTCCTCGGGAAGAGAGATGAAGAACGGCGCGCCATCATCAACACCATCGGCCCGCACTGGGACGGGAACGAGGTCTGGCTCATCGCCGCCGGCGGCGCGACCTTTGCCGCCTTCCCAATGTGGTATGCGACCCTGTTCAGCGGCTTCTACCTGGCCTTCTTCCTGCTCTTAGTGGGCCTCATCGTGCGCGGCGTGGCGTTCGAATTCCGCTCCAAGCACTACAGCCCCAAATGGCGCAGCCTGTGGGATTGGGCCATCTTCTTTGGTTCACTCATCCCCTCCTTGTTACTGGGGATAGCGTTTTCTAACCTGGCGGCCGGCCTACCCATTGACGCGAACATGCACTTTACCGGCAACCTGCTCACTCTGTTGGTCAACGGCAATGGCTACACGCTGCTTGGCGGCCTGCTGGCCCTGTCGGTGTTTGCCCTGCATGGCAGCATCTTCCTCAGCCTGAAACTGGAAGGCGAGATGCAAGAACGCGCCCGTTCGCTGGCGCGCAAACTGTGGGGACCGGCCATGCTCATCGTGCTGGTCTACGCCGTCTGGACCTTCTTCGCCACCGATTTCATCCAACATCTGGGGATTGATCCAGGCATCTACCCGCTCGGCGCAGTCGCCACTATCGTGTTGGTCGGGGCCGTCTTCCTGCCCCGTAAAATGGACGGCTGGGCCTTTGCCATGACATCCCTACATCTCGTCCTCACGCAGGTAAGTTTCTTCCTGCTGCTCTTCCCGCGCGTGATGATTTCCAGCACCGACCCCGCCTTCAGCCTGACGATATACAACGCCTCGTCCTCGCCTTACACCTTGCAAGTTATGTCCATCGTGGCGCTCATCTTCGTCCCCATCATCCTGGCCTACCAGGGCTACACTTATTGGGTCTTCCGCAAGCGGGTGACGACTGACGTAAAGAAATTGACCTATTGAACCTGCGACTGCTGTCCCTTACCCGCGACGCTCGCCTGCCCCTGGCCCTGACGGTTCTTTCTGGACTTTTGACCGGCTTGCTGACCATCGGCCAGGCCTGGCTCTTGAGCGGCGTCATCCATGGCGTCTTCCTGGAGGCGCAAACGCTGGCGCAAGTGATGAGCGGCCTGCGCTCGATACTGCTGGTCATCGCAGGCCGCGCCTTTTTCGTCTGGCTGAACGAAGTCAGCGCGAACGCCGTAGCGGTGCGCATCAAAAACGACTTGCGCGAGCGGCTCTTTCATCACATCCAGGCGCTCGGCCCCGCCTACACCCGCGCCGAACGCAGCGGTGAACTGACCACAGCAGCCGTCGAAGGCATCGAGGCCCTGGACGCCTACTTCAGCCAATACCTGCCCCAACTGGTCGTCACGGCGCTCGTCCCCCTCAGCATCCTGCTGTTCGTCTTTCCCATTGACCTGCTCTCCGGCCTGGTCATGCTCATCACTGCGCCGCTCATCCCTTTCTTCATGATTCTGATTGGCAAGGGCGCAGAAATCGTCACCAAACGTCAATACGAAACCCTCAGCCGCCTTTCGGCACATTTTCTCGACAGTCTGCAGGGACTCGCCACCCTAAAAATGTTCGGCCAGAGCAAAGCCCACGCCAGGAGCATTGCCAGGGTCAGCGAGCAATTTCGGGACGTGACATTGAGCGTCTTACGCATTACGTTCTTGTCTGCGCTGGCGCTCGAACTACTGGCCACCCTCAGCACCGCCGTCATTGCCGTAGAAATCGGCCTGCGCCTGTTGTACGCCAAAATGGAATTCCAACAAGCCCTCTTCATCCTCGTCCTGGCACCAGAGTTCTACCTACCGCTGCGCATGTTAGGGTTGCGCTTCCACGCCGGCATGGCAGGCACCAGCGCTGCCCGCAGAATTTATGAGATTCTGGACACGAGGAGAGAGCAAAAAGCAGAAAACAGAGAACCCTTTACGTTTTCCAATTCACGTTTTACGTTTTCCGAATTACGTTTTACAGATGTCTCCTTCACCTACCCCGGCGAATCCGCTCCTGCCCTGCAAGGCATCCATCTCGTCATCCCGCGCGGTCAGCACCTCGCCCTGGTCGGCAAAAGCGGCGCAGGCAAATCTACGCTGGTAAATTTACTGTTGGGGTTCATCCAGCCGTCATCGGGAGAAATCAACATACAAGGGGACAAGCGTCCAGGCCTGATCGCCTGGATGCCCCAACGCCCTTATCTCTTCCACGATACCCTTGCCGCTAATATCCGCCTGGGCAAGCCAGACGCTACCGACGCGCAAGTCATTGCTGCTGCCCAAGCCGCCCGCCTGCATGAATTCATCCAAACTCTGCCCGAAAAATACAATACCGTCATTGGAGAAGGCGGCGCCCGTCTGAGCAGCGGGCAGGCCCAGCGTCTGGCATTAGCGCGGGCTTTCCTGCTAGACGCGCCTATTCTGGTCCTCGACGAGCCCACCTCCAGCCTCGATCCAGAAACCGAAGCCCTGCTCGAAGACTCCATCCAAAAGTGGAAGCATAAAAAGACCATCATCACCATCGCCCATCGCTTGAACACCGTCTTCCAGGCCGACCAAATCGTCGTCCTCGAGGCCGGCCGCATCGTCGAACAAGGCACGCACGCCGAACTGCTGGCGAAGAACGGCATGTATGCGGACATGGTACATACGGCAGCAGGTACACAAGTAGAGGGGTATACAAGTACACAGGTAGACACGTATACAAGCACACTGTCTGTTCGTCGAAAAGCCATCCCCTCGGAGAACGAGGTCGAAAATCGAAAGTCGAAAATCGAAAATCGAAAATCAAGCATCCTCCCCCGCCTGCTCTCTTTCCTCGATGGCAACTGGCATCTGGTTGCTCTCTCCGTCCTGCTGGGCGCGCTGACCATTGGCGCCAACGTCTCGCTCATGGGAACTTCGGCCTGGCTGATTTCGACGGCCGCTTTGCACCCCTCGATTGCAGAATTACAAGTTGCCATTGTGGGCGTGCGTTTCTTTGGCATCAGCCGCGCCGCCTTGCGCTACGCCGAGCGTTTGACCTCCCACAATGTAACCTTTCGTCTTCTCTCGCGCCTGCGCACCTGGTTCTACGAGCGTCTGGAACCGCTCGCCCCTGCCCGCCTGATGGATTACCGCGCCGGCGACTTGCTGGCGCGCATTGTAGGCGATGTGGAGACGCTGGAAAATTTCTATGTGCGCATCGTTGCGCCGCCGCTGGTGGCTCTGCTGACCGCGGTTGGCGTATCCCTCTTTCTCGCTTCGTACTACCCGCCGCTTGCTGCCGTTTCGATAGGCTGTTTTCTGGTCCTCGGCCTGCTCCTGCCGCTCTCTGCCCTGCGGCTGGGACGCGAACCCGGCCGGGCGCTGGTGACGCTGCGCGCGCAGTTGAACACGCGTTTACTGGACGGCATTCAAGGCTTGGCTGACTTGCTGGCCTATGGCCGCGCCGACGACCAGGCGGCACAAATCACTGCCCTGGGTCGAGAGTACGGACAGGCGCAAAAACGGATGGCCCTCCTCAGCGGTTTTCACAGCGGAGTAGCGGCTCTGCTCACCCATCTCGGTTTGTGGCTGGTGGTCTATCTGGCCATCCCACAGGTCAACAACGGCCACATCCCTGGCCCAATGCTGGCCGCTTTGGCGCTGCTCACGCTGGCCTCTTTCGAGGCAGTTACTCCCCTGCCGTTGGCTGCTCAGATGTGGGAAAGTGTGCGAACAGCCGCCGCCAGGTTGTTCGAGATTGTGGATGCAGAGCCAGAGATCAGCGCCCCGTCGTCAACGAGCAGGGAACAGATGCCCCCGACGAATGAGGCATTACGCATCACAGATTTGTCCTTCACCTACCCCAACACCGCTTCCCCCGCTCTCGACCATGTGACCTTCGACCTGCACCCTGGGACTGCAACCGCCATCGTTGGGCCAAGCGGCGCGGGGAAGTCCACCCTTGTCCATTTGCTGATGAGATTCTGGGAGTACAGGTCGGGGGACATCCTTTTGGGCGGCCGATCGCTGCATGGCCTGGAGCAGGATGAAGTCCGGGCGCGATGCGCGGTCGTTTCACAGACTGCACACTTCTTCAACGCCAGCATCCGCGACAACCTGCGCCTGGCGCGTCCCTCGGCCAGTCAGGAAGAAATCGAACAGGCCGCGCAGCAGGCGCACATCCACGACTTCATCCAAAGACTGCCCAAAGGCTATGATACGTTCATCGGCGAGCAGGGGCTACGGCTTTCCGGCGGCGAGCGTCAGCGGCTGGCCCTTGCGCGTGCCTTGCTGAAAGATGCGCCCATTTTCATCCTGGACGAGCCAACCGCCAATCTCGATCCCCTGACCGAAAAACAGGTGCTGGAAACGCTGTTCCAAGTCATGCGCGGCCACACGACGCTGCTCATCACCCATCGTCTGGTAGGACTGGAAAACATGGATGAAATCCTGGTGCTGCAAAACGGGCGTATCGTGGAGCGCGGCACACAGGCCGATTTGCTAGGGCGCCGCGGGGCGTTCTATCGGCTGTGGGAACTGCAAAACCGCATCCTCGATTGAGTTTTTCTCGAGGCTTCCCTATCCTGCAGGGATAACCGCCCCAAAGGCTTTTTAGAGCAATTGTATGGGCAAAATCGAGCCTTCACCCTGCGGGTACTTCGCGGGACGGTTCGAAGGCTTATCCCGAATTCAGGTTAAAACAAGAGAGACTCTAAAGGTTTCGTTTGGAAACCGTTAGAGTCTCCGATACGGCAAAAACGAGTCTCTACCAGGAGCCGGTCAACCAACCGCGCAGTTCCATGGCCTGCACTACGCGCGAGATAGCCACCATGTAAGCCGCATCGCGCATATACACTTTTTCCTTTTCGCTCATCTCCAGCACGGCGTGGAAGGCTGCTGTCATCTTTTCGTCCAGTTTTTCCAGAACTTCCTTCTTCGACCAGTAGAAGTTCATATCGTTCTGCACCTGCTCGAAGTAAGAGGTGGTCACGCCGCCAGCATTGCACAGGAAGTCGGGTATGTCAAAGATGCCGTTGGCCTTGAAGAACTCGTCCGCTTCGGGCGTGCAAGGGCCGTTGGCGCCTTCGGCCACGATTTTCACGCGGCTAGACATCTTCTTGACGGTCTCGGCGTTGACATGGCCTTCGATGGCAGCCGGAATCAATACATCGGCTTCCTTGGTAATCCAGGCCTCGCCGTCTTCGATAATATAGCCAGCCTCTTTCGCCTTGGACTTGTCAATGGTGCCATATTGATCGGTGATGGACAACAGGAAGCGCGGGTTGACGCTATCCTTGTGGCTGTAGGTGTAGGCTTTCTTGTCGTGGCGGTCCCAGCAAGAGACGCAGGCCACCTTGCCGCCCAAGATTTCGACAAAACCGATGGCCGCATATTGCGCAACATTCCCGAAGCCCTCCAGCGCCGCCACCGACTTGGCCGGGTCCATCTTGAGGTGTTTCATGGCTTCGCGCACGGTGTAAATAACGCCGTAACCGGTGGCTTCGGTGCGGCCCTGCGAACCGCCGCCGCCCAATGGCTTACCGGTGAACACGCCGGGCGTGTACTGACCGACCAGGCGCGAATACTCATCCATCATCCAGCCCATCATCTGCGGCGTGGTGCCAACGTCTGGCGCCGGCACGTCCTGGCGCGGACCGATGTTGCGCCACATTGCCTGTACCCAGCCGCGGCACAACTGTTCTTTCTCGGTGGTGGAAAGCGTGGCCGGGTCCACGATGACGCCGCCTTTGCCACCGCCCAGCGGGATGTCGGCCACGGCGCATTTCCAGGTCATCCAGGTAGCCAAGGCGCGCACGGTGTCCATCGTTTCTGACGGGTGGAAGCGGATGCCGCCCTTGTTGGGACCGCGCGCGTCGTTGTGCTGCACGCGGAAGCCCTGGAACACCTTGAGCGAGCCGTCATCCATGCGCACCGGGATGCGGAAGGAGAACTCGCGCATCGGCCAGCGCAGCACCTCAGCCACTTCAGGCGACAGGTTGAGTTGCTTGGCAACGCCATCGAATTGTTTTTGTGCCATCTCAAAAGCGTTAATTTGTCCAGACATGTTTGTCTCCTAATAGTGATTTTCAAGAAAAGATAAGCGGGCATCCCGGTTCGGGGCCCGCTTCATACCCAAGGTATGCTCCATTCAACAATCATAAGCAGCACGCACCTTTCCATTGTGCTTTTTAACCTTACATTAGAATTGAGGGTTCGTCAATAGGAAAGGTATCACCAATTTGTCAGACAAAACTACTCTCCCAATTGCCGCTCCAACTCAGCGCGCACGACGCCGGGGTTGGCCTTGCCGCCCGCCTTGCGCATCACCTGGCCAAACAGCCAATTTACCACCGTTTGCTTGCCGGCCTTGAAACTGGCGACCTCATTGGGATTTTCCTCCAGCACTTGGCGAACGATGTCTGCGATGAAAGCCGCATCCGAAACCTGCCTGAGGCCGCGCGCTGCAACGATTTCGGCTGCGCCCTTGCCGCTTTGGAACATCTCTGCCAGGACGGTTTTACCCGTAGAAGGGTTGATCTCTCCCGATGCCACCAGCCCGACCAGTTCTGCCAGCGCTTCGGGACTCACCCTCAGGTCTGCCACCGTTATATTGGCCTGATTCATCAGCCCAAAGAGTTCGCCCGTCATCCAATTCGCCAGCGATTTGGGATGGATTTTGGATTTCCCATTGACGGCCCGCTCGAAGTAATCGGCCAGCGCCTTTTCGCCGGTCAACAAGCGGGCCTCGTAATCGCTCAAGCCATATTGCTCCATGAAACGCCGCCGCCGGGCGCGCGGCAATTCGGGCAGGTTGGCGCGGATACTTTCCAGCCAGGCCTCCTCCACCCATAACGGAGGCAGGTCCGGTTCGGGAAAGTAGCGGTAGTCGTGCGCGTCCTCTTTGCTGCGTTGAGAATAAGTCGTCTCGTTGGCTTCGTCCCAGCCTAAGGTCTCCTGTTCCACCTTTTCCCCGGCTTCCATTCGTTTCGTTTGTCGCTCGATCTCGAATGCTGTGGCGCGCTCGAGGGCGCGGAAGGAGTTGAGATTCTTGATTTCGACGCGAGTGTTGAAAACATCCGTTCCCACCGGGCGCACCGAGATGTTGGCCTCGAAACGGATGACGCCCTTTTCCATGTCGCCAGAGTTGACTTCGAGGGTACGCAGAATGTCGCGCAAGGCTTCGGCATAGGCGCGGGCTTCTTCCACAGAGCGCATATCAGGCTCAGAGACAATCTCCAGCAGCGGCACGCCGGCGCGGTTGAGGTCGAGCAAACTATAGCCGCGCTCCGAGACATGCGTCAGTTTGCCCGTATCCTCTTCCAAATGCACGCGCCGCACACGAATGACCTTCTCGCCAGCGGCTGTTTCGATGACGATTCTGCCATGCTCGGCCAGCGGCTGTTCGTATTGGGAAATCTGGTAACCCTTGGGCAGGTCGGGGTAGAAGTAATTCTTGCGGGCAAAGACGCTGACCGGGTTGACGGTGCATTCGAGCGCCAACGCTACGCGCAGGCCGTATTCCACCGCCATCTGGTTGACGACCGGCAGAGTGCCGGGCATACCGGCACACACCGGACAAACAGCGGTGTTGGGCGGCGCAGAGACAGAATCCACCACCGGGCAACTGCAAAACATCTTGGATCGCGTGCGCAGTTCGGCGTGGACTTCCAGGCCAATGACGGGTTCATAGAGCGTGGCGTTCGAGAGCATGTTCAACCAACCAGGAGAATGTTTTTCATTAACGCCAGTTCGGGATAACCGCCCCGAAGGCTTTTTAGAGCAATTGTATGGGCAAAATCGAGCCTTCGGGACGGCTCGAAGGCTTATCCCGAATTCAGGTCATATTATACCCCCTCGTGCTGGCTGGTTGCTGTTTCATCAGATCACCCTCCCCTCTCCCGATGGGAGAGGGGTGAGGGCGAGCAGGTAGTAGTCTTTACGGCCCCCAGCGGGGTTGGTAATCGCAGTAGTCGTTGTCGGTCAGGCGGCGCAGGCCGGTGCCATCGGTGCGGATGAGGTAGATTTCGCAGCCGTGAATGTCGCCGGGATGGTCGAAGTAAGCAGTGAAGGCCACCCATTGACCATCGGGGGAGAAACTGGGACCCTGGCTATTGCCGCCAGAGGGGGTGAGTTGGCGCACGTTGGAGCCATCGGCGTTCATCAAGTAGACCTCGCGCTGCCAGGGTTCACCCGAATAGGTGACTATCGTTTGTCCATCGGGCGACCAGTCGCTGCGCCCGCGAATGGCAGGCAAGTTGCTAACCCGATGTAATTGCCGTCCATTGGTTTTGACGGTGTAGAGTTGAACGCTGCCTTGCATGTCGGAGGCAAATAAGATGTATTTGCCGTCTGGCGACCAAGTGGGGTCCCAGCCCACAATTTTAGGGAGGTTGTTGGGGTTTTCGCCATTTCTATCCATCGTCCAAATCTGATATTGGTCGGATTGGGCTGTCCAGCGCATGAAGACGATGGTTTGGCCGTCGGGGGAAATTTCGGGGGCGTTCAGCACACCCAGGCGGTCGGTCAACTGCTTGACGCTGCCATCCGCCAGGTTCATCTCGTAGAGTTCGAAGATGTTCTCTTCTCGAAAGGCGGAATAGACGACGCTGTTTCCATCTGGAGAGAGGGAGGGGTAATAATGCTGGCGGCTGTCGTCGGTCGTGAGGCGGCGGAATCCGCTGCCATCGGCGTTGATGATGCAAATCTGGTTGCTGGCTTGTACTTTGTATATCTGGCAAGTGAAGACGATCTTGCCGACTGGCCCATCGCCGGGAGAGGGGCTCGAACCAACCGCTTGCATAGTTGGCAGGATCGGTCGAAAGCCAAAAGCGGAGGTGGCCGTAGGCGCGGGAGAGGCGGACGGGTAGACCGTCAGCGGGGTAGAGGCCTGAAGCGTGGCCAGCAAGTCCAGGGTGGGTCGCGAAGCGGGCACATCCAGGCGCCTCAAGCCAAAGGCCAGGACGACCGTCAAAAACAAAAAGCCGCACAGCAGCAAGAGTCCAGCAACAAACCAAAAAGAGCGATTGGAAGGGAACATGCTTTTATTGTACCTGCGGATTTGCATTCCTGGCGTGTTTTGTTACCCTATCGCTCCCTTTCTATAAACAGGCGCACCGCGGCAGAGATAAGCGCTGGAAGGCGTACTCGAGCCGTTTTCATTATGTATGGAACAAAAATCGTCCCGAAGGTTGATGCGCCTTCGGGACGTTCTCTTTTCCTATCCATCAATGAAAGGCGTATTGCCTTTGGCAGTATAATAAATGCATATGAAATCTCTGGAGCAAATTCTTCGCCAATTGTCGGACGGCGAATTCGAATTCACCCGTCATGCCTTGCGGCGGGCAGTCGAACGCAATATCAGCGATGCTGAAATTCGGCAGGCTGCCAGGAATGGTAAGCGGATCGAAGATTATCCAGAAGATAAATACTCGCCCAGTTGTCTGATATTGGGCTTTACGGAAACGGGGCGTCCATTGCATATTCAGGTTTCATACGTGGAAACAGAGATGGTGCGAATCATTACGCTGTACGAGCCTGATCCAAACGAATGGATAGCGTTTTCTGAACGGAGGTAGAAATATGTTCAAGTGTCATGTTTGCGGTTCAACGAACGGACAGGAGAAACTTGTCCATGAGGTCTTTGAGATTGACGGCGAATTTGTGTTAGTCGAGAATATTCCTGCTATCGTATGCGCGCGCTGCGGAGAAGCGGTCTTCAGCCGCGAGACGACCGAGCGGGTGCGGAAACTGGCACGTGAGAGACACCGCTCCCTCAAGTCTGTGATGTTGCATGTATTTTCGTATGCCTGATAAGAGAACGTCCCGAAGGTTTTGAGCCTTCGGGACGTTCTCTTTACGCCACCACTTCCCCTTCCACCACAGGGACATCGTGGCGCAGGATTAATCCTGCGCTACCTCGCTCCACCTTGATGGTGTCGCCTTCCTTGAACTCGCCCGCCAGAATCTTCAGCGCTAGCGGGTCTTGCAGTTCACGCTGGATGGCGCGTTTGAGCGGACGGGCGCCGAATTGCGGGTCGTAACCGACTTCGGCGAGGTACTCGCGAGCGGCTTCGGTTACTTCCAGGCGATAGCCCTTCTCGGCCAGCAAGCGGCTGACGCGGCGCAGTTGAATATCCACGATGCCCGACAGGTGTTCCTTGCCCAGGGAGTGGAAGACCACGATCTCGTCAATGCGGTTGAGGAACTCCGGGCGGAAGTGCGCCTGCAGCACGCGGGTAATCTCATGCCGGGTCACGGTACGACCGCCTTCCCAGAGTTGGTTGCCCAGGTTGGAGGTCATGATGACGAGCGTGTTGCGGAAGTCCACCGTGCGCCCCTGACCATCGGTCAGGCGTCCGTCATCGAGCAGTTGCAGCAACACGTTGAAGACTTCGTGATGCGCCTTTTCGATTTCGTCGAACAGCACCACGCTGTAGGGGCGGCGGCGAACCGCTTCGGTCAGTTGACCGCCCTCGTCGTAACCAACGTAGCCAGGCGGCGCGCCGATGAGACGGCTGACGGTGTGCTTTTCCTGATACTCGCTCATGTCAATGCGCACCATGGCACGCTCGTCATCGAACATGA
>DAOUCM010000187.1:0-28890 GCA_034431895.1 Anaerolineales bacterium
CCCTCCCCATCCGCCCCCTCCGCCGCCGCCCCCGCCTCCTCCACCGCCAGTCATGAACATTGACCTGCAAGTCTCCAAAGACGACGGAGCCGGCACGTACACCCCAGGGACCGCTGTCGTTTACACTGTCATGGTCTCGAACAACGGACCTGGCGCCGGGAACAACGTTACCCTCACCGACGTGCTTCCGGCCCCGATTCTCACCTGGACCTGGACCTGCGCGGCCCAAAATGGCGGCGCCAGCGGCTGCGACGGGACCGTGAACAGCACAACAGATTTCATGGATGTGGTCAATTTGCCTGCCGGCGCGAGTATTACTTACACAGTTACGGCCAATACCTCCCCGGCTGCTGTCGGCGATTTATCGAATACGGTCATTGCAACAGCGCCTCCCGGCTATACCGATATTGTGCCAGGCAACAATACCGCTACCGATACAGATACGGCTTTGCCGTCCGCCGATTTGCAAATCTCGAAAAGCGATGGCACCGCCTTCTATACGCTGGGCGGCCCCATCCAGTATACGATCACCATCCTCAATCACGGACCCAGCAATGCCGTCGGGTTCGACGTTCAAGACGTTGTACCGATAGAAATCTCAGGCCTTACCGTGACTTGTACGCCAGCGGGAACGGCCAACTGCGGCCTGGACAATACCGCCGGCAACAATGTCTCATTCCTGGGCGCATCCCTGGCGGCCGGCGCAGGCAATCAGATGACCATCACGATCCAGGGAAGCGTAGCGGCAGGCGCCTCCGGCAACCTCTCGAACACAGCCGATATCATCGTCCCTGGCGGCGCGGGCTTTACCGACCCCGATCTAGGCAACAATACCAGCACAGACGTGGATCAACAAGCCTTGCCCTTCCCGTATGGCAACATTGGCTCGACACCAGATGGCATTTCGACCGACTTTCCTACCGGCAGCAGTGCGACATTCAATTTCCCCATCCTGGTAAACGGCAACCCCGGCTGGGATCTGGTGTATTATGAATATCCACACGGTGCATGTGGAGGCATATTACTGGATTGGGTCATCATCCAGGTTGGCGACGGCAGCACGTGGTATACGGTTTTCGATTGGGGAGATGGGATCATAGACGGCAATGCCATTACCGCTGCCGCCGGCCTGCCAGAGGACGATCACCGAGACCTGTGCGACTGGCAACTCTACAACTCGACCGGTGTAGCCATTGACCTGGATGCTGTCGTCCCGCCGGGTGCTTATCCCTACCTGCGCTTCCTGGCGCCGGCCGTGCCGCCTCCAGGCGACCCAGATGGCATCATCGAGATAGATGCCATTCAGACCTTGCCCTGACTTTTCCTAAGTCAATACCCCCAATTCATATCCAACCACGCCTATCTGTGGTTAAATAGCCCTGTCATGGACGAAAAAACGCTCACCATGCTCGAATACCCCAAAATCCTGGCGCGGTTGGCGGAATTTTGCGCTTTCTCTGCTTCCAAAGAACTGGCGGAAAAACTCCGCCCCACGGCCGACTTCGAAACGGCTCAACGCCTGCTAGCCGAGACCAGCGAGGCGCGCTTCCTGCTCTCTACCCGCGACTTGACCATCGGCGGCTCGCACGACATCCGCCCTTCGGTGGACCTGGCCGCCCGCGGCGGCGTTTTGGATCCCCAGGCCCTGCTCGAGGTCAAATCCACGCTGATCGCCTGCCGCGAATTGAAGAAATCCCTGCTCGGAAAAGCCGAAAGCAAAGACTTGCCGCCCGAAAAAGCCATGTCCCGCAAAGAACGCCTCCGCAAACAGGCCGAAGAGACGCAGCCCCAGGGGGGGCATCCCTTCCCGCATGTGGCCGAGATTGCCTCCGGCCTGCCCGACACCTACGGCCTGGTAGACGCCATCTCGCGGGCGCTATCGGAACACGGCGAAATACTCGATTCGGCCTCCCCCAAACTGGCCTCTTTGCGGCGCGAAATCAAAGCCGCGCACGAGAGGTTGATGTCACGCTTGCAGCGCTACCTGACCGAATCGGCCAACAAATTACAAGAAGCCATCATCACCCAACGCGATGGACGCTACGTCATCCCCCTGCGCGCCGAATTCAAAGGCCAGATCAAAGCCGTCATCCATGACCAATCTGCCTCCGGCGCTACCCTGTTCATCGAACCACTGCCGGTGGTGGAACTGAACAACGCCTTGCGCGAACTGGAACTGGCCCAGCGCGACGAAGAACGCCGCATATTGGCCGAACTCTCTGCCCAGGTGGGCGAACATGCGCAAGAACTGATTGGCGGCATCGAGAATCTGGCCTTGCTCGACCTGGTTTTTGCCAAAGCCAAATACGCAGACGCCATTCGCGCCAGCGAACCCATCCTGCATTCCATGAAAGAGGCAAGAAAAAAGAAAGATGACGCGCCTCTTTCCTCTTTCGCCTTTCATCTCCTCCAGGCCCGCCATCCACTGCTCGACCCGGCGACCGTCGTCCCCATTGACATCCGCCTCGCCCCTGGCATCCGCGCGCTGGTCATCACCGGCCCCAACACCGGCGGCAAGACCGTCAGCCTGAAGACCGTCGGCTTGCTGGTGCTAATGGCGCAATCGGGGCTGCACATTCCGGCGCAGAGCGGCTCCGAACTGCCCTGCTTCGAAGCCGTTTGGGCCGACATCGGCGACGAACAATCCATCGAACAGTCGCTCAGCACCTTCAGCGGCCACCTGACCAACATCGTGCGCATCTTGAAAAAGGTCAATCAGCGCTCGCTAGTGATCCTGGACGAACTCGGCGCCGGCACCGACCCGCAAGAGGGAGCCGCCCTGGCGCGAGCCATCCTTGCCCATCTGCTGGAACGTGGCGGCGCCACCTTCGTCGCCACGCACTACCCCGAACTCAAGTCGTATGCGCACGCGACCGACGGCGTGGTCAACGCTTCGCTGGAATTCGACATCGCGACTCTGCGCCCGACCTACAAGTTGACGATTGGACTCCCCGGCCGCTCCAACGCCCTGGCGATTGCCGCCCGCCTCGGCCTGGACCCGCAAATTGTTTCCGCGGCGAGGAGCGAGGTCCACCCCGACAACTTGCGCGCCGATAAACTGCTCGACGACATCCGCAAGGAACGCAATCGCCTCAGCCGCGAACGCGAAAAAATCGAAAAGGCGCGCAAGCGGCAAGAAGAACTCAACCGCGAACTCGAAAAGCGCCTGCAAGCCATCGAGGAGGAGCGCCGCCAGACAGTGGCCCAAGCGCGCGCCGAAGCCGAACTGGAAGTGGCGGTTCTCAAACGTAATATCGAAACGCTGAAGAGACAACTCAAACAAGCCCGTCAACCGCTGGAAGCCCTAAGGAAAATCGAAGAGAAGGTAGAAAAGATCGAAGAGCAGGTGGAAGCGCCGGTTGTAATGAAAGACGAGAGAAGGCCGGTCGAAGCCTTGAAACTCGGAGAGAAAGTCGCCGTCAGTGCGCTGAACGCTGAAGGAACGGTAACAGCCCTGGGTGAGTCCGAAGCGGAGGTGCAGGTCGGCAGTTTGCGCATTCGGGCAAAGATCTCCGATTTGATACGCAAGACGCCGGCACAGGAGTCCAATGAAGCAGGGTCGAAGGTCGAAAGCGCAACCGCCGCCGAAGGCCTGTCTTCTCCTCTGAATCTTCCATCTTCTCCTGGGCTGGAACTCGACCTGCGCGGACAGGCTTCGGACGATGCGCTCGATTTGCTCGACCGCTATCTCGATCAAGCCTCGTCGGCCGGGCTGCCCTGGGTGCGCATCATCCATGGCAAAGGCAGCGGCGTCTTACGCCGTGTGGTGCGCGAGGCTCTGCGCCAACATCCCCGCGTGCTTTCTTACGAGGAGGGCGGCCCCAAAGAAGGCGGCGAAGGGGTGACGGTGGCCCGTTTGAACTGATTCGCAGGGTATAATCTTTTCATGTCGAAAAGTCATTCTCGTTACGTTTGCCAACAGTGCGGACGTGTGTCCGCCAGTTATATGGGGAAATGCCCGCAGTGCGGCGCATTCAACAGCATGGTCGAAGAGGTCGTGCAAGACGAGCCAACTGCCAGGAACAAGGCCGCCGTGCGCGGCTTGAGCGGACGCTCTACCCCCCGGCCCATTGGACAGATCAGCGGAGAGACCGAGGAGCGCGTGCCGCTGCCCATCGGCGAGTTTGCGCGCGTGTTGGGCGGGGGTATCGTGCCGGGTTCCATCGTGCTGGTGGGCGGCGATCCGGGCATCGGCAAATCAACCCTCATGCTACAAATGGCGCTGGAAATGACCAACGAACAGCGTATCTTGTACGTTTCAGGAGAGGAATCGGAACGGCAAATCAAGATGCGCGCCGCCAGATTGATTGGAGAGAGCAAAAGACCCTTGCCCGACTCGTTGCTGCTGGCCACCGAAACCAACCTGGAAACCATCCTGGAGCATGTGCGCGAGGCACAGCCTGACCTGCTGATTGTGGATTCCATCCAAACCGTCTATCTGGCGCAGTTGGATTCTTCGGCTGGCTCGGTCTCGCAGGTGCGCGAGTGCGCCTCGCAGTTGCGTGAATTAGCCAAGACGAGCGGCGTGTCGGTTTTCGTCATCGGGCATGTGACCAAGGAGGGCGCCATTGCCGGGCCGCGCGTGCTGGAGCATATCGTAGACACGGTGTTGTACTTGGAAGGCGACCGTTTCCAAGCCTATCGCCTGCTGCGCTCGGTAAAGAACCGTTTTGGCGCTACTTCCGAGGTGGGCGTATTCGAGATGCGCGGCAGCGGCCTGGTCGAGGTGCCGAATCCCTCGGAAGCCTTTCTGGCCGAGCGCATGATCAACGCGCCTGGCTCGGCCATTGCCGTCACCATGGAAGGCACGCGCCCTATTTTGGTCGAAATTCAGGGCTTGACCAGCCCAACTCAGTTTGGCAACGCGCGCCGCACCCCCAACGGCATAGACTTCAACCGTCTGCTGCTGATCGCCGCCGTTCTCACTCGCCGTGTGGGGCTGAAACTGGCCGAGCAAGACATCTTCGTCAACGTGGTGGGCGGTTTGCAAATAGATGAGCCGGCGGCTGACCTGGCGGTGGCGGCGGCCATTGCCTCTTCCTGGCGCGATCTGCCCATCCGCGCCGAGGCGGTGTTGATCGGTGAAGTGGGGCTGGCGGGCGAACTGCGTATGCCCGGCCAACTGCCGGCCCGCCTGCGCGAGGCCGCCAAACTGGGTTTCAAGACCGCCATCGTCCCCAAGGCCATGCGCAGGGGCGATGACTGGCCCAAGAACATCGAAATCATCGAGGCGCGCTCGCTCCAGGCAGCGCTCGAGGCAGCCTTGATGACCCGCGAACGTCCCCCAGCCCGCAAAGTGGCGTAAGTTCAAAACGTGACCATCACCGATTGAATCAAAAAACGTCCCAAAGGTGCAAACCTTCGGGACGTTCGTGTCAGGCGATCACTTTTTCTTCCAACAGCGCCTCGACCTCCTGTGCAGAAAATCCCAATTCCTCTTGCAAGATTTCGCGGGTATGCTCGCCGAGGCGGGGCGGGGGACTGGCGATGCGCGCCGGCGTGCGGGACAATTTGGCGACCGGCCCTACCAGTTTGACTGGCGAGCCGTCTGCCCGCTTCACTTCCTGGACCATCTGGCGCGCTTCCGTTTGTGGATGACTCAGGGCCGAGGGGATGTCGTTGATGGGGCCGGCCGGGATGCCCAATTCGCGCAGGTCCGCGATCCAGGCGGCGGTGGGACGGGAGCGGAATACCGCCTGCCATAACGGAATCAGTTCGCGGCGGTGGGTGACGCGCCCCGGATTGGTTTGAAAGCGTTCGTCGTCCCACAGGTCCGGCCGGTTTGCCAGGTCGCACAGCAATTTGTACTGCCGGTCGTTGCCGACTCCGAGGGCCAAATATCCGTCCGCCGTCTGGAAGACCTCGTAGGGGACGATGTTGGCATGGGCGTTGCCGTAGCGCCTGGGTGCCTTCCCAGAAACGAGGTAATTCTGAGCCACGTTGACCAGCCAGCCCAGTTGCGCATCGAACAGCGCCACGTCAATATATTGCCCCTGCCCGGTCTTCTCACGATGATGCAGCGCGGCCAGGATGGCATGACTGGCATACATGCCAGCGGTCACATCGGCAATCGCAACGCCCACTTTGTAGGGCGGGCCCTCTTCCGGCCCGGTGATGGACATCAAGCCGCCCTCGGCCTGGATGATGAAGTCGTAACCGGCCAGGGCAGCGTTCGGGCCATCCTGCCCGTAGCCGGTGATGCTGCAATAGATGAGGCCGGGGTTGGTCTGGCTGAGGGACTCGTAGTCCAGCCCAAACTTCTTCATGCCCCCCACTTTGAAGTTTTCCACCAGCACGTCAGCCTGATTCGCCAAGCGGCGAGCAATCTCCTGGCCTTTGGGATGTTTCAGATCGAGGGCAAGGCTGCGCTTGTTGCGGTTCGCGCTCAGGTAATAGGCGCTCTCCCCATCCAGCCAGGGGGGACCCCACTGGCGCGTGTCATCTCCGCTCAAACTTTCGACCTTGATGACGTGCGCGCCAAAGTCTGCCAAGAGCATGGTGCAATAAGGGCCGGCCAGCACGCGGGAGAAGTCAACGATGCGCAGGCCTGCAAGTGCGGCGCTCTGCATGATGAACTCCTTATGTAGACCCTAAAGGTTTTGGAAACCTTTAGGGTCTCTCGTTACTACGAATGCCAGGCCTTTTCATCATACGCGGGCAGTTCGCAGCGCAGGGGACTGTCATGCCGGTAGCCGAGCGCGTAACCCGCTTGCATGAGTTGATGGATTTCGCTCGTGCCTTCGTAGATGATTGCGCCGCGCGCATTGCGCAAATAGCGTTCTACATCGTACTCATCGCTGTACCCATAGGCGCCGTGAATTTGTATGGCTTCATTGGCAGCCTCGAAGGAAGCGTCGGTGGCAAACCATTTGAGCAGGGAGGTCTCGCGGGTATTGCGAAGGCCCTGATTCTTCATCCAACCGACTTTGAGCATCATCAAGCGCCCATACTCATAGTCGCGCACCATGCGGGCAATTTTTTGCTGCACCAACTGATGCTTGCCAATTTCCTTGCCAAAAGTTTTGCGTTCCTTTGCATAGCGGACGCTGGCATCCAGCGAGGCGCGGATCAAGCCTACCGCGCCAGAGCCAACCGTATAGCGTCCGTTGTCCAGCGCAGACATGGCAATCTTGAAGCCCTCGCCTTCCTCGCCCAGGCGGTTTTCGACCGGTACACGCACATCCTGGCAGTGGACCCAGCCGGTAGAACCGGCGCGCACGCCCAATTTGCCATGAATGTCGCCGCGCGAAACGCCCGGCCAATCGGTCTCGACGATGAACGCGGACAACTGATCATGCGGGTCGGGGCGTTCGGGGTTGGTGCGCGCCACCCACAAAATGTGATGCGCTTTGGTGGCCAGAGAAATCCACATCTTTTCACCGTTCAAGATGTAATAATCGCCCTCACGGCGGGCGGTAGAGGCCATGTTGGCCACGTCGCTGCCCACGCCGGGTTCGGTCAGCCCGAACATGGCATATTTCTCGCCTTTGGCCTGCGGTACAAGGTATTTTTGCTTTTGTTCTTCTGTACCCCATTGCAGCAAGGCCATGCTGTTCAGGCCCATGTGAACCGACATGACCACGCGCAGCGAGGTGTCCATGTATTCCAGTTCTTCGCACACCAGGCCAAGCGTAATGTAATCGAAGCCTTGTCCGCCGTATTTTTCCGGAATACAGATGCCCAAGATGCCCAACTCACCCATGCGCGGCAGGATGCTGGGATGCATCGTTTGGCTGCGGTCGGATTCTTTGATGATGGGCGCCACTTCTTTGCGGCAAAAATCGCGCACCACCTTGACAACTTGACGATGTTCTTCGCTCAGTTCGAAATTCATATCATCCTCCAAATTTCATGAAAAAAGGTATCCCAAAGCCGTAGAGATACGTCCAACGGTCTCCAACAGCGCGGGGACAATCTCTTCGTCGAGCCGCTGATAACTGATGCGTTCGGTCGAGCCGGTCACGTTGACGGCTGCCACCGCCCGCCCGGACGAATTCCGCACCGCGGCAGAAACCGCCCGCAAGCCGGGCGCCAGTTCCTCGTCGCCGATGGCGTAGCCGCGCCGCCGGATGTCCTCCAGTTTGGCCCGCAAATCCGCTGCCGAGGTCAGCGTTTTGGGAGTGAAGGGAGTCAATTCGCGCCCGGCCAGCAGCGCGTCCAATTCTGAAGCAGGCAGGTCGGCGAGTAAGACCTGTCCTAGCGAGGAGCAATGCGCCGGCAGGCTGGAGCCTACGCCCAACGTCACGCCTACAATGGATTGGTTACGCACGCGGTCAACGTACACCGTGCGGAAACCATCCAGCACGGCCAGGCTGACCGTCTCACCCACTTGCTGGGAGAGTTTTTCCAGATGCGGCCGGGCAATTTGACGGATTTCCAACGAATTGACAGCGGTAAAACCCAATTGCAGCACCCGCAGGCCAGGCCGGTACAGGCGCGTAACGGCATCTTGCTCCAGATAGCCCAACGCCTCCAGCGTGGACAGCACGCGATAAGCGGTGCTTTTGTTCAATTGCAAAATCTGGACAATTTGGGAAAGAGAAAGCGCCGGCCGTTCCACCGAAAACAAAGACAGCACCTCCAACCCCCGCGCCAGCGCCTCGATATTGTACTTGTTTTTCGAAGAAGAAGCCATTGGTTTTATTGAATGAAACTAAATATCTTTCAATAAAACCATTCTAGCCGTAGAAGGGATTTTTGTCAAGACAGCACGTTCTATCATGTGCATTGCAAAGGTTGTCGAACCATCCGCTCCTCTGGCAGAGAACGCCAAAGCAAGCCCCACCTTACGAAATTGTAAACTTCGGCCTCTTGAAATGCTCGGACGAAGGTTGTATTCTATTCGCATGACCGCTCGACATTTGCAGTCCGCGCACAAGGCACAAGCGGCAAAATGGATGTCTACGCGAACGACAGCGCCCCCTTCAGTCGGCCAGCAAGTCTGCCAGGAAATCCAGCAAACTACCTTTCGTGTCCTCCCGTTCAGAAATATCGCTGGAAACCACGCCGTTCTGCCCGTTGATCAACACCAAATGACTGCGCCCATCGAAGGGAAGTTCGGTCATCCACACAGGCAGCAGGTTGAGTTTGAACGAAACTATCATCAAGTTGGCGGATGAAGTGTGTACGATTTCATGGACACCGACCAGAGAGGGCAAATCGCGCTTGTATTTTTTGTAAACCTGGCTGCGGGCGTCGAGAGAAGCGTCCGCCATCGGCACGTCGTAGAGTTCGGCGGGCCAATCTGCAAGGAAACGCGGGTCGTAAGGTTGGATAGCAGAGAGATCGAAAGAATCGACCAGTCGCAAGAAAACGGCAGACGGTTTTTTGGAAGCGGGGATGGGCAGGTCGTTGACCGCGACGGGGTATTGGGCGGACAAACGCTTGATACGTCTTGCTCTGCCATGACTCAGCAAGGGGTCTTCTTCGACGATGGCTTCATAGGTATAATCAATCGCTCCTCCCACGTCGAACGTCCACAGCGGAAGATAAAGCCCGCGCAGAAATTCGACCCGCTTTTCAGGCTGGATGCCGTTTCTTTTCACCCAGTCAATCAACAACTTGACGGCGCGCCTCTGATCGAAGGCGTGGGGGATAATGCCATCCGGCGCAAGCAACTCCCCCCGCCTTTCGAGGTTGACGACATGCGGCGAGCCGCAATAAGCGCAGGAGGCGGAAATCTGCTTTGGCGGCAGGATGAATTCCGCTCCGCAGCCCTTACAATGCAAAACTTGTTCTTGCAGCGGCTTGCCATGCCCACCGGCAGTCGCCATGGCGACGATAAAATCTTTTTCCTGTGCCTCGAGGGAAGCCGCGCCGAGCATCTGTCCGCGCGCACAGTAATCGCAGACCAGGGTTTGCCCGTCGGGCGCGAACGCCATGCGTCCGCCGCATTTGGGACACATGAAACGCGCGGCGTCCGCCTGCTGGATTCCCTGGGGAGCGGGAGGCAATTCGTCCGGGTTGACGATTTCATCCGCCTTGAGCCTGCCATCGAGAATCGCCAGCGCGCGCCGCGCCCGCGTGTGATTCATGTCGTGCTCCAGGCAGTTTTCCAGCGCCTTGCGCTTTTCCCATTCGTCGCCGCTCACCTCGCTCATCCAAAACCACGCCTCAGCCAGCGTTTCATGCGACCCTGACATGTAGATGGCGCGGTCGAGATAGCGGCGGGCAGACTCTCGATTGCCTGCCTTCGCTTCGATAATTCCAGCGCGAAGTAATTCTTTGGAGTAATCTTCCATGCCGCAATGATACTCAATCCCCGCCGAATTTTCAATTACAAAGCGGTGTTTCTTACCAGCGCGATGGCCTTCAAGAGCCTTGCGTTCTCCTCGGCCCGGCGTGCGGCGACACGCACATATGCGGGCAGCCCAAACGAAGCGCAGTCGCGGACGAGGATGCCATGCGCAAGCAATTTCTGGCGGAAGTCCGCGCCGCTCGAAACGGGCAGGAGAAAATAATTCGTGCGCGAGGGGATGGGATCGAAACCGAGTTCCTGCAAGCCGCTCACCAGCCTTTGTTTTTCGATTTGTAATCGAGCCAAAGACTGGCGCAGATGGGCTTCGTCGCGCAGCGCCGCCAGCCCGGCCGCCTGCGCCAGCGCGTTCACATTCCAGGCGGGGCGAACGTCCGCCAACGCCCCCACGACGGCTTCCTCCCCAACCGCGTAACCCAGCCGCAAGCCCGCCAGCGCATATTCTTTGGTCATTGAGCGCAGCGTCAGGATATTCTTGCGGCGCAGCGTGACGGCGGATTTCATGCCAGGGACAAAGGCAAGGTAAGCCTCGTCCACGACGAACAAAGTGTGGGGGTATTGTTTCGCCCAGCCGTCCAAAACGTCCAACGGCAGGACTTGACCCGTTGGGTTGTTGGGATTGCAGACGAACGCCAGGCGGATGCTTCGTGCGCTCAATTCTTTTTGGATTTCATCGGGACGGAAGGCGAATCCCGTTTCGGGGACGGCCCGCCAGCGATGGACCTTTCCGCCCCTCAAGCGGACGGCGCGCTCATACTCCCCGAAAGTGGGTTCCGTTATCAGGGCGTTATCTCCCCGCTTCGACAGCGCCAACGCCGCCAGTTGAATCAATTCCGCCGTCCCGTTGCCGACCACGATTTGCTCCAGCGGAACATCCAACCGTTGAGACAACTCTCGCCGCAAAGCCAGCGACTCGCGGTCGGGATAACGCTCCAGCGGCGTTTGGCGGATGGCGTCCCAGACTTTGGGCGAAGGACCATACGGATTGCTGTTGACACTGAAATCTAAAATATCCTCGGGCTGAACGCCGAGGCGCTCCAGTTCGGCAAAATCCAATGCGCCATGCACAGTCGGCTTAACATGGCGGGGCATAAGAAGTCCAACACACAAATTGGGAATATAAATCAACAGGAGTGGACTTTGTTGTCCCACCCCTATTTCAGGAAAACTACTTTACTGACCCGCCTGGAGACGTTCCGCCAACCAAATCTTCATCAGGGATTGGCGCGAAACCCCTATCCTTTTTGCTTCGCGGTCAAGCGCAGAAAGCATCCAAACAGGAATGTCCATGATAATGCGCTTTTGTTCCTCCGCAGGACGGCGCGCCTGGGAAAGGTCGAGATGTTCGATTATGTTTTCGCCGTTATCGAAACTGTTATCGAAATCAGAGGCTTTCGTTTTCATACAATTCAATCTCCTCGTCTCTTGAACGACGGACAGATATAATGCGAATATTTTTACCGCGATATGTGATAACCGCTGACCAATGCTTCCCATTGATTTTGCCAATGACCAGAAAGCGCGGCTCATCCAAATTTCTGGCGGGGATTTCGAGAAACGCCTCATCGTCCCATAACGCTTGAGCCTGGTCGAAATCAATTCCATGCTTGGCGCGGTTCAGTTCGCTCTTGCGCGGGTCGTATTCAAAAGGCATGAAAGAATTATACCAACGAACCAAACAGTGAAAACAATAAAGCGGCAAAGCCGACAGCGATAAATAACATCCGCCTTGCGCGGGCAAGGTCTGACAGGGAAGGCGGGCGGAGTCCCTTGCCGAGGGCATAGTGACCGACCTTTTCCAACTCCACGCCCAGCGCGCCCGCCATGGCGCTCATGGGGAGGCCGGCATTCGGGCTGGCGGTCTGACCTGAGTCGCGCTGCATGATCTTCCAGGCTTGCGAGAGGCTGCCCCCGCAAAACGGCGCCGACAAAACGATGAACAGCCCTGCCAGCCTTGCGGGGATGAAGTTCAACACGTCATCCAGCCGCGCAGGCACTTTGCCCAGCCACTCGCGTTCTTCGTCATGGTAGCCGAGCATGGAATCCGCCGTGTTGATGAAACGATAGGCGAAAGCGGCGGGCAATCCGCCCAGGGCAAAGAAGAACAGCGGAGCGATGACGCCGTCCGAGGCGTTTTCCGCCACCGACTCAATCGCCGCGGCGGAGACTTTGGATTCATCCAACAACGACGTGTCGCGGCTGACGAGATGCCAGGAGAGCAAGCGCCGCGCTTCGGGCAGGTCGTTGGCTTGCAGGGCAGATTGCACTTCGCCGGCGGCGCGGTCCAGTCCGCGAAGGGATACTGTTAACTTGAGCGCAAGGGCTGTGAGAGCGGTAATTAGTAATTGGTAATTGGTGATGGGAAAAATAAGTTGGGTGATGGCGATGCCTGCGCTGGCGAAAAGGGTGATGCCAATAAGTAAAATGAAAGCGCCATACGCCAGTTCAGCAAAGCGGTTTCCGCGCGGACGCCAGCGCAAGAGGAAAGCAATCAGGCTCCCCATCCAGGCGGTGGGATGGAAGCGATTGGGCGGGTCGCCGAGCAGGAGGTCGAAGAGCAGGGCAAGGAGGGGCATACTTCACTCCGCGTCCAAAGACTCGCTCAACGCCTGCCTGACAGCCCGCCCAATCAGCCAGCCGAGGACGGTGACGGAGCCGGCGTAACTGTGGGGCTTGCCTTTGCCCGTCGCCGCAACCGTGACCGTGTCGGTGGAAGTGCCGGTGGCGAGGTCGTCATCGGGGGCGCGGATGTTGCGGGCTTGCAGAACGGCGGTCTTGGCTTCGGTAGCGGTGACGAAGGCGTTGAGCATGGCGCTGCGCGTCAGGTCTGCGTCCAGCAGCAGGATGATGTTGATGGTCCCCGTCTGAGGACGGTACGGCTTCGTGACGCCCGCGCTGGCGGCATTGCCGACCCCCGCCGTAATCAACGCGCCTACCGATAAACCGTCTTCGCGGTAAACAGCCAGCCGCGCCTTGCGAAGCGGAACCGCCGTCAGCAAACCGACGAACGGACCGGAGACGCCCAGCCGGCGGGCAAGGGCGTGCAAATCGGCTTGGGGAGTCATGGAATTGTAGTCTTTGTCCACGTAGACGTTGAGGAGATGATGAACGCGCCGGAAGCCGCCGCCCACGATAGCGGACGAAAGCGCCTTCAGCGGCGACTCGCTGTGGACGTGAATCACATCGGGCGTTTGGGTAATAGAGATGCCGTAAATGGGGACATTCATAGAAAAGTGTGCTCGAGACGCGGATTACAGGAAACGAGCCGTAAAAACCAACAAGGTTACGGCTTCCACCACTTCCACCGTCATGCCGAAGACATCGCCTGTGACGCCGCCGATGCGTGTTTGGGCGAGGCGCAAGACAACGAAAGCGGCAAGCGAGCCAACCAGCAGGGAAATCAGCCCGCGCGCGCCGAGGAGGAGGGCGAGGGCAAGGGGGATGACCGCGCCAGCGGCAAGATACCAGGGACGGAAGCCCGCCTTGAAGTCCGCGCCCATGCCGGAAGGACGGGCAAGCGGCAGCAAGCCGGCGGGCAGGATGCACCAGCGGCCCAGGCTGGCGGCGAGCAAGATGCCGGGAGCAGTTTCAGGCGCAAGGGAGGCCAGCGCGGCGGCTTTGAAGAGCAAAATCAAGACCAGACCGATGCCGCCAAACGCGCCCAGACGCGAGTCCTTCATGATTTCGAGGCGGCGCTCGACCGAAGCGCTTGCCAGCAGACCGTCGCAGCAGTCGGCCAGGCCGTCGAGGTGCAGACCCCCCGTCAGCCAAATCCAAAAGCCGAGGGTCAGCGCGCCAGCCACGAGCGTGGGAAAGAAGCGGGCGGCAGCCATCCACGTCAGCCAGGTCAAGCCGCCGATGACCAGTCCGACGAAGGGATACCAGACCGAGGCGCGTCCGCTGTCGCCCGTTTGCCAGTCTTTGCCAGACGGCAGGGGCAGGGTGGTCATCAGGTTGAAGGCGGTCAGAAGATGCTTCATGGGCATATCGTCCCGCGAAGTACCCGCAGGGTGAAGGTTCTACAACCTTCGGGTAACTATTCAGCCATAGCAAAAACACTATGGTAAATGTCGTTGCGAGGGCGGTCTTCCCGAAGCAATCTCCTGTTCCAACGAGCAAATCTGGCATTTGGGAGATTGCTTCGTCGCACAGAACGCTCCTCGCAATGACATGCCTGAACAGTTACACCCTCGGGACGTTTTTCAGGTTATTCTTTCTCGCTCACGCCCGCTTCGCCGAAGGTTGCCATTTCCGCCAGAATCTTGCAGGCGGCTTCGGCAACCGAGATACCGAGCGCGGCGCCCGTCCCTTCGCCCAGGCGCATGTCGAGGTCGAAGAGCGGTTTGAGTTGAAGCCAGTCGAGCATGATGCCGTGACCGATTTCCTTCGAGCGGTGCGCCGAGATGAGGTAGGGGCGCGCGGCAGGGGCAACAGCGACGGCAATCATGGCGGCGGCGGTGGAGATGAAGCCGTCTACCATGACAGGCTTGCCGTTGGCAGCCGCGCCGAGGATGACGCCCGCCAGCCCGCCAATTTCGAAGCCGCCGATTTTGGCGAGTACGTCCAAACCGTCTTTGGGATTCGGCTGATTCACCGCCAGCGCGCGCTCGATGGCACTGATTTTCCGCTTGAGTCCTTCGTTGTCCACGCCCGTGCCGCGCCCTGCGATTTTATCGGGCGGCTCGCCCGTCAGCGCGGCGGCGATGGCGGCGGAAGGGGTGGTGTTGCCGATGCCCATGTCGCCCGTGCCGATGATGTCCAGCCCGCGCTCGATTTCCGCCTCGACCACTTCCACGCCCGCCAGGAGGGCTTGCTCCGCCTGGGCGCGGGTCATGGCGGGACCCTTGGCTATGTTCGCCGTGCCTTTGGCGACTTTCTTGACGACCAGCGAGGGATGCGGTTCGAAATCGCTCGCCACGCCCATGTCCACGACCACGATGCGCGCGCCGACATGCCGCGCCAGCACGTTGATGGCTGCGCCGCCGTTGAGGAAATTATAGACCATCTGGGGGGTGACTTCCTGCGGGAAGGCGCTTACCCCTTCGGCGACCACGCCATGGTCGCCCGCCATGGTGACGATGACCTTGTCCTTGATGGACGGAATCGGCTGGCGGTAGATGCCTGCCAGTTGAATGGACAGTTCTTCGAGCCGCCCCAGGCTGCCCTGCGGTTTGGTCAGGGTATCCTGGCGGGCTCTGGCGGCTGCCATAGACGCCGGGTCTGGTTCTCGAATGCGCGCAATGATTTTGTCCAACATAGATAAAGTTCCTTTCATCAGTTAAGAATTGTGTCGAAAGGTAACTACCTGCCCTCCCTCACCCCCGACCCCTCTCCCGGCGGGAGAGGGGAGCAAAAGCCAGGATTTTTACCGTTTTCAACCAGTCAATCCGCTTTTTGCATTCGTTTCCCTCTCCCTTTGGGAGAGGGTTAGGGTGAGGGTAGGTAATTACCTTGAACGATCGAACTCTGCAAGACGCTTTTTACAAGGTCTGTGTCTCGAAGAGACGGATGCCGCCGATCACGTTCGAGAGCGCCTGACGCGCGGCTGCGATTCTGTGCGCCATGCGCGCAGCAAACATCAGCCCCAGCACCGTTCCGCTGTGCGCCGCGCACACGCCGCTGGCGCCATATTCCCGCGCAATGCGGAGAAAGGTCTCGAAGTGCGGCTTGGGCAAGATGCGCTGGTTGACTTCCGCGCTCAGGGTCGCGCCCAGCCCGATTTGGGCGAGGTCTTTCATTCGAATCCCCGACCGAATCAGTTCGTAAGCCCGTCGAATTTTTCCGCGCTCGGCGGCGGTGTAGTCTTTGGGAATCTGGTTGAACGCCACCGTATCTACCTGACCGCCCAAGTCTGCCACGAGCAAGCGGGCAGGAGGCAGGTTTCCCAACGTCTCCAGCAGCCTGCCCCAACGGTGGTTGTAACAGACAGAGCCTGCGTACATCACGCCGTCGGTGGGTTCGATGGAAACGGCGATGCGCGAAATCTCTTCGGCGGAAAGCGGCAGGTTCAAGGCGGCAGAGACGGCGCGGCAGGCGGCGACGATATCCGCTGAACTGCTCGCCATGCCCTTGCCTTCGGGAATTTCGCTTCGTACCTGAAAAACCGCGCCCCATTCAGGAAAGCCAAGATAGTCGAGCGCCTTGCGGATGGCGAGGCGGGTCTTGGATTTCTCGGAGAGACTGCGGCTCTGTGTCACCGAAGGCGCAGTTGGGACAATCGTCACCCGCGCTTCCGACCACAAGTCCACAGGCAGGGTGACGAGGAAATCTTCGCCCGAGTCGAATTGTCCCTGCGCCAGTTCGCCGCAGGTGCCAAACGCCCTGCCCGTTCCTGAAGGCAATGAGGCGGGCAAGGGGGGAAGCGCGGCAAGAAAGGGCTGGAGCGGGTTATTTCTGATCATGCAAGGCTCCGAAAGGGGCGCAGACTAAAAGTCTGCGCTACGGCGCTGCAGACTAAAAGTCTGCGCTACGGCACTGCAGACTAAAAGTCTGCACTACGGCACTGCAGACTAAAAGTCTGCACTACGGCGCTGAAACGAACGGCAGGCAGAGACGAAATTCCGCGCCAGGTGGGGGTTGGAGGCAAAGTGCAGATGCACATAGGAAGCGAGCAAGTTATCTTTTGCAAAGCCTTCGGGCTGGGACTCGCCGCCCCTGCGCGGCTGGATGGCGTAAGCGCAGGCGTCGTTTCCTGCGGGGCGAATCCACTCGGAGTAGTGGAACTCGTGTCCGCGCGCGGTTTCGCCCTTGCCCAACAGCGGCGTGGACTGCAAGGCAACGACTTCGCGGTAGCCCATTTTGAGTTGACCCGTCAGGCGGGTGAAGCCAGGCAGGACGCCCAGCATAGGGTACGCGACGCCCGCCCCGTCCACAAAGGTCTCCGCCAGCGACATCAAGCCGCCGCATTCGGCGTAGGTTGGCATTCCCGACTCGATGGCGGATTTCAACGCCGCGCGCATGGGCGCATTCTCCGCAAGTTGCGCCGCGTACAGTTCGGGGTAGCCGCCGCCCAGGTAGAGTCCGCTCAGGGCGGGAGGCAGGTCAGGGTCATGCAGCGGGCTGAAGAAAACCAGTTCCGCGCCCGCTTCGCGCAGCAGGTCGAAGTTATCTTCGTAGTAGAAGCAAAAGGCTTCGTCGCGGGCAACGCCGATGCGCACATCTCCCGAAGTAAGGTTCCCTTCGGGGATGATAAGACTTCGCAGTTCAATTTTAGGGGCGGTTCGCGCCAACGCTTCGAGGGCAGATAAATCCATGTTCTGGCGGACGACTTCCTTCGCCGTTTCGATGAACGTTTGCGTGGCCGCCATCCGCTCGCCCGCCATGTAGAGACCGAGATGACGCTCCGGGACGGCTAGATTCTGGCTGCGGGGGACGCATCCCAACACGCTCGAACCGACCGATTGGACTGCTTCCGTGACCCATTGGGCGTGCGCCGCGCTTGCGACGTTGTTGAGGATGACGCCCGCCAGGTTCAACTGCGGGTCGAACTGACGAAAGCCGAGCGCCACCGCTCCCACGCTACGCGCCATGCTGTGCGCGTCAATGACCAGCACGACAGGCGCGGAAAGCAACTTGGCGACTTCCGCCGTGCTGCCCGCTTCGCTGCGTCCATCGTAGCCGTCGAAGAGACCCATCACGCCTTCGATGATACAAAGGTCTGCGCTGACCGCGCTGCGGGCGAAGGACTCTTTCACGCGCTCGGGCGGGATCATCCAGGTATCCAGGTTGCGCGAGGGACGGCCTGTGGCGGCGGCGTGATAGCCGGGGTCAATGTAGTCGGGCCCGACCTTGTAGGCTTGCACGGTCAAACGCTCCGAAAAGGCAGACATCAAGCCAACGGCCAGGGTGGTCTTGCCGCTGCCGCTGGAGGGGGCGGCCAACACGAAACGGGGCATATTCATGACGCTAAAACTCAATGCCAGCCTGCGCCTTGATGCCCTGCTGGTAGGGATGTTTGACCAGTTTCATCTCCGTCACCAGGTCGGCGGCTTGGGTCAAGGCTTCGGGGGCGTATCGTCCCGTGATGACAAGATGCAAGCCCGGCGGACGGTTGGCGGCGAGCCAGTCCAAGACTTCAGCGGTATCCAGCCAGCCGTAATGAAGCGGGTAAGTAAATTCATCGAGCAGAATCAAGTCGTAGTTTCCGCTGCTGATTTTTTCCTGCGCCAGTTTCCAACCGTGCAGGGCGCGGGCGATGGTTTCGTCCATGTTCTTCGAGAGCCAGGTGAAGCCGTCGCCGGTGGTCAGCCATTCGATACCCATCTTTTGGGCGGCTTTCACTTCACCCCATTTGCCCGTCTCGGACTTGATGAATTGGATGACGCAAACCTTCATGCCGCGTCCCCAGGCGCGCAGCAGCATTCCAAAAGCGGCGGTGGACTTGCCCTTGCCGTCGCCGGTGTGGACGATGAGCAAACCTTTTTTGTCGGGCATTCTGTTTTCCTTTTGAACCGTCCCAAAGGTTGAAAAAAACTTCGGGACGGTCAGTTTTACTGCACGCTGACCGCCCAGGCGCCCCAGGGATCGCGGTAGAGGCGGGCTTCGACGCCAAAGACAGCGCGCAGATTGTCGGGGGTCAACACTTCTTCAGGCGCGCCCGCGCTGACCTGCCGTCCGTTGTGCAGCAAGACCAACTGGTCGCAGTAGCGGACGGCCAGATTCAGGTCATGCAGCGCCATGACAACGGAGAGACCTTTTTCGTCCACCAGTCCGCGCACGAGGTCGAGGACCTGGATTTGGTGATGGATGTCGAGGCTGGCGGTGGGTTCGTCGAGCAGCAGGGCTTCGGGTTCTTGCGCCAACACGCGGGCAATCAAGACGCGCTGGAATTCCCCGCCCGACAACTTGTTGACGGGACGGTCTTTCAAATCGAGCAAGTCGGCGCGGGCGAGGGCGCATTCGACGATTTTCATGTCTTCGGCGGTGAAGGGCATCAGCCAGCCGCGATGCGGCGCGCGTCCCAGGCGGACGACTTCGGCGACGGTGAGGGGCCAGGCGGCGCTTTCCTGCTGCGGCACCCAGCCAATCTTGCGGGCGCGCAGGCGTTTGTCCAGGCGGGAAGCGGGTTTGCCCTGAATGAGCGCCATCCCTGCGCGGGGTTCGATCAAGCCCGCCAGCGCGCGCAGGATGGTGGTCTTGCCCGAACCGTTGGGGCCGACCAGCCCGACAATCGCGCGCTCAGGAATGGACAGGTTGAAGTCCTGAACCACGTGATGGCCGTTGTAACTGAGCGTGAGGGAATGGGCAGAAAGCAACATCACAACTCCTTCTGTCCGCGTCGGAGCAGGAACAGGAAAAAGGGTCCGCCGAGCAAGGCGGTGAAGACGCCGACGGGTAATTCGAACGGGGCGGCCAGGGTGCGCGCCAGGTCATCGGCAACGAGCAGCAACAGACTGCCCACGAGCATGGAAGCAGGGATGACCGCCGCGTGCGACGCGCCGACCAATCTCCGCGCCACGTGCGGGGCAATCAGCCCGATGAAGCCGACGATGCCGCTGGCAGAGACCGCCGCCGCCGTAGAGAGGCTCGCGCCGATGACCACCAGCAAACGGGCGCGGCGCAAGTCCAGGCCCAGGGCTTCGGCGCTGGATTCGCCCGCCGAGAGGGCGTCCAACGCGCGCGACATGGGCAGGGTGACGGCAAGCCCCAACAGGGCGGGGAGGGCGGCTTGCGTCAGGTGCGACCAACTGCGTCCCGAAAATCCGCCCATCAGCCAGGCGAAGATTTCGTGCAGCACTTCGTCGCTCAAAATCAAAAGCAGGGAGACGATGGCCGAAAGCATGGTACTCATGGCCGCGCCCGCCAGCAGCAGGGACACCACCGAGCCAAAATTGCTGGCTTCGGCAATGGCATAGACCACCATCACTGCCGCCAACGCGCCGAGGAAGCCCGCCATGCCGATTGGCACAGCGCGGTCGAAGACCACCGCCAGGGTTGCGCCCAGCGCCGCGCCGCCCGAGGCGCCGACGATGTACGGGTCGGCCAGGGGATTGCGGAACAGTCCTTGAAACGCCGCCCCTGCCGAAGCCAGGGAAGAACCGCACAGGATGACCAGCAAGACGCGGGCGACGCGGAAGTCCCACAGGATGGAGGCGTGAGACGGCTTGACAGGATTCCCGCTCAAGGCGGCCAGCGTTTCAGAGGGGCGAATGTTCACCGCGCCCAGCCCCAAACTGAGCAGGCTGAGGGCGAGGAGCAGGACGGTCAAAACGGGGAAAATCCAGGCGGCGCGGGTCATAAAAATTCAAGCGTCCCAAAGGCTCAATGCGGCCTTTGTATGGCTTGCGCAAAAAGCCTTCGGGACGGTCAAAAGGTTATTGGAACAAATCGGGGTGCAGGATTTTGGCGATTTCTTCCAGCGCGAGGACGATGCGCGGGCTGGCGCGGGAAACGATGTCGCCGTCCACGATGTAGATGGCATTGTTCTTGACAGCGCTCAGGTTTTCCCAGCCTTCGCGCGCGCCGATGACTTCGGCGGTCATCTGGTCGCCGTGACTGCTGGGGCCGATGATGAACTGCGGGTCCGCCTCCACAATTTGCTCGACGCTGACGGTGGGATATGGGTCGGGCAGGTCGGCAAAGATGTTGACGCCGCCCGCCAGTTCAATCAACTCGCCGACGAAGGTCTTGCCGTTGGCAGACATGAGCGGTTCGTGCCAGACTTCGTAGAAGACGGTCGGGCGCTGCTCGGCAGGGACGGCGGATACGGCGGTCTTGACGGCGTCCACTTTGGATTGCATGTCGCTGACGACGGCGGCGGCTTCTTCTTCATGACCTGTGATTTGTCCGAACAAGGTCAAAGCGTCCATGAGCGCCGCCAGGGTTTCGGGCTGGCTGACGAAGGCAGGGACGCCCGCATCTTGCAAGGCTTGGATGACATCTGCCTGGTAGGTAGAGCCGCCGATGACCAGGTCGGGTTCGAGGGAGAGGATGGTTTCCACGCTGATGGATTCCGCTGAGAAGCCGCCGATGCTGGGCAGGGACAAGACTTCTTCGGGGTAGTTGCAGTAATCGGTGCGCCCAACGACTTGCTGGCCGGCGCCGATGGCAAAGAGGGATTCGGTGACCGAGGGAGCCAGGGACACGATGCGCTGGGCGGGAACGGTCAAGGTGACAGGGTTGCCGAGGTCATCGGTGAAGGTGATCTCTTGCGCGGCGGGGGACGGGACAGCCGTCTCGGTGGGCGGGAGCGGCGTCGAAACGGGAGCAGGCGGCTCGGTCGGTTGCGAAGCGGGGGCGCAGCCGGTCAACAGCAGGGCCAGCAAAAGGGTCACATAGAATATCTTGCGAAGCATGAGTAATCTCCTAAAAGGATAGAATCGAACTCCCCTGCCTTGCGGACAGGGGAGGAAAAAAGACGTTCGAGGGCGTATTCCACCTCCTTTCTGCGAGGTTTGTGGATACCGAGGCAGGCGGGCGACCTGGCTTGTTCCAGTGACCAGTAACCAGTGATCAGTAACCAGTGATCAGTGAGCAGTGGTCGTGTGGAACCTACAGTTGCGCGACAGCGCCGGACTTCTCTTGCGAGTCACCGGCTTCGCCATTGAACCTTCCCATCCGGGGGGAGAGGAACCTGTCTCGTCATTCGTTTGAAAAGGTGCGTCTTCGCAAACAAGTTCATTGTAATAGCAAACAGCCCGGCCGACAAGTGACGATTGTCATCCTTCGATGAGGCTGATCAAGCAAATCTTCCAAGCGACGCCAGTATCGCTGCGGCGGGAGGCCGCGCTATGCAGATTTCCCTTTCCCCCTGCGCGGATGCCCCATCCTATGGACGATGGCGCAACTGCGCCCACGCGCCTACCCAGGGCGTCCCCAGGCGATGGTTTTGCGACACTTCGACCTTGCCCAGTTTCTGCGCAACCTGCGCCGAGAGGAGGGCGACAGCGGCCCAATCGTCGCTCAGAAGGGCCTCTTTCATCTTCGACCCCAAGGAAGCCGTCCAGGCCCATTCCATGCGGAAGCGGTCGGCTTTGACCCAGTAGTCGCGTTTTTCCCAGGCGGCTACCGAGGCGTCTATGCCGGCGGCGATGTCTTCCAAAGCCAGCGCAATGAAAGCGGCCAGGTCGCGCGCTGTGGCGTTCGGCTCGTTCTGCCGCGCCAATTCGCGGATGGCAGCGACGATGGCTTTGGTCAGGCGGGTGCGTTCTTTTCCGGCGGAATCAGGGTTGATGACGCGAGACATGCGGGGTACTCCGTGAGGCAGGGATGTGAGACATGCGGGCAAATATACCACAAGGAAGGCGGGTATAATGGAACGAGCGAGGAAACTTTGAAAGAACTCATTCTCATCAGTATCACCGGCGTAGACCGGCCCGGCATCACTGCGGCGGTCACGCGAACGCTGGCAAAGTTCAATGCGAACGTGCTGGACATCGGTCAGGCAGTCATTCACGATGCGCTTTCACTCGGTATGTTGGTAGACATCTCCGGACATGCCGCTGGGGTGGAGGTCGTTCAGGAAGCCGTTCAACACACGATTGCCGAACTGGGCAATCTAGCGGTTCGTTTCTTGCACATCAACGAAGCAAGTTACGCAGGCTGGGTAGGGCGGCAGGGAAAGCCGCGGCATATTGTCACATTACTGGCGCGGAAAATCACGGCATATCAGATCAGCCGTCTGGCCGAGGTGGTCGTATCTTATGGCCTGAACATAGACAAAATCAACCGCTTATCAGGCAGAATTCCACTCGAATCTCTCGGTAACAACAGTCAGGTTGCCATCGAATTCTCCCTGCGCGGCCCGGTCGCAGACTTGACCAGCCTGCGCAGCGATTTCATGAAACTAGCCAATGAATTGGACGTGGACATTGCCTACCAGCAAGACAACGTCTTTCGTCGTCACCGCCGCCTGCTCGCTTTCGACATGGACTCCACCTTGATTCAAACCGAGGTGATCGACGAACTGGCGAAACGGGCCGGCGTAGGCGAACAGGTTGCTGCAATCACCGAACGCGCCATGCGCGGAGAGATGGATTTCAAGCGCAGTCTCACCGAACGGGCGGCGTTGCTCAAGGGGTTGCCCGAATCCGCGCTGGAGGAGGTCGCTGGCACGCTCCCGCTCACCGAAGGCGCGGAACGGCTACTCAACACGGTGAAAAGGCTCGGCTACAAAACCGCTATTCTGTCCGGCGGCTTCATGTACTTTGGCCGTGTGCTGCAAAAGCGTTTCGGCATTGACTATGTATTCGCCAACGACCTCGAGATCGAAAACGGCGTCGTCAGCGGGCGAATCAGCGGCGAGGTGGTGGACGGAGACAGAAAGGCAGAATTACTCACCCGTATTGTCCAAAAAGAAAACATCTCCCTCGAACAAGTCATCGCGGTTGGCGACGGCGCAAACGACCTGCCCATGCTCAGCATAGCAGGACTAGGCATTGCCTTCCGCGCCAAGCCGATTGTCAAAGCCGCAGTCAAGCAGTCGCTTTCTTTGGGATTGGATGGGATTCTGTATTTGATGGGACTCAGAGACAGGGAAACCATCAACGAATTGACCAACGAATAAACGAATATCACGCCTCATTCGTGCGTTCGCGACCCCCAATTCGTGAACGGGTTCACCCAAAACATGCCAGGACTATGCTATGAAAGCCTTTCTCTCTTCAACCTACAACGACCTGATTGCCCACTGCAAAGCCGCGCAGGGAAAGAGTATAATTGCCTTGCAAGGTGAAATATGACAGTTGCCGATATTCTCAACTCCGTAAAATTCGTTGTAAGCCCGGATGGACAGCAATCCGCTGTTCTCGTGGACCTGGATGTTTGGGAACAAATCATCACGCTTCTCGAAGATACAGAGGACGCCGAAGAAATGAAACAAGCCCGCGCCGTGAAAGAAGAGACGATTCCCTGGAAAACCGCGAAGAAAGAATTGAACCTGGGGAATAAGCATGTACAAAATTGAACTGCGCAGACAGGCGTATAGAGACCTGAAATCCGTCTCTTCTGATTATGCGCGGTTGATTTCCAAACACATCGATTCGCTCGAAGAAAACCCGCGTCCGAGCGACTCAAAGAAACTGAAAGGCAACGCGGGTTATTCTTTGCGCATTGGCACATATCGCATACTTTATGACATAGACGATAAGGCAAAAACTATCACCATTTATCGCATCAAGCATCGCAGAGAGGCCTATCGTTAACCCCGAATTTCGAAGAATACGACAACGGACAACGAATGAAGTCCGGCGCATCGCATTCGTTCATTCGTGACCCCCATTCGTTGACGGTTACCCCCAACAGGACTACGCTATGAAAGCCTTCCTCTCTTCCACCTACTACGACCTGATTGACTACCGCCGCGCCGCGCACGACGCGCTGGAGCAACTCGGCTTGCACGTCATCTGGATGGAAGCGTTTGGGGCGCGGCCCGAAGAGTCAACCAAAGCGTGTTTGGATGAAGTTGCCGAATGTGACCTGTTCGTCGGTATTTACGCTCACCGCTACGGCTACATCCCCGCCGGCGCGAACATTTCCATCACCGAGCAGGAATTCGACCACGCCCAAAAATTGGGCAAGCCCATCTTCGGCTTCATTGTGGACGAAAACCATCCCTGGCCGCCGAAATTCATCGAACACACCCAGCAAACCAAACTGGATGCCTTCTTGAGCAAGGTCAAGCGCCAGCCGGTCGAATTTTTCACCACGCCCGACAACCTGGCGCACAACATCGCCACCTCGGTTGGGCGTTATCTTTCCGAACATCACGCACACGAATCCCCCTCTCCCGACGGGAGAGGGGCCAGGGGTGAGGGCAAAAACACCCTCCCCGCCCGCGCCTTCTTCGTCGGCCGCGCCCGGGAACTGGAGACCATCGCCCAGGCCCTCGCGCCCGAAGCCCGCACCTGGGGCGCGCTGATTGACGGTCCCGGCGGCATCGGCAAGACCGCCCTGGCCATCGAAGCCGCGCACCGCGCCCCCGACACCCTCTTCGAGCGCAAGATTTTCATCACCGCCAAGGTGCGCCAACTGACCCCGGAAGGCGAAAAGCCGCTGACCGACTTCACCCGTCCCGATTACCTGGCCATGCTGGACGAACTGGCGCGCGCCCTGGGCGAAGACGGCATCCCCAAACTCCCGCCCGAAGAACGCCCAAACGCCCTGCGCCTGGCGCTGACCGGCAAGCGGGCGCTGCTCATCTTCGACAACCTGGAAACCCTGCCCGAAGACGACCGCACGCGCCTGCTCCAGTTCCTGGGCTTCCTGCCCCAAGGGAACAAGGCCATTGTCACCTCGCGCCGCCGCACCGATGTGGACGCGCGCATCATCCGCCTCGACCGCCTGAGCCGCGACGAAGCCATGCAACTCATCGCCCATCTGGCGGAACGCAACCGGCGCCTCGCCCGCGCTTCGCAGAAGGAGCGCGAAGCCCTGTACGAAATCACCCAGGGCAACCCGCTGCTCATCCACTGGATTGCCGGGCAGTTGGGACGGGAGGGGTCACAGTGCCGCACCATCGCCGAAGCCTGCGCCTTCATTGAGCAGGCCCCGCCAGGCAACGACCCGCTGGAGTACATCTTCGGCGACCTGCTGGAAACCTGCACCGAAAACGAGACACAAGTCCTGGCGGCGCTGACGCACTTTACGCAACCCGTCCGCCCCCAATGGATTGCCCAGATGACCGGCCTGCCCGAACGCGCCGCCGAGACTGCCCTGGAAGACCTGACCGACCGTTCTATCTTGATTACGGATTACGAATTACGCACGTACGTTCTCCCCCCGCTGACAGCGAAATTCATCCGCACCCGCCGCCCCGAAGCCGTCGCCCAGACCGGCGACGCCCTGTGCGACCGCGCCTACGCCCTGGCGATGCAATACGGCGGATGGGACAACTACGACGGCTTCCGCACGCTGGACGCCGAATGGGACCTCATCTCCGCCGCCCTGCCGCGCCTGCTGACGGGCGATAACGCCCGCCTGCAAACGGTGTGCCACCAACTCGACCTGTTTCTCGACTTCACCGGCCGCTGGGACGACCTGCTCTGGCTTTCCGAGCAAGCCGAAGCGCGCGCCCTGGCGGCGGGCGACAAAGAGAACGCCGGCTGGCGGGCCTTTCGGGCAGGATACACCTACTATCTCCGCGGCCAGCCCGATGAAGTGCTTGCCTGCGCCGCCCGCGCCGCCGAACACTGGCAGGAGAGCGCCCCGCGCGAGAAAGCGACTGCCATCCGCCTGCGCGGACTCGGCTACCGCTTGAAAAAGGACTATCCCACCGCCATCGCCGCCTACCGCGAAACGCTAGAGATCTGGCGCGCCCTCTCCCCCGAAAGCATAGATGTCGCCATCGCGCTGAACTCGCTGGCAGGCGTGGAAAAAGCCAACAAAGACTACGCCGCCGCCGAGCGCGACTACCGCGAAGCCTTGCGCATTGCGAAGAAAGTCAATTACCAGGAAGGCGTTGCCATCTGCACAGGCAACCTGGCGGCGCTCGCCCTCGACCGCGAGCAGTGGGCCGAAGCCGAGTCCCTCGCCCGCGAAGCCCTGGCGCTGGATGAAAAAGTCGGGCGGCAGGAGTTGATTGCCCGGGATTGTCAGCGCATCGCCAAAGCCCTGCTCAAACAAGGCGTCCGTGGCGCAAGTTTGCAACTTGCGCTACAACACGCCCGCCGCGCCGTCGAGATTTTCACGCGCCTGCGTTCGCCGTGGCTGCAATCCGCGCAGGAAACGCTGGAGGAGATCGAAGAGAAGATAAAGAACGCCAGTTCGGGATAACCGTCCCGAAGGCTTTTTAGAGCAATATGGGCAAAATCGAGCCTTCACCCTGCGGGTACTTCGCGGGACGGTTCGAAGGCTTATCCCGAATTCAGGTTCGCCCATATCTAACGTGCAAAGACCTCCGTTCAGGCAGCAAAGGATATGCTCGAAACGCTGCTCACTGAACACTGAACCCTGGAGTCCCCATGCCCTCCGCCCTGCCGCCTTCCTTTGCCTTCTCTCAGGCCAGCCTGCAAGATTACGCCGATTGCCCGCGCCGCTTCCAATTGCGCTATTTGGAGAGGCTGGTCTACCCGGCTGCCGAAGCCGAGCCGGCCCTGGAAAACGAGCGCCGCCTGAAAGAGGGGCAAGCCTTCCATCGCCTGGCGCAGCAATTTCTCTTGGGCATTCCGCCCGAAAAATTGACGCCCCTGGCCAACACGCCCAACCTGGCGCGCTGGTGGCGGCACTTCACCGCATCGCAAGAGATCGCCGCCCTCCAGGCCCTGAACGCGCGCTACGCCGAGTTGACCCTGTCCGCGCCGCTGGGAGACGCTCGGCTGACGGCCAAATACGACCTGATTGCGTTCGCCGACGACGGGCGGCTGCTGATCTACGACTGGAAGACCTACCGCCGCCGTCCGCGCAATGAATGGCTGGCCGTCCGCTGGCAAACGCGGGTGTACCGGGCGCTGCTTGCGGCGGCAGGAAGCCACTTGAACGGCGGCCGGCCCATCGTCCCAGAACGATGCGAGATGGTGTACTGGTTCGCCGACTTTCCCGAGCATCCTGCCCGCTTCCCGTACAATACCTCCCAATTTCAGCGGGATTGGAACGCGCTGACGCGGCTGGTGGACGAAATCCGCTCCGCCTCTTCCTACCCGCAAACGGAAGACCGTCAAATGTGCGCTTACTGCCCCTACAGGTCGTACTGCGCGCGCGGCGTCCAGGCCGGCGAGGTAGACTCTGCCGAAGCCGAGATGGAAACAGAAGCCCTGTTCGACGTAGATTTCGAGCAAATTGGGGAGATTGCCTTCTAGCGGTTCAGGTCTCATCCGCAGGGAATCAGACCGCGGGCGAGATCGAGATTCCGCGCACAGAAACGCCTTTCGCTCCAAGACTAACGGCCAATATAAACGCCCAGGTGATTGGCTACCGCTCGCTCGCGGCCGGGGATATGCTGGTCAATGGGAGAATTGAGAACCCGCGGCCGGCCGTCTTCGCCCTCGATCACCATCGTAGAAGAACCGCCGCCGTCCAGGCTCATGCCGAAGTGCGCGCCATGCGCAATCAGGATATTAGCCAGTTCGAGAAAGGTGGCGCCCTCGCTGTAAAAAGGCTGACGACCGTCCACCACCACCAGGATGAGCCAGCGGCTGTTCTTGTTGAAGCCGACGGCGGTGCGCGGCTCGCGCACGCTGTCGTCCAAACCAGGCAGCGGCGCGCCGTTCAATACCAGGTAGCGATCGCCGCCAATGGCCTGAATGACCTTGCTCGGTCGGCGAAAGGAGAGCGTGTTGCGGCGGCCGACGTACAGGATGGGATCTTCCCCCTCCGCATAGACTTTTCCACCCGAAGCGGCAAAACCGTTGGGCGTCACCGGGTCGCCGGGCTGAGGGTAGTAATCCAACGGGCCATGCGACCACCAGGGGTAGAAACCGTCGCCGTTGACGGCCATCTGCAGGTCGAATTCCTCCAGGAATTGAGAGGTAGTGCGCGCATCGAGCGGAGGACCTTCGGCATGATCGGGCGGCGTCACCAGCAAGCGCACCCCTCCGGCCTTCATGTCAACGACCAGCACATGGGCAATCATCATGCGCGGCGTGTAATACACGCGGCGGTAATAGGTGGCTGCACCGTCGAACAGTTTTTGCTTCGCAGGGACAGGCGGCGGCCGCCCCTGAGCATACCCCCAATAAGCCGCCACGCACAGCAAGAGAACC